>CAMKLG010000001.1 GCA_946413585.1 uncultured Bacteroidales bacterium
TCTATTTGTCAGTAATTTACGCGGCAAAGATACGATTATTTAAGAAATCTCTTTTCCAAGCCTTTTAGTCCTAACGGGCTGTTTCGCGAACGGATTAGCCTCTTTTATCCGCACACGGCAGGGATAATTCCCAATTCTACCTGGAAAAGTACTTATTGCAAAAAACAAACATGCAAAACTTGAGTATTGTTTTAAATTACCACCTGCAAAGATACAATTTTGTTTCAAAATACCACATACAAAAAAGTGTGTTTGTCACAAAATGACAGATACATACAATGTACCAGCTTGTTCGTGCCAGCTCCAAAAAGCGTACACGAAACCTATTTCAGCCCCCACACCACATTTACATTGTCGCTGACCACCAGGTCGTCGGGAGTGATGTCGAGACTGTCAACCGTGCTGGCTGTCCTTCCTCCGTATCCTCACCGTCAGCTGGATTTGCTCCTCAGGATGCTCCTCGGGGGCGATGCGGCTGATGCGGCAGTCGAAGAGGTCGTCGTGGCCCATGTCGAAGAAGGAGGCGAGACTGCGGTTGTCGCCACGGGGTATGTAGCCGAGGAGGAAGTCCTCGCCGTCGCTGTTGAAGATGACCTGCACGGCCTCGGGGTCGTAGCGGTTGTCGGCCTCGCGCCCCAAACGCAACGGCATCCCGACACGCAGCCGGTCCCAAACAAGGTCTGCTTCATGATACTTGCGGCCCGCCAAGTGGCAGCCCAGATAGAATTTGCTTTTCTCTTTCATAATCTTGTCGCTTTTAATTTCATGCGGCAAAATTACCACTCGACTGCGCCAAAAAGCGGACCAATAAAGAAAAAACCTATTTCACCAGCCACCACACCGCCAGCGCCACCTGCGCCGCCAGTATCGCCGGCACGCCGTACTTGAACTTCTTGTGCTGGGTCTTGTGGCGCCAGACCTTCATCCCCAACCACGCCCCGACGCTGCCGCCGATGGCTGCCAATCCCAACAGAGCACTCTCCGGGATGCGCCAACGCTTGTGCTGCGCCTTCCACTTGTCGATGCCGTACACGATGAAGGTGACCACCGTGATGGCCGCCAAATAGATCAGAATCAGATGCTTCGCTTCCATAACGTTAAAACAGCGTTGGTTCCCAATTTTGGAGGCCTGCGCTCTTGGCGTTGGACTGTGCCTCCAGATTCAAGAGTTTGATCTTGCGGGAGACACCCCACCGATAGCCGCCGAGGGTGCCGTTGGAGCAGACCGCGCGGTGGCAGGGCACGATGCACATCACCGGGTTGGCACCGACCGCCTGTCCCACCGGCCTCGCAGCACGCGGCCGGCGAATCCGCTCGGCGATGTGCCGGTAGGTGGTCACCATGCCGCCGGGAATGTCGAGCAAATCCCGCCACACCTCCAACTGGAACGGCGTGCCATACAAATGCAGGCAAAGACTCGAGACCTTGTCATCATGGCGACGGAGCAGCAAAAGAGCCTTTTTATGCAGGGCGACGACACGGTTGCGGAACCGCGCCTTGGAAAAATGCCGCCTCAACGTCGCCTCGGGTTGCCACTTTTCGGCAGCGGGCATCAGGAAACAAATGCCTTTGGGTGTCGAGGCAATCAAAACGCGCCCGACGGGGGTGGACTGGATGCTGTAACTGATGGCAAGAGGCTTCTCCCTGCCCAAATACTCCTCCCGCGTCATCGGTTCAATCCAGATGCGGCAATGTTTTTTATCGTTCATTTCAAGCGAATTAGACTGCAAAAATACAAAATTATGCACATCGTCAAAAAAAACGTACTTTTGCCGCATGAAAGAAAAAAGCGGCCTTTACATCCACGTCCCGTTCTGCAAGTCCAAGTGCGTCTATTGCGGATTCTATTCCACCGTGAACCATCGGGAGATAGAGAAATTCCTGTCCGCGCTGTCTGAGGAGATGACCCTGCGTAAAGAAGAGAGCGCAGGAAAAGCCATCCGCACCGTCTATTTCGGCGGCGGAACCCCATCGTTGTTGCCACCGTCTCAGCTACAATATATTCTCGACGGCATACACCGGCACTACGACATCGACCCGGACGCGGAAATCACCATCGAGGCCAATCCAGAACAACTCACATTGGATTTCTGCATGGGACTTAGAACTTTGGGATTCAACAGAATAAGCATCGGCATACAATCCTTCCATGATGAGATTCTGCAATTTTTAGGACGGAAACATACCGCCAAAGAGGCCATGCAAGCGGTGGAAAACGCGCATAAAGCCGGTTTTGACAATATTTCCATCGACTTGATTTACGGCGTCAACGAGCGAGACAACACATTGTGGTTAAAAGAGTTAGAAACCGCGTTTGCCATGCCCATACGGCACTTTTCCGCCTATGCGCTCACCGTGGAAGAGAACTCGCTGCTCTACCGCCGCATCCGTCAGCACAAAACCGTGGAACCGGATGAGGATTTGGCTTCCGTACAATATGCCATACTGTCGGAAACGGTCGCGAAGTCGCGGTTCGCGCAGTACGAGGTTTCCAATTTCGCAGTAAAGGGCTGGGAATCACGACACAACTCCGCCTACTGGGACCGCACACCCTACCTCGGGCTCGGTCCGGCGGCGCACTCCTTCGACGGCACACACCGCTCCTGGAACGCCCCTACCTTATCGGACTACTTCGCCCAAATCGAGCAACGGAAACCCTTCCACGAACGCGAAACCCTCACCGATACAGATCATTACAACGAGTACCTGCTTCTACGGCTGCGCACCCGCGCCGGCATCGACTTGCGGGAGATGGAAGCGCTTTTCGGGCGGGAGCGCACGGGCGGTCTGCTCCGGCATTTCGAGACGGACGTGGACACCCGCTACTACGAATGCACCCCCGACCGCCTGAGACTGACCACAGAGGGACTCTGGTTCGCGGACGGGATTGCGGGGGACTTGTTCGAAATCGAAGAAAAAAGATTTTAATTCTGGCATTGATTAGTATTAAAAATAATACTATCTTTGCCGCGATTTATATTCACGTATGAAAACAAAAAAAGTTAAAGAAGTCATCAAGATGCTCGAAAAGGACGGGTGGTACCTCGCCTACACGAAAGGAGACCATCGGCAATACAAACACCCGATAAAAAAGGGAAAGGTTACAGTAAACAAAAAGCTGTCAGACGATTTAGATGACTTTTATTTAAGCAGCATTTTCAAACAAGCAGGCTGGAAATAAACATTGAATAAGAACAATTATGGAAAAGATAATAGTATCAGTGGATTGGTGCGGTAAAAATTACGCCGCATATATTTGTGACGAAAGAATTGGCGGTGTAGTGCTTGCCACCGGAAAAACTTTCGAGGATTTGCAAAAAGACGCTGAAGAGGGTGTTCGCACCCAGATTGAAGGTTGTCTTTTGGACAATGACCCCATACCCGAAGCCATTCAACGAGGCGAATACACACTTGAATATGAGAAAAGAATAAGTGCAATTCTGCATGAGGCGCAGCAATACACCACATTGTCTGCCCTCAGCAGAATAACCGGTATCAAGCACGCGCAACTGTCACACTACGCCAATGCCGTTTCCCAGCCACGGCCAGCCCAACGGACACGCATCCTCGAAGGCATCCATAAGATAGGAGAATCCTGCCTAGCATTATAACAATTCTTGATTTAAGAAATTATAAACATCCAAATATGAAAAAGATCACCCTTTTGACTATCATCATCGCGGCCGTCGTGCTATTCGGCTGCCAGAAACCCAAAGCCATCGTGGTGGTGCCCGAGCCAGTCGAAGTCACCCCCAAAGGCGGGCAGTTCACCATCGACGACAAGACGATGCTCTGCTTCGACAACCTCGGCGCAAACGGCACCGAAACCTCGAAAATGATCCGCGAGCTCTATGAAAGCTACTTCAAGATCCGTCCGAACCTGGGCGACGCCGAAAGTGCCAAGAAGAATTCCATCTTGTTCTCTATCAGCAAGAAAGAGATCAAAGACATCGGCGACGAGGGCTATGTGTTAGAGGTGAAAGCCAAGCGCATCACGGTAGAGGCGAACACCACCGCCGGACTGTTCTACGGCATGCAGACACTGCTGCAGCTCGCCGGCACCGACAAGTTGGCCGACAGCAAGACCTTCGCCGTGCCTTGCTGCCAAATCACCGACTACCCGCGCTTTGGCTACCGCGGCGCCCACCTCGACGTGTCGCGCCACTTCTTCGACACCGCCTTCGTGAAGAAGTACATCGACCTGCTGGCCTACTACAAAATCAACAAGTTCCACTGGCACCTCACCGATGACCACGGTTGGCGCGTGCAAATCGACCAATACCCCGAGCTCACCCGCGTGGGCGCGTGGCGTCCCGAGCGCACCTCCTGGGACACGCTGCACCCAGTGATGCCCGACGAGCCCATGACCTACGGCGGTTTCTACACCAAAGAACAGATTCGCGACATCGTACGCTACGCCGCCGCCCGCCACATCGACATCATCCCTGAAATCGAAATTCCCGGCCACTGCAGTGCCATCCTCGCCGCCTACCCGCAGTACGCCTGCGACGACTATCCCTACACCGTGGCCGTGGGTCCCTACTGGCCGCCCAAAGCCATCATGTGCGCCGGCAACGACGGCGTGCTCACCTTCTACAAGAACGTGCTCACTGAAGTGGCCGAACTCTTCCCCTACCCGCTCATCCACATCGGCGGCGACGAGGCCTTCAACGACAACTGGCAGGTCTGTCCGAAATGCCAGCAACGTATTCAAGACAAGGGACTTAGAAATGAGTTTGAGCTGCAACAATGGCTGATGAACCAGATCGAGCATCACCTGGATTCGCTCGGCAAGAAGGCCATCATTTGGGACGACATCGTGTCGGACGACATGGTGAACACCTCCACCATCATGTGCTGGCAGGGCCTCGACGTGGCGAAGACCGCCGCCAAGCACGGCAACGACGTCATCATGTGCCCGACCACGCATTGCTACTTCAACTACTACCAAAGCAAGGACAAGGACGAGCGGCTCTGCATGGAGGGTTACGTCTCCTTGGGCAAGGCCTACTCCTTCGACCCGATGCCGGAGGGCTTGAGCGAAGCGCAGCAGAAGCACATCCTCGGTGGACAATGCAACCTCTGGACCGAGTTCGTGAACGACCCCGAAACGGCCGAATACATGATCATGCCGCGTCTGTTCGCCCTCTCTGAGTGCGTCTGGAGCCCGAAAGAGAAGAAAGATCCGAAGAAATTCGCCACCAAGGTCGATTTTGAGCGAAATTTGATGAAGAAGTTGGGATACAGGCCATCGAACAGAACGGTGATGGAGCTGGAATAGTTCAATGAAAAATGAAGAATGTAAAATGAAGAATATTGGGGCTGTCCAGTGGGGCGGCCTCTTTTTTTTGCGAAAATGCCATACGCAAATTAACTAATGTTAGTTAAAATTTAATTCCGTTATTTTCAACTATCTAATTATCAGCAATAAAAAAATCCTACCAAGTCATTGGCATACATAAAAAAATATTATATCTTTGCAGCATCATTTTTATAAACAAAAAGAATCAAGAATCATGGAAAAGAAAGATCCCATTGAAGAAGCCCGAAGGTATGTGGCAAACGCGAAAGAGATTATCAAGAATGCGAACTATGACCCTGAAACAAAGTCATACGAAGACCGCAAATACATCAAGACGGCAGGCGACATCCTATGGAAAGGATGTCTGATCGCGCTTGACGCTGTCCTGCCTATTCGCAACGGCAAAGGACGGCCATCAATAGAGAAATACAAAGCAGCAGCAGGAAAGCGAGATCGCAAGCTTCTGCAATTCATCAACATCGGCTATGACACCATGCACCTCGTAATGGGCTACGACGGGAACAGAAACAAAAATGTTTGCGACACGGGCTTTGAAAACGCCAACGCCATCATAGATCGGTGCGCGACACTCTATCCTGGAACGCCGTGTGCGTGAGAACTATCAACGAGTTATTCTTCGAAAGCCGACGGCGACCATTCGGACTTCACCACACGACCTGAATCTAACGTAATGGTCTGTCTTCTATCCACTTTCATTTGTTTCAACCCAAACATATCCTCTTCCTCCTTCCCATACTCCACAACAAATTCACCATTCATCCAAAACGCAAAAACGCGTTTGTTGACAATGCGTTCTGGACGAAACAAATCCGATAGTTTAACACTTTCTTCTTCGTATTCAAACAAGTCCAATCCACTTTGGAGCATCACTTGGGTGAGAAAGATAGAGTCGTTTTGGATGATCCATGTGCAGACTGGGGCTCCGTTCTTTTTAAAATTTTCCCAACTGAAAGGGAACTGCAGCGGATCGTTATCATACAGCAACAACAGCATGGGGCGGAAATCTCGAGTAGGAAATCGACCCTGATGCCCACCAAATATCACCTGATCATGAGCCAAACCGCTCCGCAAATAATAGGAAAGATAACATTGGTTGAGATAAACCATCTGATACTTCTCCATCAAATCGGAATCTTTCTTATATTTTTTCTTGAAATCCTTCATTTTCTCCCAATCTTTCGGCAAAACAGTGACATCCTTCCACATCTTTCCATTACGAAAATAGAGATAACGGACCCATTCCTCAGATGTACCGTTTTTAAGATCCTGATACGTCGGGGTGACTTCCAAAACTCCCGAAAACCAATCCGCAAATACCGAGCCATCTTTCCCCGGAGCGGCTCCTGACAATGACTGGATACCGAAAAAGGCAGGTTCGGCCATCGTGTCAATGCGAGTGCTGTCGTTGGGCCAATATGTGCCTGTTCCGCCGAAATGAAAGCGTGAATCCACGGAGACAAGGTAGAGTGCGCTGTCGCTGACCTGCCAAGTGGCGACATGTCCGCGATAATTTCCCGTGCTATAGCTTCTGAAAGGCGACTCCGTATCCGTGCGAATATAGAGAACCTGCAACGGAGATGGATGCCCCCAGTTGACATACAAATCATATTTCTTGCCATTATCAAGAAAGATGTCTGATTCTTGATCGGTGGCGTATGTTGTCATGCAAAACGCCATCAACACGACTGTCATTATCGCCCTGAAAAACGTAATTATGCTATTGGAATGGTTGGTATTCATTGTATTAGGATTTTTCTGTCGGCAAACATAGCAATTTTATCTTTATGTATGACGCAAAAAGGTCAGAAGGATGCACCTTTTTGTAATCACCCCATCTGCTCTCTTCGTCAGCTGGGTTAAGACACTGTCATCAGCATAATTGTCAATCAGGACAATGGAACTTTTCGCACTGCGTATCAAATTCGACACAAATTGATAGGCATCAAATATTTGTCCATCAAAGAAAATACCTTGTTTTGGCGGAAGAGCTTTTTGCACCATCGTTTGAACCTGATTTGTGAGTTTTGCCACTTGGTTTTCAACTTGGTTCATTCTTTGATAGATGGCATAACCACGATATAAATACTCTTTTAGTACTTGCGTAGCTCAAATGCGGAAATTGGTCGCTTGAATAGAATTAACTCTGTAGCCGACAGCGATAATCATATCCATATTATACATTGTCATAGTTCGGCAAACGGTTCTGTCTCCTTCCTGCTGAACTATTTCCATTTTGGAAACAGTTGAATTAGTTTGCAACTCTCCTGATTCAAAGATGTTTTTAATATGTTTTGAAATTGCTGGTACAGCGGTTCCATAAAGAATTGCCATCTGCTTTTGACTCAACCAAACAGTCTCATTTTCAACAAGAACATCCAATCTCACTTGAAGGTCTTCCGATTGATATAATTTCATTTCAGTGATCATAATATTTCGTTTTTAAATTGGATGCAAAAATACAACAAAAACGACCGCTTGTCAAGAGGGAAATCGTTTTTTCTCACCACGCCGGCTTCCGCTCAAACACCATTTCCTCTCCGCTCATCGGGTGCGCGAACGCAATCCGCGCGGCATGCAGATAGAGTCGGTCAGCGCGGCGACCGTAGAGGTTGTCACCCTTAATGGGACGACCTAACCCCTCCGCGTGGGCGCAGTGGACGCGCAGCTGGTGCGTGCGACCTGTCAGCGGATGGAGTTCTACAACGTGTTCGTCCACAACACGATACAGCGTCACGGCGGGTTTTCCATGTGCTTTATCGACCTTCTGGAACGGGCGGTGCATCAGGTCGGGGAAAAGCGGCAATTCGATGCGCCCCTCCTCCCCTATCGGCAATGGATCGCCGTCTAATACGGCCACGTAAGTTTTCTGTATCTCTCTGTTTCTGAACTGTTTCTGCAACTGATAATGCGCGGTTTTGTGCTTCGCCACGACCAGCATCCCGCTGGTGTCCATGTCCAACCGGTGAACGACTAACGGTGTTTCGCCTTCTTGGCAACGTTCCTGCAACAAGGAAATTACGGATTCGCGGTGCGACTTCCCCGGCACGCTCAGTATCCCAGAAGGTTTGTCCACGACCCACAAATCGGCATCCTCATAAACAATTTCCAGTTGCTCGAAGAGGTCTCGATGCGAATTTGCAGCCAACACCTCCGGTGGTAGCATGTAGGTCAGCACTGGCTTGCATTTGCCCGAGCAGGCGGGATAATAGTGCAGATGGTGGCGGATTTCGTTGTCGGGCGACTTCCCCCACCAAAACATCGCCATTTGGACAGGCTTAAGTCCATGTACGTATGCGTATTGCAAGAGTTTCGGCTCGCAGCATTCGCCCGTGCCAGCGGGCGGCAACTGCTGTACCGTGTCACGGAAAATATCCAACAAATTACGCTTCTCGCCCGCATAATTCACCATAACGAAGTGCTCGAACAGCCAGTTCTGCAATGCCTCCGACATCATTTTGCGCAGGTTTGCCAGCTCGTCTATCCGTTTTTCGAAATCAGCTACCTCAGCCTTCGCAGCGGATACCTTTTCCGCCCAACGTTGTTTCTCGCGCCGCAGTTCTGCTTTCAGGAACTGGCTCTCCTTCACGAAAGCAGCCTCTTCTTCAGCTGTCAGCATCCTTTGGGAACGTTCGGCATCGCGTTTCGCTTTGGCTTCCAACATTTCTTGCTTGGCGGCTGCTATGGCAACCTCAGCATCCGCTTGTAATTGCTGATAAGTTTTTCGAGATTCGATATACCCACTATCGGACTCCAAACTGATGATTTCTTGATTAATGGCTGTTATTTCCGCCTCGTGCCGCTTAAAATAGCCGTCAGGGTCGAGAAAATCGAAGACGGGCGGCACAAAGCCAGGCAGCACCGACTTGTCGTACAGCTGTCCCGAAAAAGCCGCCAAATAATAGAGCTTTTCCTCTTTCGTCACGACCAACACCCCGAACATCTTGCCTTCGGGGTTCCCGCGCATCAACTCCTCGACACGCGGCAGCAAATCCGCCACCGCCGCCTCACACACGGGATGCGGCACGTAATCAAACGGGTTGTTGAACGTTTCCGGCAACAACCCGTGAAATATAAGGGGATGTAGAAGGTAATGCAAGAACGTAGTTCAAAAAAAGTGATTACGGAATCTGGCTGTTAGCTATTAGCTATTGGCTGTTGGCCAAAAGCTAAAAGCCAAAGGCTAAAAGCTAAAAGCCAAGCGCTATTTCACCCAATACACCCAATTCTCTTTCCTTGGTTTGGCCTCAGGATAGTCGCCTTTGGTGTAGCCGAGGATGCAGTTACCAACGCCCACGTAGTCGCCTTCGATGCCGAGTTCTTTCAAGATTTGCTTGCCCTCTTCGCTCTCGAAGACCTCACGGGCGCGGTGAATCCAGCAGGAGCCAAGGCCCTTGGCGTGGGCGGCGTTCATCAGGTTGCCCATCACGAGGCTGCCATCCTCGACACAAGTATGCACACTCTTGTCGGCCAAAACCACCAACACCACAGGTGCTCCGTAGAAGGGGTCGTTGTCGGCACCCATCACAGCAGCATTGAGTTTGCTCATGCGGTCGCGCATCTCCTTGTTCGTCACCGCGATGATAATCGGGCTCTGGCGGTTCATGCCCGTAGGCGCGTACGTGCCGGCCTTGCAAATCTCTTCAATCACCTCCATCGGAGGAATACTGTCAGTGTAGCTGCGCACACTGCGGCGCGTCAATAAATCTTCCATCGTTGTACTTTTAACGGTTTCACATTCAGTTTGTTCAGTTGTCTCTGCCTTCTGCTGACAACCTACGCACAGCATCATCACAGCCGCGCATAAAATCATTGTAATCTTTTTCATATTTATCGTTTATTCGTCGTTTTTTTCATCGCCATTCATCGCCTCATTCATCGTTTTTTCATCGTTTTTTCATCGCCTCATTCATCGTCATCCAATCAATCACAACACCACCAAAATAGTGGCAATCTCATGTTTCGTACCCCGGGCATCTCTATAGCGTATTAACACGTTATATACATTTTGGTGATACACTTTGCTCCCGCTAGAGTCATCCCATGATCTGTCTCTTATCTCACCCTTCCACTTAAAATGAGGATCGGAACTTTGAAATAGCATACTCCCCCATCGGTTATATATAAAGACTTCTATATCACGAATATCCGTTCCAACATAATAGAGTTGGAAATAATCATTGATACCATCTTCATTGGAGGGCGTAATCGAGTTCGGGAAATATATATTTCCCTGTCCGAAATAGTCATGAGTGATGAAGATTTGCTCTGTCACTGAACAAGCCCCATCCGTCACCACAACGTAATAATAGCCTGAGTCAAGATCATTGATCGAGGTCAAACCTTCATACATGGGCAGATAATTATCCAAAGAGTTAAAGTACCAACTGACTGTGTAACTGCCATAATAATTCGGAATATCGATGTCTATGACACCATCTCCCCCGTTAATGGATCCAAAAGCATTGATAACATTGACTTCTGGCGGGGGAATGTTCACGACTTCAATGTCACTAAGACTATTCGAGCACCCTAAAGCATCTGTCACGGTGAGAGCGTATAGCCCAGCGGAAAGGTTCTGGATGACAGAAGCCCCTTGTTCACCGGTGGACCAATAATAGTTGAGGGGTGGGTATTCGGATAATCCCACCACCGACACCGAGCCATTGTTTTGCAAACAGGTTTCGTTCAGAATCACATCCACGGTTATCACCGGCAACGGCGCCACCTCTACCACCACACTGTCCGTCAAAGTACAGAAATGATTGGTAGCATGATAGATATAAGTCGTGGTCACTTGCGGCGAAACCCAAACTTCCGCACTATCCGGTTCGGAAACCAGCGAACCCTCGGGGGACGAACTCCATGTATAATCAAAAGCATAGTCACTGAATGCACGCACCGCCAACGTATCCCCGGCACAAACCACGTTGGCCGTACTCAACATAAAGGCCGGGTATTGCAACACCACAATCGTGTCAAACACGTTTTTGGCACAGTTTGTACTTTGGTTGTAGGTCCAAATGGAATAGATGGCATCGTTCATCGGGGCGACCGTAATACTCTCTGCCGTACTACCCGTACTCCAAAAATGCTGATCCAATGCGCCCATATACCACAACGTCACACTATCACCCACACAAATGGTATCTTTGTCGTGATACAGCACCAATGCATAATCCGGTTGCACTGTCACAGTAGTAGAAACTGTTGTGACACAATTATTTAAGTCAACGGAACTAACCGTATAGGTGGTCGTTTGAGTTGGGGTGACATATTGGCTATTACCCTGGAATCCGTCGTTCCACAGATAATTCCAGCTGCCCGCCACCGTGATATCCACGCCTGAACCGTAACACAATACCGTATCAGCTGTGATCTGCAACGGCAGAGGCTCGAACACATAAACGGTGATATGGGTGGAATCCACGCATCCGTACTCGTTGGTCATCACCGCGGTGAAGGGCTTCGTGACAGCCGGTTTCACGATGGCGATGCCCCCATTAGACTGCACCACATCTTCGGCGGGCAGCCATACACAATTCACATTCGAAGAGGAGAGCTGCAAAGTTGCCGAATCCCCTGGGCACATATACGCGGAAGGACCCGTAATCAAACCACTCGGCAAAGGATGAATCGTGACATGGGCGGTATCAGAACGATGGCATAACGACGAATAATAACCCGTCACATAGAAATCTTCATTGGTGACATGGTTGATGATGATGGAATTTCCCACCTCACCCGTACTCCATTGGTACATATCCGCATCGCCAATTGCACTGAGCGTGACAATCTGTCCATAACATAACACACTGTCACTCTGCAAAATATTCACTTGCGGGATAGGCAAGACATTCACCTGATAAGAAGACATGGTCTGGCAGCCAAAGGCATTGGTCACCACGGTGGAATAAGTTGTGGTGTCCTGCGGGGAAACAACTATGGAGGATGTTGTTTCGCCCGTGTTCCACACCACCGTCTCCCCAGAGGCGAGCGGAATGGAAAGCTCTTCCGCGTCATTTAAGCACAGGAACGGCTGTGAAGGTGAAATTTGCCCCAGCGGATTCTCCATCCGCACAATTTCCCGAGAAATGGAGGAAAGACATCCGGCGGAGATGTTAAACGCAGTGAGCGTGTATGTTGTGGTGGCTGTCGGATAAACCGTGATGATTGAATCGCGACTGCCGGTGCTCCATTGGTAGTTGTCACCCGCGCCGTATGCTGTCAACGTCACTGCGTTGTCCTCAATGCAGAAAGTATCGCGCGTAGCGACAATATGCAGGTCAAAAGCGGGATAAACCGTCACCAAGAAGCTATCCGCCGCCTGACACCCAAACTGGTTGGTGCCCGTAACGCTATAGGCCGTAGTATTCAAAGAAGGATAAACCGTACGGAAATCATTGGTCGTGCCATCCTCCCATTCGTAGTAGGTGGCGCCGCTGACCCGGAAGGTAAACTCATCATCCTCGCACAACACAGTGTCGTTCGGCAACACCAACTCAGGCAAAGGATACACCGTCAACGGATAATAGAGTGTGTCGCGGCATCCATGCTCGTTAGTGATGGTCACGCTGAATGTCGTGGATTCGGAAACGGTCACGGTCACAGAAGAGTCGGAAATATCCGAAAGACCTGCTTCCGGAGCCCACACACAGTGGTTATTGCCAGAGGTCCTCAGTACTATCGGGACGTATGCGCATGTGGAGGGTGCCCCGATGATGGTGTCCACTGGCGGTTCATGGACAGCGTTCACCACGAGGGTGTCGCGACTGATACAGTGATTGCTGTCGGTACCCGCCACGACATACCGCGCACCCACCTCCGACATCACTGTAATTTCGTTGCCAGTAGCCACTAACTGGTTGTTCAAGAACCACATATATTGGCTGGCACCCGTCGCCGAAAGAGTTATTTCGATATTGTCACAAGGAACTTCCGGATAAACCAAAGCGGTCACCACCGGTTTCGGATAAACCACCACAATGGCCGTATCGTACGCGTGACATACCACCCCGTCAATCATATAATATCCATCAATCACATACATCGTGGTCGTGTCAGGCGACACAAAAGCGATATTCTGATCGTAGGACATCGAATAATCCGCAGGATAAGAACTCCATTGATACAAGGTGTTGTTCACATTACTCACCACCGTAAGGCCTATGAACTGGTTTCCATCATTGCAGAGGAATCCTGGAGCGGAAATCTGCGAGGAGATCTCCGGAAGCGGATAGACATTGATGGTTATCGGCAGGGTGTCACGACAGCCGTATTGGTCTGTGCCAATCACTTGATAGAAAGCTTCCGGCACAGACATCGGATTCGTCACCAAGGAAACTCCCTCATGGAAAGGTGTTTCCAATTCGTCCTCAAACCACATATACTGCTCTGCGCCGCTCAATGAAATGGAAAACGACTCCTCTGCGCATGCGGCATGGGGGGCATTGGAATTCACCACCGGCGAAGGATGCACAATAATGGTCGTGGAATCGGTGGTTTCACAGCCCGTCACAGCATCCGTCACCGTCACCTTATACGTGGTCGTCTCCAACGGCAACGCCACCGGTGTACTGCTGGATGCATCGTCCAACGTACTGGCGTGACTCCACGAAAACAATGTGGCTGAGGAAGTTGCTGAAAGCTGTGTCGGGAATCCGTAACAGACGGCCGCATCCGAAACGGAGAGCGACAATTCAGGATGCCCGTTAACATTCACGGTATAATAGGTCGTATCCACACATCCTTTGATGTTTATGCCTCGGAGCATGTATCTGGTCGTCACTTCCGGGGAAACCGTAAGGGTCGGGCCCGTGCCGAGCAGCGTATGCGGTTCATCCGCCAGATACCAGAAATGGGTAACTCCGCCCCGCGCCACCAACGTCACCGTATCGTTCAAACAAACACTCGTGCCAGAAGCCACCAAATCGATATGCAAATCCGGCAAAGAATCCACCAAGAAGGGAACCGCCAGCACCGAACGACAGTTGAATCCATTTAAAAATCCTTGCACAATGAACGTGTCAACATAGCTTACGGTACTGCGTTCGGGGTATATGATGGCCATCGGTCCCTCCTGCGCATGCAAATGCGGATGAGGAAGCCATAGATACGAGTCCGCGCCCGACACCACGATCACACCCGTGTCGTTCGCGCAAATCGGGGAGGTATTAGTCGAAACATTCAGTTGTGGAACTGGATAGACCCGCACCAAGACACTATCCGTGGTATGACACTGAATTCCTTCATGTTCTTCATAGATAGTGGCGGAAAAATAGGTCGAGTGAATCAAATCCGACCGCGTGATCGAATAGGTAGTGTCGCCCGTATTCCAAAGGATATGGGTAAAGAGTCCTTCCGCATGAACGGTGAAAGTGTCCAGTGCGCAGATGGTGTCCAACGGCAACACCTGCAGACTCAGTTCCGGAGCGGCGTGGACATTCAGCAAGACCGTATGGTTTCCTTTACATCCGTATGCATCAGTACCCGTGACCGAATAGGAGGTTTGGTTCAGGGGTTGAGCCAAGATGCTCGCGCCCGTCTGCCCATCATCCCACACGTATGTGCTCGCGCCCGAAGCGGTCAACGTATAATACTCATTACTACAGAATTGCGTCTGCCCATTTGTACTGATAATCACCGAAGGCAACTCCATCAAGGCAACCTCTTTCGTCAGAATCACTTTACAGAAATGTTCGTTCCGAGCCTCCAAACTGTACGTCACATTCGACGAAGGCACATCCCAAACGGTATCATTGTGCGCTTGGTCCATTCCAATCGGATCATACCAAGAGTAGATGTATTGTCCAGAAGCATGCAAATGCAAGGTATCGCCACGACAAACATACGGCGGACCGAAAATCTGATCCCGAGGCAAAGCATAAACGGTGATTAACGTGTCCCTTACGCGTCTGCAACCGCGCTCATCCACCACTGCCAAGGTTAACGTATCGACATAATCTTGCTCCACATCCAACAATGGGGTGTAGTAAAAGTTGTACGCATTGAGCGGAATATTGGGATAATTCCATACATACTGCACATTATTCAAAACAGGCGTGACATTTACCGCAAGAGAATCTCCATAACAGAGATGATTCTCAACATTGATAGTGAAATCCTCCGGAAGCGCATTCACCTCAACAGAAAAATCATGCGTGGTTTCACACTGATATTCTGAATAAGCGGTCACTGAATAGGTAACCGATTCAGTAGGCGAGACCACCAAGGTGGTGGCATTAAATCCATTCGACCAAAGGTAAGAAGCCGCATTACCCACAAGGGTGATGGTCAGGGTGTCGCCCGAACAAATCGTATCCCGTAGAGCTTCGAAATGAAACTCAGGGAAAGGCACTACCACTATCGTGTCATAGACCGTGCGAGAACAATTGGTGGCCGGATTATCCGCACTCAACGAAATCACCATCGTGCTGTCTATCTGCAATTGAATGCTCGGAGCCGTCATCGATGGATTGCCGTTCCAGATGTACCCTGCGCCACCATTCGCCGTGAGCGTCACCACCGTATTCGGACAAACCGTATCCAAAGGAGCTGTGATCGACAAGTCAAAATAGGGAATCACATTCACCGTCACGGAGGCAGTAGAGGAGCACTCGAGATAATCATACACCATTACGCTATAGGAGGTAGTGTCTTCCGGAGAAACCAAAATCGAGGGGGTGGTGCTGTGTTGCGCATCGTCCCATTGGATATTGGCACCGCCAGAAGCGGTGAGCAGTATGGAATCTCCACGACAAATCGTCGCATCCGGCGTGATTTGCGGTTGCGGAAAAGCATACACGAAAATGGTAAACCGCGCCGTGTCCCAACATCCATAAACGTTGTCATACGCCACCGCATAATCCGTGGTAACCGTGGGCGACACAAACAACGAATCCCCAAAATCATTGTGCGCCAAATCGTTATCCAACCAATGATAGTGAGTCGCATTTCCCGACAGCACCACGGTGTCGTACGCACCCAAACAGATATTGTCATTCGAGATCCGCTCGGGTTCCGGCACTGGGTGGATATAGAGCGAAACATATTCTGTCGTAGTACAGCCGTACGCATCAGAAGCCTCAACGTAGTATATGGAATTGGACTCCGGCGTCACCACCCTTGGCATTGACCTTGTACTATCATCCCAATGCCAGTCCGTGATTCCCGAACCGCTCATCGTGAGCGTACTGCTCTGCCCAGGGCACACCGTGTCGGGGGAAGCGTGCAATTCTATGTTCGGACGAGGATAAACCAACACTGGGAAGGCCACGGTCGTATCACAACCGTTAAGATGGGAAACACTGAAATAGATTGTCGTAGAGGAATCTGGGACAAACTGAAACGTCGTGCCGGTTCCCAACACAGTGCTGTCGCCCTCCCTCGTCCATCGGAACGAATAATTGCCATCCATCAACACCGTTGCGGACAGTGTGACCGTATCCTGTGCGCATACGATACTACTCGATGTCGTGTCCAGAATAGTGGGGTGCGGCAACACCTCCACATGAATCATCGCCTGTCCGTTGCTGGAGCAACCATTCGTGTCCGTACCGAAAACCACATAATCCGTGCTTTTTCTTGGAAAGACCAACAACGAATCCATAGTTCCCTGCGCCTCGATGTGATTTTCAATCCGCATGGTGTCAACAGTGGCAAGATAGCCGAACCGATAAGTGCAACTTACCGGAACAATCACAGAATCCAAATAGGCGGTATCATATAGTTGAGCCGCAGTAATATACAATGTGTCAGGATGCAAATTCAAGATACATGGAAGCCCGATTACACGATAGATACCATCTTCCGAAGCAGTGTCCCGCATTTGCTGAATCAAAGCGGAAGGATTCACCCCTGTATTTCCCGATGGATAATAGTGAATGTACGAGATTTCCCAACGCACCGTGTCTTTTCGCACCCATGTGTAGTTCTCGACACCGGAAACATGGAGCCAAACACTGTCGCCCAGACATATCGTATCATGGCTATTGTAGTGTAAATTAGGAAGAAAATTAACATGAGTTCGTATAGTATCACGACCTTTACACCCATAAAAATTGGTTCCCTCTACATAATAGACATTATCCTGATAAAACGAAGCAAGTAATTGTGCATTCGGTTGTTGAGGAACGGATTGCTGTGGCAGCAATTGTCCTAGCGAATCAGTCCAAATATAAGTATTTGCTCCGTGTGCTGTGAAATAAATCGAGGGGGTATTCTGACAAGCGGTATAATCCGAAACATCTTCGTTGTTCACCGTGATGTAAACCTCTGGCAACGTGTCCACTATGATATGGAGAATGGCTCGCGTGAGGGAAAAACCCTCCGTCCAAACATCCAGCATCACATAGCCATTTTCGTATAACGGCGGCGTGACGAAACAGTCGGCAATATCGTTTGTATCCGCGTATGTGACGTAAACATTGGTGTCGTTCACCGTATAAGAGGTGTCTATCGGTCTCGGCACCACCGAATCAATCTGATACCCAGACCTCCACGTCATTTCACGGAAAAGATGGACATTTTCAGGAAAATTGTAGCAGATATTGGCGGATTGGCCATAACAAACCCGCATCTGGCTTTCGTGAATGATGACATTGACATGATTAGAAGAGTCTATATAAGCGCCCTCCGGCACATATAGCGTATCCGTATTAAAACCGAAATCGACCACTCGATCACCCAGCGTCACAAAATAGGGGTAACAGAAAGTGTTACTATAAACCACATCCATGCCGTCATCGCCAGTTGCATCCTCCATAGAACACGCTGATCGTACTGAAATAGTGAAAAAATAGCAGGCATTTGGATTGAGGCCAGAAACCAATTGTGTGGTATCTCGAGTACTTCCATTTGTAATAAAAATAGAATCTGCTGAATATAGCGACCAGTTATAAAGAATCTCATTACCTTCAGCAGCATGCCACGTGAGCAAAGCCGTCGTATCACTTGTCATACTACCTTGCAACTCGGTAGGGAGCCCAGGATTCAAACAACATTTAGCCTGAATGACCAAACCCGTCATCGTACATGAAGAATCTGACTGCATTCGAAGTGTGATAGGTTCTCCCGGATATCTGGAAATAAAGAATGGATTCTGTTCACTTCCCAACTGCTGTTGACCCACAATAATCGTATCTGACGGCGGCAAATTTGGAAATACCGTTGACAAATCTTCATTATCATAGATAAAAAGTGTATCCCCATCCTGTAATTTACACGAGCCCCATAGTTTCAGTTTCGAAGTTGGATCCCCAGGATAGAGTACCAAATAACCATTTTCATTGTTAGAATAGTCACCACTGGCATTTTTACGAACAGCATTTGAACCCGAATCGTATATGTAATGGGTTTGATCATCACAAGGTAACGTATCAGTTGTTCCGTATCGTCCCCAAACTATGTATTCATTAGTACGTGGGTTTGCCAGTTTGTCATAACGCAACCAAATATCATCATTGTTACAGGCACAAAAGCCACCATCAACATCCAAAGAGTCATCACCTCTCGTGACCATAATACCCACCACACCAGTATAATTGGCCTTCCATGCCAAGCCGGCCGCATCACAACCATCGATGCTCTCCAATGTGTTCACAGCCTCACTTGACACTATTCCAGAAGACGCAAAATCATCATAAAATAGCGTTATTTTCGTTCGAAATTGGTTACTACCTATTGTCGGCACATTGCCATGGCTAATATCAGTATTCCATTCATAAATAGCACCAGCTTCCACATAAAATTTATATATCCATCCACAATGTACATACAGTGTATCTCCTTGATAATCATAATCTTCATCTTCTAAATGATTATTATTTTCATCATATACATGGATAGTCTCATCAAATAATATTGGACTGAAAAAATGAATTACTGAATCAATTTGTGAAGCCGGCGGCGCAGGACATGGATAGGGCGTACACGGTCCCGTCACCTGCGCCTCCACGCATGCCACCCCCGCACACAATAACAAAAAAACTAATATCTTTTTCACAACATTCATAAACGTCTTCTATCGTTTCATCGCCCACTCATCGCCCATTCATCGTCATCCGTCGTCATCCGCCGTCATCGTCCTAGGGCTCGCTAACGCTCACCCTAGGCTGATATGTGACACCCCTACAGGGCTTTCAAGGAATTATGTTTTAATATATGGGGGCTTTTCGTTATAAACTGCTAACTGCTAACTTATTACAGCACCGTCACTGACCCTCGATACACAAACTGCTTCCCATCCAAATTCTTCACGCGGATTACCCAGACGTACACGTCGGTGACGTGCGCTTTCTCTCCGTACCACTTGAAATTCATGTCGTTACTCCAATAAATCAGCTCGCCCCAACGATCGTAAATCTCAATCTCAAAATCGGTGAGGAAGCGGTGGACGTAAGCGGGCAAGGAGAGGTAGTCGTTGAGACCGTCTGCTTTCGAAGGAGATATGGCATTGGGCATGAAAATGTTGAACTCACAAGTGGGCACCGTGTAATGCTCGGAAGCCTGACACTCTCCCTCCGTAACGGTCACCGTATATAATCCCGGTTGGGTAACCGTGATGAACGGTGAAGTCTCTCCCGTACTCCATATATACTCCTCATAATCTGTTTCCGCTGTCAAAATCAGCTCACCGTACTCGCAGAAATCCTCCCCGGAGGTCACAATCTCCACCTCGGGCACCTCTATTTCCAAATGCATAGTCACGATGCTGTCGCAACCATTCGCATCCTCCAACGTCTGAAGATAATCGCCCGTCTCCACATACGTATGACCATTCCATGTGTACTGATTACAAGCGGTTTTGTTGAATTCCGCTCGAACACTGTCTCGAACGGTGAGTTCGAGAATGAGCAAACTGTCGCAACCGCCTTCTTCCGGGGTCAGGTGAACTGTATCCATCAAAGTCCTGATTTCCAACGTACTGTCAGCAGGAAAATGGAAAAGACCGCCAAAACCGTTGTACGCTTCCCCGTAGCACACCTCATCGTAAACGGTGTGTTGTTTCACGCTGTCTAGAATCGTCAATTCGAGCGTCACCATGCTGTCGCAACCGAACATCGACTCTTGCAGTACCATCGAATCTGTCACAGTACCCAACTCGCCCGTGAGATCAGCATCTATGTGGAAACCATAGCCTTCATACTCCACCCCCGGACAAACCGTGTCTCTGACCGTCGTCTGCAACGACGGGTGCACCTCAATCCAAATAGAATCGGAGAAACTTTCCACCAAACAGTTACGCGAGTCATTGCCGACAACCCTGTACAAACCCGTGTTTTCAGGCATGATATTCGCCAAAAATTGAGGATCCGACTCATCCGAAAAACCATTCGGACCATACACTTTCAGTTGATTCACATCCACGGTGTCAAATGCGAAATGGATAGTATCGCCCTGGCAGTAGTCAGAATGGACCAAACCAGTGTCCCAGGACAATTTGCTGGACGTGGAGTAGTCGCTGAAATAACTGATGGAGCAATCATCGTAAGAGTTACTTGATGGCTGATGAAAGTCAATAACACCGAGATGGAATTTGCCCAAAGAATTGGTAATGCGAATAGAAGAAGCCGTATTCAGCGAAGTGATTTCTTTCCGGCAATATTTGTAGCTGATGGTTCCGGGTATCATTTTCCAGTCATTCTCTGTCAGATAATTGCTTTGCCCATTGATCAGGAATCCGCTGATAAATTGTTGTTTACAAAGCAATGTTAGATAAATGTGCTTCACATGGGAGCTACCCTGTGGGTGAGGAAGCGGCATGTAAGAAGCCTGCGTGGAACCCGTGCAATAGACATGCGGGAGCAACGTGCCCCCCAACTCATTGCCCGCGCCGGTAACCTGAAACACGAGAACGGGCTTGGTGGAATATACGAAAATCGGGTTATTGTTCGTGAAATGGTAACTGCGTTTGGCACCTCTGTTCAAATTCGCGTATTCCGTCTGGGTCACGGTAGTGCTCGTGGCACTGGCGTAACTGTAAACCACCACATCCGTAGCGTCTTCCAAAGCAAAAATGAAGGCATAGTCACTCAAACCTTGTGAACCATTCGTATTATTGGCAGTCGAGGGCGATGGCACTACAATATATTCTGTACCAGCCAGTTCTTCTGGAATAATTTGGTCAGCCACCAAGTCTTGATTGCTACCGTTCGGCGTTGCGGAATCGTCTGACACATCCACGACAATAGGTTTCGTGGAAGTCACCACGGTACCGCAAAGGTGTCCACTGCCCGACTGCTGTGACGACGCGAAACTATACACCTGTCCCTTATTCAGAGTCACCGTAAACGGAGTATTAGCAGGATGCGTGCCGCCGTACAAGGCGACGGAAGGGGTAATCGTAACCGACGTATTATTCTCTGTTGCAATCACTTCCACACTATTTCGTGCATCATTATACAGGGTGGCATTTGTGAATTGATACTGCATAGGAATAAAAAATTGCTTTCCCAATGCATTGGATCCTTTCAAAGCATAAATCTCACTATTGTTGCTTTGCACAGCAATATAAGCGTTCACTTTGGCCGTGGAATGAATATACAAACCGTAATTGGAGGTCTGATTCTGATTACACTCAAAATCGGCTATATTCGACAGATTATCCTGATCACCGCCCACAATTTGGTGATAATGAGACGAATTAGCCGGCACCGTGAAAGTTCCTACAACCGCATTTCCGGCAGCTGGTTTGGTAATGGTGATCGTGGCAGGACTGTCCATTGTCGTCACGCACAGTTTAATGGGCCGTCCGGCATGATTATGTGTGATGTGCGGCACCGCAAACCAAAACGCCGTATCCACCTGCGAAAACACGGCTGTACAAGACAATATACAGACAATCGGCAATAAAATGCTTTTGAAAATTTTCATAAAAAAACGTTCAAGAATAACGAGCCGCAAATATATGATTTTTTTGTATGTGAAAAAAGTGTATGTTTGCATTTTCTAAGAGAAAAACTCAAAGCATTTATAATCAATTATTTAGTATAAAAGTATGAAAAGAGACGAACAAATTTTCAATCTTATTCAACAGGAGCGCGCGCGCCAAACCAATGGCATCGAACTGATTGCTTCTGAGAACTTTGTGAGCGACCAGGTGATGGAAGCCATGGGTTCTGTGATGACCAACAAATATGCAGAAGGTTACCCTGGCAAACGTTACTATGGTGGTTGCCAAATCGTGGACCAATCCGAGCAATTGGCTATTGACCGCGTGAAGGAACTTTTCGGATGCGAATGGGCAAACGTACAACCCCACTCTGGTGCACAGGCCAACATGGCAGTCTTGATGGCTTGCCTGCAACCGGGCGACAAATTCATGGGTCTTGACCTCAACCACGGCGGTCACCTTTCCCATGGTTCCCCAGTGAACTCTTCTGGTATTCTCTATCATCCTGTGGCTTATCAGGTGGACGAAGAGACGGGTTGCATCAACTATGACACGATGGAAGAGGTTGCTCTCCGCGAGAAACCGAAGTTGATCATCGGCGGTGCTTCCGCCTACAGCCGCGACTGGGATTGGGCACGCATGCGCCAGATCGCCGACAAAGTCGGTGCCATCCTGATGGCGGACATCTCCCACCCTGCCGGCCTCATCGCCAAGGGTCTCCTCAACAACGCCGTGGCCCACTGCCACATCGTGACCACCACCACCCACAAGACCCTCCGCGGACCTCGCGGCGGTCTGATCATGCTGGGCAAGGACTTCGAGAACCCGTGGGGCAAGACCACCCCGAAGGGCGTCGTGAAGATGATGTCCCAAATCCTCGACTCCTCCGTGTTCCCGGGCTGCCAGGGCGGTCCTCTGGAGCACGTCATCGCCGCCAAGGCCGTCGCTTTCGGCGAGGCTCTGACCGACGACTACGCTCAATACGTCAAGCAAGTGAAGCTTAACGCCAACGCCATGGCCAACGCTTTCGTGGAAAGAGGTTACAAGGTGATTTCCAACGGCACCGACAACCACCTCATGCTCATCGACTTGAGAAAGAAATTCCCCGAAATGACCGGTAAAGTGGCCGAGAACACCCTCGTGAAGGCCGACATCACCATCAACAAGAACATGGTGCCGTTCGACACCCGTTCCGCTTTCCAGACCTCCGGCATCCGCGTGGGTACGCCCGCCATCACCACCCGCGGCCTGAAAGAGAACGACATGCCCGTCATCGTGGAGATGATCGACAACGTGCTCTGCGACGTCGAGAACGAGGAACTCATCGCCAAGACCCGCAAGACGGTCAACGACATGATGCACGACCGTCCGCTCTTCGCTTGGTAATCAACGTTTCCCTATCTATAGAGACGCAAAATATTGCATCTCACCGAATACAAAAAAGCCCCGAAATTTTGGGGCTTTTCTTTTTTTTGGACTTTGACTCCATCTCATTTGTCTTCTTTCGGCTTTTTCGGATTTTTCTCCCTCCAATTCTTGAAATGACCCCAGTTGAAAACAACACCTGCGGTGGCGGTCAGCTGGGAAGAATCCTTGAAAGACAGCAGGGATACTATATTCTGGGTTCCCGCATAAACATTCAGATAACCGAGATTCAAACCTATAGCAAAGCCCAAGTTGTCAAAGGATTTACGTTGCATCGTATAAGCCACACAGATATCGATAATGTCAAAGAAACTACCATCGTAAGCAATAGTAAAGGATGGTTGAACATAGCGGCTGGCAAAACGGAATTGCACGGCTGCACTAACCGTATGGTGCTTGGCGAACTCGTAGTCCCCTTGGGCCACCACTCTCACAGGTGTTGCCGTGACATACGATTTTGTCGGCCCCACCTCCAACGGAAAATAATAGGCAAGAGTATCCAGATAATCCCCAATCTTTCCACCGTCAATCAGATACTGGATGTCATCTTGTGTCATTCCCCCAAATACCAGACTGCCATCTTCGTAAAAACGGCCGGCATCATACAGCACACTCTGCATCTGCGTGGTATTGGTCTTCCAATTGATAAAGCCCAAATCCAAGACACTAAATGACACGTTGAATGCGGGCAGCGGTTTAAACGTGAATCCCAAATCAATTCCAGCTCCTGGATTCTTGAATAGATTATCCATGATATCACCCGCATTCATAGCATAATCGAAAGAGAAGCCGTTGTCCCTATCGAAAGTCAAGGAATAAGGGATAATGGCGGCAGCTTTGACCAGGGCGTCGTACTGCATGGCAAGACCGTAATTCTGAGGGTCGGTGGTCAAAAGCACAGACACTTTGTCGGCGCGCAGGTTGGCCATACCGAACAGCACTTTGGGACGTACACCCCACGACATGCGGTCGTTGATTTTATGCCGGATGCTAACCCCAATTTCCTGATAGGCACTCACATTCGCGCTGATATTCATATCTGCAGGATCGTCCACGTATGCCATATTCCCATATACTGGCAACCCGAACAATGCCTTGGAATATCGAATATCCGCATTAAAACGCAGCCGATAGTCCATCGTGATGAAAAACTTCTTTTTCACACGGAAGCCAAAACCCAGCAATTCCATGGAAGAGATCGCACCCACGTAGTTATTCTTGGATAGGCTATTCGCGAAACGAGTAGCTGTCAGCGTGGTCGGATATCCCTCATTATCTGTCGCAAAAAGGTTGTTGTAACGGATAGAGCCAAGGTTTCCACCCACGTGCACCTGACCACCAGGAATACTCACATATCCATCGTATATGGTTTCGCAAGAAGGAGTGTCAAAATTCCGGAAGGGCGATGTACGCATAAAATGGAACACGTCAAGGTTTTGTCCGTACGTGGCAACGATTCCGTTCAATATTACCGCTAAAATGACTAAATATCTCTTCATAATCTTCGATTTATGGTTCATGATTCACTAAGGCATTCACATCCATATTAAACTTGACCGAAAGCTGGACGCCCAACTTCTGGTCCGACTTGATATAGACGGGAGCGTTGTCATTATATACGGTTGCTCGTAGAATAATATTGTCACACGAGAGCATTTCTTGCACGGCCCTCAAATCCTCGCGAGAGGCGAAGAGTTCTGATTCACGAGGATGCTCTTCTGTTCCACTCGAAATGATTTGTGGATTCATGAAGAGACTGTCTTTGACAGTTTGCGTTTGAGAGTCATAGAAATAGACTTGCATGCCGAAATTAAGCGGGATGCCATTGTTGATTCCCAGGCGGACAAACAGATTGGAAAAAGCCGGTTCGTCAGGAATATCGATATTCCCAATAGGGATAGTGTCTCGGAATACAATATTATCCGTGGTTAAGTGCAACGGCAGCACCACCGTGAAACGAAGATGGATGAGCTGATTTTCGGACAGCACCAACTCAGAACCAATACCATTGGGGTTAATCACGGCATCTCCCTTGAGCTTAAAATGCTCGAAGTTAGGGGAAAGCATGATGGATGTTGCCAATGGCAAGTCCACAGGGGTGAATTGTGAAGTAGCTCCGGGCACATAAATGGTTGCAGGGGTGGTTCTGAGCAAAGAAGACTGCACGCCCACACCCGAAAACTCCGCTTTCTCCAATTCAATGACACCGTCCACAGGAAAAGTGTTCATAATCTCGCACTTGATCTGCGGATTTAACAAGGTAAGTGAACCGGACAAATGGTCCTTCAGAAAATCCAATTCAAAATCCCACTCGTTATCAATCGGCACTGAAAGGGGCGCGAAAGAGCCTCTGATTTCAGAAAAAAGAATTTGAGAAAGGGAAAGGTTATATGAGAATGAAAGTTCGCTAGGCAATGGTGCGCCGCTTAACGGACAAGAAACCTCCAAATATACCTCCAGGCTATTATTGGAAAGGACCAATGAATAACCGCTCAAATCATAAGTATTATGGAGAGTGCCGTTGGAAGAGATTTCATCCACACGGAGCGGTTGTCCCGACGCATTCACGATTTGAGGACATGTGGCCACCACATGAACTTGCCTATCAACATTGTATGTGATATTAAACGTGATCAGTCCAGACTTCAAATCGGCACGGTTAATCACCACCAAATCAGAAGGGAATGCGACAGGAATCGTATCGCGATACAGCACCTGCATATTACCCGATGGAATGGGCAAATCCATGGAAGGAAACGACGCACTTCCAGAAACTTCTATGGGGTTATTGAAATAGGAATCCAAATATTTAGACGCGGAAACGACGGAGTCAACCTCATACTCATAATGGATTTCCAACGTGCCGTCATTGCCTACCTGGATGAGTTCCGGATTGTCCGCTAACGACAGTATGTCGCCAATGGTGTAGTCTGCATTCATGAGCGGCAACCCCCATGTACCCTCAGCTTCTACATCATGCAAGCGGGAAAAGTCGAAAGCATGATCACTGTTACAACCCGCGAACAATGCCACTACGACAAAACCCGCTAATAAACGTTTCAATTGATAGACTAACATATTACTTGCTTTAATTACGTGATTATTTACCATTTTAATTGTTGACAAATCAGAAAATCATTATTTATCAGCAACAACTTGCTATTCTCTTTTTTCCACCTGTTTTTGCGATGGTATAAATGAATAAACCATTGATGAAAAACATGGCAGCAAAAATACAAATTAAAAACTATAAAATCAATAGTTACGGTGGATTTTCTCCATCAGCAATCAAATTCGTTCACGTATTATTGGATTTTGTAGTTGAACTGAATGACGGGGGTCTTCGATGCGGGTTCATAGTACGCTCCCATACACCATTTCTTATACTTTGCTTGACGTGAGGCATTCACGGAACCGCGAATAAGAGTGTACAACACATCGCTCACATAAATGACCGCTGCCAAGCCTGCAAAAGCGTATGAAGTGTAGTAGAATATCCGTTTAGGCTGTCCCTTTTCCATACCCTCAAACGATTCCTTGGTGTACTTGCCCACCTTGAAGAAATCCTTCATATCCAAATTATTGTTAACATTAAGAGGGTTGTCATGCAGCGACCAATAGCGCAAGCCAATGGATGCGCCCAAAGAGCCGAAGAAGAACAGGGTGGTACCCACACCGCTTTGTTCTCCGTAAGTGACGCGATGACGGCCTAAACCAGGAATAATCATGGAGAGGAAAACGTTCGCAGGACCGCCTGTGCCATTGTACTTCACCAAATTAAATCCTGAACGGGTGTCGTTATCAACTGAAACGACCGTGTTTTGGAGATAGAAATTACCATAAAGGAACTTTTTGACTCCAGAATGCAATACCATTGACCGTAGTGTGTCTTCAGTCTTTTGGAGAAAATCATACACATCGTTCGTGCTTAACACCACCGGAGTCATCTTGAATTTGCGATTACTCGAATGGCGGGCAACCTTTATAATCTCGCTCTCAACAGTGATGATGAAATCGTATGTGGCTACTGCATTGACACGCTGTCCGTAATAGACAGGGGGCGAAAAACGTATGGTGGACTTCTCCAACTCCGCCATTATCGCGTTCAGCATAACGGTATCCGAAGCTCCTTTCTGAGAGACTTCTGTTTTATAACGGCCGTCGGGTTTGATGAGGAACTTGACCGTTAACGTATCTGTCGGCACTGTTTTCAAACGAAGCAAGGCTGATTGAACCACATACACTATCTGGGGACGTAACTCTTCGTAATAAACAGCATTATCTGTCAACTCCGCATAATCAAAAACAGTCTCGTTTGCAAATATGATACGTTCCAGGGTGTCGATGCGATGACGCCAATGGATGGTTCCTCTTTTCCACTGCAACGTATCGGCAAGTTCGATGGCCACCTCCAGCTCATCCTTAGCCATTTCCCATTCACTTGCTTGATAGTACTCTTCCGCCTGCGCCACAAATTCGAACATCTGTTGCACCGACTGGAGATATGCTATTTTGTTTTCCATATTCTTGACAGCATTATCATCAAGAAGTTTGTTCTCCACTCCATATCTCATCACTTGCTCGTATGCAGACAGTGCATTATTGATTTCTCCACTATTCTCTAAACGTTTGGCCTCGTCCAACAGCTTGTTATATTGAAGCTGCTGGTTGCGCTCCAACTTGGATTCAAAGACACGTATAACGCCCTCACCCATCTGCAACTCCTTGCCGTAGGCCACGGCCGTTTGGTACATGTCAACAGCGCATTCATAGTCCTTGTTCCGGGCACATTCCATGGCCGCAGCCTCTGTTTCGTAGAAACGCTTCACCTTCAGTGAGTCATGCTTCACGATCACATTGACGATCGTGTCAATATTCACGTGGGTTTCTACAACGGTATCAATCTTAACCACAATGGAAGAGACTTCCACGTTTTGTTTAGCCTTTGTAGAGACTACCGGCTTGAATTGTTTCAACAATTCCGATGCGGATTTTCGACAGTTTTCCGGATTACTTGAATTATCAATGATATTCTTCAACTGTTTCCGAGCCTCATTAAGTTGTTTTTTGTCCTTGGATTTTTTGTACTTGTCATACAAATTACCCGCTGACTGGATACGGGAAGAACAATCTTGGGCATAAACAGTGCAAAATGGCACGCACAACGCCATAAGCAGAACGATTACTAATTTTTTCATATTGCTAAAATTTATTATTCTTCGGATATGTAAATATATTGTATTGAATCGATGAGCTTTTTTACCTCACCCGTATTATTGATGCGTTTAGCAAAATTAAGATAATCAAGTACATTAAGACGCACTCCATTCTCGAGAAAAGCGCCCGAATAATTCTGTTTTGCTTCATTTAGGCAGTAGTCATACATTTTCCCGCGCATATCGCTAATGCTGTCGTTATAATTAGATTCGCTAAACTCTGCATTATGAAGGGTCTGGGCGCTGTCGAACATGTTCAGTGCCTGCTGGAATTTCCCAAGCTGTCCTTCCGTGTTATTCATGCCTTGGTGGTATGATTGCACGCCACGACGATAGAAGGTCATCGCATCTTCATAGCTATACTGTTTTGATGAATCATCTTTTTTGTCCTCACCATTGTCCTTTCCTCCACCAAAGAGAACAAAGCCCAAGACAATCAAAATGGCACCTACCGCAGCTGTCACACCGAAAATCAATCCCTTTTTTGACTTTGGGGCAGGCGTAGGAGCGGGAGCAGGGGTAGCGGAAGACGGCTCGACCACGTTTTGGCCACTCACCTGAACGGACGACACTTTGATAGATCCACTTGTCGGACGGACGGGTCCTGTCGTGTAGGGTGACTGCGCCAAATGGGCCGCGGCGAACTGTTCCAAATCTGCTGCGAAGGGACGTTCGCTGGGCTGGCTTGAAAGACACTGCGTGATAATTTCTTTGAGGTCATCAGAGAAGTTACCGGGGACATTGGGTATCTCCGCGCCTTGCAACTGAGCTTCGCCACCTTTACCACCGAACGGAAGATAACCGGTAAGCATCTCATAAAGCGACGCACCCAAAGCCCATATATCACTGGCCACCAACGGAATAGGATTCGGCACAAATTTCTCCGGCGGCATATAAGGTCTGGTGCCTTGAACGGTGGATTTGCCTTCTGCCGACTCGCCTAACATGCGCCGCACATTAGAACTGATACCGAAATCGGTGATAATATAGTTGTTGCCGTCCAACAGCACATTGGCGGGTTTGATGTCCTGATGAAGGATAGGCGGCTGGTGTTCATGCATACAGGCCAGACCCGCCGAAACATCGTGCAGGAACTGCCAGGCCTTGCGCTCGGTGCAATTGCCAAGCATATCCTCAGCCGAGCCATTGTTATAGAAGGGCATCACCAAATAAGGATGTCCCACACAAACCCCGAAATAGGTGTATTTCAGTAAGTTTGGATGATTTAAGTTATAAACCAACGCAAATTCTTGACGGAACATCTCAATGCCCGACTCATCCAACTGCGAAGAAGGCAAGAACACCTTCAACACCAGTGTGAGCTGCGCGGAGGTATCCTCCACCAACCAAACCTCAGAGAAGCCACCCTCCCCGAGCTTCTTCAATAATTTATAACGTCCGTCAAATAAATAACCTTGTTGTAATTGTGACATAATATATTGCTACGAATGATTAATTATCTTTTTTTAACTGTTTCAAGCAGTGTTTTTGTTTTATTTGTTTTTTCCTCAATTTGTTGTTTAACCTCAGATTCATCTTTTGGCTGAGATCTCTCTGTTGCCTGGGTCGATTTTCCCCCTGTGTTAGAAGAGGGAGTCCCCTTGGAGACAGAGGCACTCATAGAGACAATTTTAGAAGAATCTATAACATTAGTATCTGCTTTTTCTATATTATTTCCCTGGTTTATTAACAATGTAGTATCTGTTCCCGCTCTTACGGTTTCATCAGAAGGCGTGGCAGACACTTCCTCACTATTATTCAATGATTTCTCTGAAGATTTCTTTGCTCTGTGGGAAAGAATCCCGAACATCACCGAAAGCACCACCACGGCAGTTATTGCCGCCACTATGAGTTGCTTCGTAAATGGGGATCTATCTTTCACCATTACTAATATATTATCCGGGGCAGGACTTGTTGTTTCAACTTGTTTCTCGGCGACATAGTTGTTCTGGGAGTGCTCAGAGAGCTGTTCGGATTGAGTGGTAGCCATCGTATCTCGCACTTTCGGGATAGAAGTGACGTGGCATAACAATGTGGTCATATTATCGTGCCACTCTATATCCGGGGTAGCGCTCCATATCTTATTCAACACACTGCCAATGCCTCCATCTTTGGCACTTTCTATGCAATCCTGAATCGTTCTTGTTCGCATGGCGCCACATAATCCGTCGCTACACAACAGGAAAATATCGTCTTGATTGATTCTTATCGGTCCCCTGACATCCGGATTTGCCCTTTCCGAAGGGTTTCCGAGGCTTCGCATAATGACATTGTTCATGGGATGCTCAAATGCTTCATCCTCTGTCAGTCCAAGCCCGCCTTCTTTTCCAAAGGGGGACTTGTTCGCTGGAGTCATGACGTATGAATGATCAAGGGTAAGGCTTTGCAATTTCAAGCTCTTGTCGCCCCGACCCCCACCAACATCATTATTTTCGCGATAGAGATACACTCTGCTGTCGCCACACCATGCGTAGTAGGCCTGATTATTGAAAATCCACAGAAGAGCCACCGTGGTGCCCATGCCATACTTAGACTCATCCTGTGAAGATTCATTCACAATAGCTTCGTCCGCAATCTTGATGGCCTCGCGTATCAGGTTCTGAAAATCCGATTCTGTATTCTCCATATTCGCCAACCTATTCACAAAATATTCCCTGATAGTTTGAATGGCAATTGTTGAAGCGACTTCACCGGCATTCATTCCGCCCATGCCGTCTGCCACGACAAGCAAACAGCCATAGTTTTCCAAATCAACGCAAGTGGACTCAAGATCCACTTGAGGTCCACTTACGTCAATAGAATGCGTAGAACAGCCCAGATCCGTAATCACAAGACAATTGTCTTCATTAGGACCACTACGGGCTGCTTTACTGCACAATGCAGCAATCGTTAGCTTCGTCAGCTTTTTGTTCTGACTATTCTCACTCATTGTTTAAATGTCATTTTGTTGATTTCTTTTTCTTGTCCGATTTCGACTTCTTGTTATGAGTACTGCCTTCGTCTGGAATGATAGTTTCCTCTTTCTGGTCTTTCTTGTCTTTTTTATCGACTTTTTCTTCAGAGGCCTTATCATTTTCAACATTTTCGCCTTTTTGTACCGATTTCTGCAAAGGAGAAGTCGTTGAGAGCAATTTTACCAGTTCCCATTTCTTCTTTTCATAGGGTTCAAGACGAGCCATTCCAATCAAGTCCACTTTTATACAACCCGGCTCATCGGTATTCAGTTTGATGAACATTCCACCGATAATTTGGTCAACGTTTTGGGGTTGTTCCAACGAGAAAATAAAATTCTCGTTGTAGATGATTGTCATGGGGTTAATCTCATACTTGATTTCATCATCTCCGCCAAGGCGGAACCAGACCATATAGCCGTCTCTGATTCCATTGCCTGTGACCACATTCATTCCGTTATTGTTCATGAACGAATCCCTGATGAAATAGATGCCAGAAGCAATCGTGTCGGCGATTTCCGTTTTGAGATCGAACGGTTTGAACTTTTTATCGCTCAATCTTCTGTAGTCTGAAACATCGACTGAGAACACACATTCTGAACAGTTTTGGTATGATGCGGCTTTGGAATCAAAATTCCAAGGTTTCTGATAACGGCTGTCAATGTTAAAGCCATATTTCAGAATCGGGAGTATGCTATAAACCTCACCAAAGAAATCGTTGCCACTGACATTGCTGCCGTCTTTGCGCACGTTATACTTTTGTCTTACTACGATAAAAGCATTCTCCACCGCATCGCAAATCAGTTTGTATCCCGCAGCATCCATAATGCTCTTTTGGGAATCTTCTTCCTTGACTTTAACAGGTTGAAGAGCAACAGTGTCTTTATTTACATTGGAAGATTTGGACTTTTGCTGTTTCTTCTCCGTCTGGGTTCTTTTTATACTAGGCACACGCCGCCATTGCGCTTCTGCCACAAGGCAGAGCGCAATCAAAGCGACGATTATAAAAACTCTTTTCATGATGGATTATCTTTTAACGGATGAAATAGGAATAATCACACCATGATTGTTACCAATGGCAGAAGAGACGATGCCCACCACATAGAACTGTCCGTCCTTCTCACAGAACACCGGACCGCCAGAGTTTCCTTGCTCGAAATTAGCATCCGTAACAGGAATGCTTCCTTCGTAAAGGCCTTTGCTCGTAGTGGTCGCATTCGTATATTGAGGTTTCACTTTATTCGTATTAGCACCCATCGCTCTCGGGAATCCGAGAATATGAAGCGGGGTGTTGGGTTCCATGTTTTCGCACAGATCATCGTTCAAGACTATCTTGTTGTCCTTATCTGAAGGCATTCTTGAATAAGCATAATCATTATTCGACAACATGTATTTCACTTTATATGGATCTGCATCCGTAGCCGTGTTATTCAAATCTTTATTACGGGATTTGTCAACCGTGAAATCGCGATAATGAAGGGTCTGTCTGTAACCATCTTTTCTCTCGATTTGGTACGTGGCGTCAATCGTACCACCCAATCTCACATAAAGAGTAGCCACATTTAATGGATTTGAACTGTTTTCGTCAAGTTTGAAGTATTCCCAAGGCTCAATAACGTGCCGTGCCGTGATAAAATACCCGTCATTTGTCAAGAAGCCAGTCCCGACAGGGGCAGGATATTGGTCATCAGCATCATTGTCATAGTTATAGGTCCATACGGGGCCTGCCGGGAATTTGGCCTTGGTATAAGTCTTCTCGGGAGCCGTAACGGTGAAGTTGATCAATTTAATGGTATAAACGTATTTCTCTAACTCCGCTTGCGGGAACGGAATCGGCTTGTTCGCAACAATTTCGTCCTGCAGTTTTGCATTTTCTCCGGCAAGATTCTCCATATCCGCTTTATGATGCTTGTTAGAAATGACTGCCCATGCAATAGCACCGCCGATAGCAAGCACCAGCAGTGTGGTAATCAGAGCGACCGCCGTCTTGTAAGGACGCAAAGCTTGCTGGCGGAAAAGATCCAAACGAGCCGTCATACCGATAGACTTCACCAAGGACTGCTCGCCTTGCGGGACAATAAAGCCGAGGCGCGGACCGTTCTGGGAGAGTTGGATTTCATCACCGTTCTGAAGCACTTGCTCGCCCATCACGCGTTGCCCGTTCACGAAAGTGTCATTAGTGGAGGAACGGTGGATGAGTTTCCATTGGTCACCGGAACGGACGATGACGGCATGTTCGCGGCTCACCGTGCCAAACTGTTCGTCAATGAGCACCTGACATTTCTTGTCACGACCAATGAACACCTCATCGACAATCATCTTTTGCTGTTCACCTCTACGGTGCGTAGCTGAATCGTCTTTGTGTTCAATGATGAAATAACGTCTGCCGTCTCCGCCGAACATGGAGCGCATACCGGAATTAACGGTTCCGGAAACCGTTCTTTTGAATTGGGTTGTTTGATTTGCCATAATTGTTAAATTAAAGTTAGTATATATTGATAAATTTATTTCTACAAACCTTCTACTCTCAGCTTCACCTCCCCAATGGAAATAATATCGCCAGCCTTGAGTTCCACACCTTCCATTCCTTTGAGTTCGCGAGAATTAACGTATGTGCCGTTGAGGGAATTCCGCCATTGCCCATCATACCACTGTCCATCACGTAGGTACCACTTTCTTTGCGTTGAATTGTATTCCAACGTGAAATGCCTACGTGAAATATAACTGGTATCAAAGTCGCTGATGGCAATATGATTAGAATAATGATGGTTGACACGGCCACCCGTGACAAGATAGATATTGGCTTTCAAGAAATCATTGAGATTGTAGCGCGTACCATATTCCTCGCCTTGAGTCACTTTAAGTACCAACCCTCGGTTAAGATCAGTATTAAAATCCACCACAGGAGCCTCCAAAGATTCCACCTGCTCGTGGAATTTTGGAATGTGGGTGAGTACCTCGTCCACATTCTGATAGCGATTCTCGTAGTTGGGCACAAGGCACCCTTCTAGCACGGATTCCCATTGACGGAGTTCTGGTTTCTCCTTGAGTTTGTTGCGATCCCAAAGCCCGGAAGTCGCCTTGTCTATGTAAAGTTCCAAATCCTGCTCGCCATCCAGTCTTCCGTAAGGCAGCGTATGGAAAAGGATTTCATACAACACCACCCCGAAAGAGAAGATGTCGGTGGTAGGCAGCACTGTGGCTTTTGCCTTTTTGGGGCGTGTCTGTTCGGGAGCCATGTAGGCAAATGTGCCAAAAATCTCCACCTTTCTCAAAAGCTTTTTCCAGAACGGGATATCCGCGATAGCACCCGTAGTGCCGAAGTCGGAAAGCGCCACCTTGCCGTCGCTCTTCACCAGAATATTTTCGGGCTTGAGGTCGCGGTGCACTTTGCCGCTACGATGTAACGCTTGCAAACCGTAAAGAATTTGGCAGGCAATACGCTCATAATTGGGTGCTCCTTTTTCCACGAGATTGTAGAGATTCCCTTTCTGACAGAACTCCATCAAGATGAAAGGGTTGCCTTTGATTTGGTCATATTCGAAAGAGTGCACCAAATAGGGGCAATCTATCCGTCCAGTCTCAAATTCCATTTTGAAACGTTGTACCAATTCAGCCCGCTCCTCGTTCGTCCGCTTCCATAAAGGCAACATCTTCAGCGCATAGGGTTGTTTGTGATGATCCAACACTTTATACACGATGCCAAAGCTACCCTCCCCCAACTTCTTCTCCACACAGTAGCCTCCATTGACGTAGTCACCCGATTTGAAATCACATTTATCAGCAACAATGATTTTAGTAGCCATGTCTTTGCAGATTATTTCTTAGAAAACTTGAAAGCTCGGTCACCTAACACGATAATATCCCCCTCCTGCAGTTCCGTCTTTTTGGTCACCCGAATAAAAGTGGTCTTGAACGAGCTTCGATCTTCGATATACCACTTGCCATCCTCAAAACTCATAATGGCCTGCTGACGAGACGTGATGCTACTGTTCTCTGGATCCGTATTTTGCCGATTCAACACCACTTCTGCCGTATCAAACGCACGTTTTTCCAAATTGAACATCATCTCATCGTCCCTCTTAATAGGTTCCAACGTGAAGTGAGGCAACTCCTCCACAGGACGGGGTTTAGGCGGTTGTTGGTAAATGTTAACCGTCTTCTTACTGACATACCCTTCCGATTGACTTGGGGAGACAAAACGCTCGGTTTTCTTGACATTGGGCTCCGATTGACTTGAAACCACGGAAGGATCAGTCCTATTTACCATTTGTTGGCTTCCGACAAAGGCTTCAGTTCTCTTTGCCGCTTGTTGGTTGTCAACGAAGGCTTCTGTCCTCTTTGCGGCTTGTTGGCTTCCAACGAAGGTTTCAGTCTTCTTTGCGGCAGAGAACTCCTCGTCAGGTATCGTACGGCGGTTCACCGTTTCTTCTTTTATGGTAGGCGGCACAGGGTTGTTGACAACCATGGTCTTTTTGGCGTTGTCATCCACATCCATAACCGGGGTATGACATAACGGACACTCCTGCATACCTGGCAATATGGGATAGCCACACTTACACACTCTCTGGTTCATTGGCTGCGCCGTTTGTTCCGTCGGCTTATTCATTCGCACCGTCTTTTTGTCATCATCAGAAACAGGTGATGATGAGAAATGACTCACGGGCTGCTGAGCATTCTGCAGAGGAGAGCCACATCTGCTGCAAAAAGCAGCATCATCAGCATTGTTTAATCCACAAAATTTACATATCATAATCCTCTATTTTATAACCACATTACTTAACAAATACATAGAAACATTGATTCTTTCTGGAAGTGTTGTCGCCGGCATCTGCTTCCTGTCTCCATACAAATAGCAATTTCGCCAAGTCCGCGCACCATCCACAGCGAAATAGAATGGCAAAAACAATGAGTGCCCATAATCACGATAATAATCCTCATCACCAAACCAATAAACATTTATGGGCTTCAGAGGTGACAGACCTTGCCCATTTACCGTGTATTGGGGCAGGAAAGTCAAACGCAAAGCATCCACTTCAGACTTGGGAAGCACAGAGCATCTGTCTATATTATCGAGAAGGACTTTGGCTTTTTTCCAACTGGCCATATCCGTGATTTTCACAGCATCGAAAACCTCTCCGTTTTTGTTCACCCCACCGCGTATGTAAATCACAAATTCGGTTGCCTTGTTCTTCTTAAGGACATCATCTATCACATTTGCTATATAAGCGCCCTCCGTCTGCTCACCTAGGTTGATGCAGAAGAAAAAGAAACCTTGGGCCTGCGAAACAAGCCCTGCCAACAACAATATCATTATGACAATAGTCTTTCTCATCATTCTTCTGTATTAAAAATTGTATTTGACACCGAGTTGAAAATCAAGAAATTGAGCAGGCTGAGTATATAGATGACCACATACGGAATTGAAATCTGTAGCGTTGAGCGAAAGCCGGAAATCGCCTGCCTGAGCCTTAGGTGCGGAAAGGATGCGGTAACGGTATCCGACAGAAAGTTCCGCCGACCAGCGTTTGTCAGAAGTGAAAAAATACTGCGCTCCGAGCCTTGCCAAGGCATCCAAATGCCATGTACACCTTTGGGAGACATTCTCCGACAATTCAGCGACATGGTAAGTCCCGAAATCATAGTATCCGTTTTGATCTATTAGAGCATCGTAATACTCATCGCCATATAGTCCAGCGTAACAAGCATCAAATGAAGCCTTTGCGGGATTAAGGAAAGTAAAAGCGCCACGAACACCCGCAGACACAAATACTGAAAGATCAGGAATCACATAATAATCATAACGGATTGTGGCAGGAATGGCAAGCGACAAACTGCGAGAAAATTCGCTGTATTGATACAATTGCGTCACGCGTAGATAATCAACACCATCCGAATCGGTGGCAGCGTATTGGTCTTGATAGCTGTCGGCCGTAAAACGCTGACTGCCAAAATCAACCATCAGTCCCGTTTCAAAAGAGACCCTATGTCGTCCTGACGCGAAAATCTGACGCAAATAGCTTGCACCAATTCTGAAAATATCTCTTCTGTACGTGACATTCCCGAAAGCAAAGTCTGCATCAGAAGGAATAATCATATCTTTCGCACCTAAAGGTAACACATATCCTATCTCCAAACCAACAGCGTTTTTCACGGTATTGACAGAAATGGTATGATAGCGAAGAGTGTCGTTATGAGGGGTGAACATATATTGACAGGTGGCGCAATTCCGTTCTGAAAGCTGCTTGTAAACCTCAACTGACAACGGCTGCACACGACTGTCCAAACGGGTTTCACCTCCGCCGATTTCCTTCACTTTCAATGCATTAGGTATATACCACGAATTAGAGCTTTTCTCATAGTTGGCCATAATATGCGGTTTCATCCGGTCGTCGGCGCTCTTGCATTCAATCTTGGTGATTTTAGCCACTTTTTTATCCAGACTGTATTGGATATGCAACAATAACTGGCTGACGACAGGTTTATCCATATTCTTAGTAAGATAACTTTTGGTCAACTCCACTGTGTAAATCATCTTCTGGTCTTCACTTTTAACATAATAAATAGCCACGTCAGAAATGGAAAAATGCGTGAAAGATCCCTGATGCTGTTCATAGAAAGAGCAATAATTTCGCAAAGTAGTGGTGTCCTTCCTGTTAGAATTGTTAAACCAGCTGATATGATCCATATAAACCGGTGTATTCTGATTGTCAAACAGATTGCGGAATGTGCCCGACTTCTGCACATAACGATCCGTGAGATTGGCATTCTCTACATATACATCCACCAACTCAAACACCTTCTGGTTTGATTCCATGACTTCACGCACACTTTGCGCACGCAAAACAGGAATCAACATCCAAAATAGGACTACGCTAATGACGAGGATTCTCTTCATGGTTAGCGTATGGTTTTTTGTTCAATAGGATTTCCAACAACCATCACAGCAAAACCAACCAAAATCATCAGAAACAATAGTAAATTTTCCCTCATAAGCAGGCATTTTTATGGCACATTCAGTTCTTTCTTTTAGTCAAAAGCACAACGACAACAGTCGAACGTTGCATAAGACCACGTTTTTACGCCTGCAAATTTGTAAAAAATTTCAATAAAAATATAGTTTTGTTGTCGCTAATTTTACCACAAATTGTCGTTATGTTTACTACAATATGTCGCTAAATTTACAACAGCTCAAGTTAAATCAAGTCAACAATGTATTATTCCAAACCCGCAAAACACTGAAAAAAACAAATATTTACATATAAACACAAACAAACCAAGGGAACTTTCCTTTGAAAGTTCCCTTGGAGTACATCTTATGGTTTAAAGATAAATTTAGATAACAGATTTAGATTTTACAACATCAACTGTTAAAACAGTGCGGCAAATTATGTCCTAATAATCCGCACCTTACCACTGGCTTGGCTCTCAATTCCGTTATAGAAGAAAGTGAACTCGTAATTGTACACACCGTCGGCACAATTTTCACCGCCCCAAGTGTTCTGGTAATTAGCACTTTGATAGACGACACGATTGTTCTTGTCGCGTACGACTAACTTCGGGGATGAGTATTGTTCCAGTCCCTCAATGACGAAGAAGTCGTTAACGCCGTCTTTATTGGGAGTAAACAAGTTAGGGATGCTCAAATGTACCGGTATCGACCAATCTACGCTGCCATCAGAGAGATTTTTCAGTACTGGATCGGCCGCCAGCTGTTTAGCCAACGTGGAGTTGGCGGGCAACACTTCCTGTTTGACATTTTGTTTCTGAACATTCTTGGCAGCAGGTTCTTGAGGTTGAGGGGCAGGGGTTTCTTCCCGGACGGGCTTTTCTTTGACAGCGGCGGGTTCCACGGCCGTATGGGTATCCGCAAGCAACGGTTCCTCCATCGTTTCCGCAGAGCTTTCACTTTCGGTGAGTACAACTTCCGTATTGTCAGAGGTCTGCTCCATCACAGTCTCTTTTTGCTGCTGAGAACGATCACCCTGAATATGCATTGCGATGAGGGCAATGCCGCCAGCCAACACGACAGTGGCAACCACCGCAGCCGCCCATTTCCAAGCGGCTGATATACCACGATTTACCACTTTCGGGGCAACTGGCATCTCCGCATCCAACCGTGCGCTCAACCGATCCCAGACCTCTTCCCGTGGTTTCTGTTCGTAATTTTCAAAAATGTCTTTTATCTCTTTCATTCAATCTATATCTATTCTGTTAATATTCAATTCCTAAGGCAGCCATCAAACGATTACGTGCCCGCATATAGGCAATTCGCACGGCGTTCTCCTTTTTTTCCAGCGTCTTGGCAATCTCCTCAAACGAGAAACCGTCAATCGCCTTCATGTTGAACACCGTACGTTCCGTGGCGGGACATTTTTCCAATAGTGCCAAAATCTGTTTCGCCTCCAGCATCGCAAAAACAGTCGTGTCCTCACTTACCAAGCTGTTTTCGTCCATCTCATCCATCAACAACTCCCTGCGATAATGTTTCGTGGAGCGGTAATGGCTAATGGCACTACGAACCATCACCGACTGAATCCATTTATCAAAAGCGCCTTCCCCACGATAAGACTTCAAATTCTTAAACACTTCCATGAACCCTTCCATCAAAATATCCTCCGCCTCCTCCTCGCTGTTGGCATATCGACGACATACAACGTATAACCGTGGCGCATACGATTCATATAATTCTCGCTGGCTCAACCGGTTATTCTCTATACACCCGGCAATTATCTTCTCTAATTCAAAATTCGATGCCGTCACATTATATATAGTCGCACAAAGTGTCGATTTTGTTACATCGAAAATGAAAAATTATTGTATAGATTTCACAACTGCCTCAACCTCACGCAGATAATCTCTCTTTTTTTCTTGTGGTGCATAGACGAAACCGTCAATAGTGATGACCGAAGAACTGTCGGGGGCGACCTGCGTGAAGCTGTAGAACGGTCCGCCCATCTTGTCGCGCACAGACTCCCAAAGACCGCGCAATTCCACGCCACTGTGGTAGCGCAAAGTCAGATTTTGAGCCAGCGGGTAACCTTCCAGCTTAGCCACAATGGGATACGCGCCCACCACAGCTCCCTGGATGTAGGCTTTGGTAATGCGGTCGCGTTCCGCCACAATGTTCTCCGTCGTCAGCTCATAACGCGGCGACTTGTAAATCATCACAAAGCGGTCGTTTTTCGGGGTGCGGAAGCAGAGCCAAAGGAAATCTTCCTCCTCGCGACCAATGAAATAGCCACTCGGTACGGTCATGGTGATACCGAACTTTGCCTTGATTTTCTTCTCGATCACCGGCTCGTTGAGTTTGCGATGCGCATTCTGCAAACGCGCTATGTCATTGTCATACATCGCTTTCACAATCTCATCCTGATGCTTCAGGAAGAGCGCCAAACAGGAATCCTGCTGGTTTCCCTTAATTCTTATCAAAACCTGCGGATTCGTGAGCGGGTTTCTCTCGATTTCGAAACTATTTGTCGAATAATCAGGACTGCAATCGAACTGTAAGATGTTACGGTGACGCATGAACGAAGCACGGTAATCCGCATTCGAGCACTGAATCACGTCGAACATCGGCTCGATCTGGTTGATGGCTGGCTGCGGTTGGTGCAAGACCTTGTAAATCGCAGTCATGGCAGCGGGTGACCAATAGGCGGAATCAATAGCGAGAATCATCTCACCCGCCTTTCCGGTAGAGAAATTCTCCGTTTTGATACCCATATTTCCAGATTTATTGTGGCATGACGATAGAGCCAGCAACACAATACAGATGGCGAAATAGCTGATTTTCTTCATATTACTAATTGTTGAATTTTTCTTTGACTTCTATTTGATTTTTTATTATTTTTGCAGTGCGCAAAACAAAGCGCAAAAATAAAACAAATTTCATAAACCTGAGACAAAAAATGTACACGGAAACATTTTATCGTATTGCATTAAACAAGACGGAAGGGCTGGGAAAAGCCACCACCAAGCAGATTCTGAGCATTGCAGGCTCTGCCAAAAACGTCTTTGAATTTCCAGAATCTTGGCAACAAAAACTGCGGAACCGCAAAAGATGTGCTGTGGAAATCAAGCTCACAGACAAGCTCAAGTACTTAGTTGAAAAGGAGTTATCCTTAATGGAGAAGTATCAAGTGTCCCTATGTCATTATTTGGACACCCACTATCCACATCGACTGAAGAGGTGTCCCGACTCACCAGTATCCTTCTACTACAAAGGAAGTTGCGAATTCAATCAAGGTCGTGTGCTCGCGGTCGTGGGCACACGCAACGCCACCGCATACGGCACTCGCAGTTTGACAAAAATTTTGGAAGAGCTGAAAGACAGCAACATAGTCACCGTCAGCGGATTAGCGTACGGTATTGACACGGTGGCGCACGAAGAGTCGCTGAACCTCGGCATCTCCACGACGGCTGTGCTCGGGAACGGTCTGCACACGATTTATCCGGCAAGCAACAAACAGCTTTCGGACAAGATTTTGGCGAATGGCGGCAGTCTGATCAGCGAGTTCGACTTCAACACAGGTCCTGACCGGATGAACTTTCCAGCGCGAAACCGCATCATTGCAGGCATGGCGGATGCCGTTTTGGTGGCCGAAAGCGGTATCAAAGGCGGGAGCATCATCACCGCTCAAATCGCAAACTCCTACAACAGAGACATTTTCGCTATCCCAGGCAGCATCTTCGACGATATGCACGCCGGCTGTCACGACCTCATCCGCAAAAATATCGCCGCTTTGGTCACCTCCGGCAAAGATCTCTTAGAGATGATGAACTGGGATTTGGCTCCTCAGCCCATACAGACGCATCTATTCCCAGAACTATCTGAAGAAGAAGAGCTTATATTCAATTTCATACAACAAGGAAAGAAAAATATAGACGAGATATCGGGACATTGCAGCCAATTCTCCCCCTCAAAATTGGCAGGATTGTTGCTTACCATGGAGCTGAAAGGGGTGATATTCGCCTTGCCCGGCAAAAGCTACAGTACTGAATTATAATATTTTTTGTACCTTTGCCGCCTCAAATTATAATGTATTATGTATAGTGCAAAATCTGGTTCATCGCAGAACGGCAGCAACAAGAAACAGACGGAAACAGCCACGCCAAAGTGGGTCAAAACCTTTTGGCGAGTGTATTTCATCCTATTCGGCCTAGTGTGTTTGATGTTTTTCTGCATCTCCATGGGCTGGATGGGATATATGCCCTCATTCGCGGAACTCGAGAATCCTGACTCCAACCTCGCCACGGAGGTCATCTCCTCCGACGGGGTTTTGCTGGGCACCTACTACCGCGAAAACCGCTCCAACTGCAAATACGCCGACCTTTCCGACGATCTGAAAAACGCCCTGATTGCAACAGAGGACTCCAGATTCTACAAACATTCGGGTGTGGATGTGAAAGCGCTCTTCCGAGTGGCCGCGGGTGTCATCACACGCCATCACAAAGGCGGCGGCAGCACCATCACACAGCAGCTGGCCAAAAACCTGTTCCCGCGTGATCCCAACGCGGGCAAAATCAAGATTGTCTTCACGAAATTCAAGGAATGGGTGGTGGCCTCCAAGCTGGAACGCGCCTACTCGAAAGACGAAATCCTGGCCATGTACTTCAACACGGTCGATTTCGGCAACAACGCCGTGGGCATCAAGTCGGCCGCACGCACCTATTTCGACAAGGAACCATCCGAAATCAACACCGAAGAGGCCGCTTTGCTGGTCGGCATGTTGAAGGCCCCCTCAAAGTACAGCCCCCGCCGCCATCCGCAGGCAGCCCTCGACCGCCGCAACACCGTGCTGGGACAGATGAAGAAGTACGACTACCTCACGAAAGAGCAGTACGACTCCATCAAGAACATCCCCATCGACATGAGCAACTTCAAGTCACAAGCTCACACCGCCGGCAGTGCCACCTATTTCCGCGAATACCTCCGCATGGTGCTGAAAGATTGGTGCGACAAGAACCCCAAACCCGACGGATCTCGATACGACCTCTACTGTGATGGATTGAAAATCTATACCACCATTGATTCTCGCATGCAACGACACGCCGAAGCCGCCGTGAGAGAACACGTCTGCGACTATCTGCAACCGCTCTTCTTCGACCATATCAAAAATGCAAAAAACGCACCTTTCGTCAACTTAAGTGAAGAGCAAACCCACAACATCCTGTGGCGCGCCGTGAAGCAAAGCGAACGGTACTCGGTAATGAAGGACGCCGGGAAAACAGATGCTGAAATCGAAGCCGCTTTCAACAAAAAAGTGAAAATGACCGTTTTCAGCTACCGGGGGATGATTGACACGGTGATGACCCCGATGGATTCCATACGCTACTATAAATCGTTCTTACAGTGCGGTTTAATGTGCGTAGAGGCAAAGACCGGACATGTAAAAGCCTATGTGGGCGGCACCAATTACGAATACTTCCAGTTCGACCACGTGAAGCTGTCCAGACGTCAAGTCGGTTCTACCTTCAAGCCATACGTCTATACCGTAGCCATGCAGAGCGGCGACTTCGATCCTTGCACCATGGTTCCCAACGTACCAGTGACCATCGAAACTCCGAGCGGTTCGTGGACACCCCGCAACTCCGGCGGCCACAAGGAAGGACAAATGCTCCCCTTGAGTGAAGCTTTGGCATACTCCCTCAACCAAGTCTCCGCCTACCTGATGAAACGCTACGGTCCCAACGCGGTCATCGACCTCGTACGCAACATGGGCATGACTTCCGACATCCCAGCAGTTCCTTCTATCTGTCTGGGTGCCTGCGAATTGACACTTTACGAGCAGGTCGGTGCCATCAACTGTTTCCCTAACCAGGGAGTCTATGTGGAGCCTGTCTTCATCACGCACATCTGCGACAAAGAGGGCAATATCATCTACACAAAAGTGCCGAAAACCAACGAAGCAATGGATCAGATCACTGCATTCAAGACCGTCCGTTTGATGGAAGGTGTCATCAATTTCGGTACTGGCGGGCGACTGCGCAGCCAATACGGCATCACCTTCCCGTGCGCGGGCAAAACCGGCACCACCGACAACCAATCCGACGGTTGGTTCGTGGGTTATACGCCGTTGCTGACCTGTGGGGTATGGGTAGGTTGCGAAGACCGCGCAGCACACTTCCGCTCTACGGCACTCGGCCAAGGTGCGCGCACCGCCATGCCCGTGTTCGGACTCTTCATGAGCAAGGTGTATTCAGATCCACAACTACCTTACAATAAGATTATTACATCTGAAAACAGATATTCATCAGATCAATACATCTTCAAACAGCCCGCCGCCTATATCGGTGACCCTTCAGGATGTAACGAAACCAAACGAGACTCCATCATGAAGCTCGACTTCGATTAGAAAAAAATATTATATTTGCGCGTTTTTATAATATGGCGAAAAAGACTTGTAACTTATTGGTTATCATAATGTTGGTTTTTGCAGTCTCCGCGAATGCGGCGGACCGCTTAAGCTCTGTTTGTCTTTTTGCTCCCGAGGAAATCACAAGACAAGACTCTCTGAAACCCGAAATCACTCAGAAGGACTCAGTACCTCCAAAAAAGGAGAAAAAGTCCCGTATGAAGAATATTTCAAACAAGCGAGTTACTTTTGCATCCTTTGATCAGCACTACGAACGTGCCATGAAGTACTACAACAACAAGCAATGGCTCTCTGCTGCGGGTCTCTTCGAGGAACTCTATCCGCTGTCTTTGGGTACCCCGCGCGCCGACACCATCCTTTTCCTCTTTGCCGACTGCTACTACCAAAACGGAGACTACAACATGGCCGCCTTCCACTACCGCGATTATGTGAAACGCTATCCCAATTCCGAACACACCGAAGATGCCTTTTTCCGCTGTATCACAGCTATTTATAAAACCTCTCCCGACTACTACCTCGACCAATCGAACACCAAATATGCCATCGAGCAGATTGGTGCATTCATACAAGCTTATCCTAACAGCCCGCACATCGAAGAATGCAACCTCATGTTAGACGATCTGCAGCTGAAATTAGCTCGTAAAGATTTGGAAGTCTTAAAGTTATATTATAATACCGACCACTACGCGGCATGCCAGATTGCAGCGAAAAACTTCTTCAACAAATATTCCTATTCGCCGCTCATGCCCGAAGCCGTTTACTATCTGGTACTCAACAATTACGAGTTCTCGAAGAAGAGCACCGAACGGAAAAAAGAGGAACGTCTTAAAGCCTGCCTGGATGCCTGTGTCAAGATGCGCCTCAACTACCCCAACTCCCCCTACATGAAAGAGGTGGAAAAAATCTCACAAGATGTGATAAAACAATTACAGAAATATAAATCATAATTAATTGGTAATGAAAGCTATAGATTACAAGAAATTAAAAATCGACCTGTACGCCAAAACGAAAGACATCCGCAAATACGACAAAGATACGGGCAACTTCTACAAAAGCATCGTGATCATGTCCAAACGCGCCGACCAAATTGCTGCGGAGCTGAAACAGGAGTTTCAAGAAAACTCACACCTCTCCAACCAACAGGATCGTTCAGGCGAGGAAATTTTCGAAAACCGCGAACAAATCGAACTTTCCAAGATGTACGAACAACTTCCTAAACCCACTCAGTTGGCACTTTACGAGTTCGAAAACGACCTGATTTACTACAACGACGTCAACGAAAAGTAATTAACGGTCATGGGCAAGCACATTGTCATTGGCATCTCCGGCGGAATTGCGGCCTACAAAACGATGTCGCTGATCCGGTTGTTCAAGAAAAACGGTTACGACGTGCGCGTGACTGCCACCCGGAACGCCTTGCAATTTGTCACCCCCCTAACCATTGAGACACTGTCTCAGAACAAGTTATACACGGATATGTTCGACCAAAACCGCACATTGGAGGTCGAGCATATCAGTATGGCGGAATGGGCAGACGCTTTCGTTGTGGCACCCGCCACTGCCAACATCATCGCCAAATTCGCGCACGGCATCGCTGACGATGCCCTCTCCACACTGTTCCTAGCTATGCGGAAGCCCGTGTTCATCGCCCCCGCCATGAACACCAATATGTTCCAAAACCCTGTCGTTCAGGAGAATATCGAATTGCTAAAGAAGAGGGGATGTGAAATCTTAGCCCCCGACGAAGGTTTCCTGGCTTGTGGAACCACTGGCAGTGGACGAATGCAGGAACCAGAGCAGATATTCGACATCGTGGACCAACGCATGTCAGAAGACCAAACCTTGGCAGGGAAAAGGGTTCTAATTACTGCTGGTCCAACCTACGAACCCATTGATCCTGTGCGTTTTATCGGCAATCACTCCTCTGGTTTGATGGGCTTTTGCTTGGCCGAGTCCGCCGCTCGAAAAGGGGCTATTGTCTCGCTCGTTTCTGGTCCCAGCAGCTGTATCGCACATCATCGCAACATCCATCGCTACGATGTAAAAACGGCGGAAGAAATGTATCAACAGTGTATGCAACTAGTTGACAAACAGGATATTATCATCATGTCTGCAGCCGTTGCCGACTACACCCCCGCGCACGTCGCTCCTGAGAAAATCAAGAAAGACAACGCGCAACTTTCAGTGGAACTGGTGAAGACCAAAGATATTCTGGCATCTGTGGGTAAGATCAAGCGTGAGAATCAGTTGCTGATAGGCTTCGCTTTGGAAACCGAAAACGAGGTGGAAAACGCCAAGAAAAAACTGCACAATAAAAACGCCGACCTCATCGTTTTGAACTCCCTGCGCACTAAAGGCGCTGGATTCCGCACCGCCACTAACCAAGTGACTATTTTCAGCAAAGACGGACGCGAATTCGCCAGCGAACTGAAGAGCAAACAGGAAATCGCAGAAGAAATCATTCAAACAGCTCGAAAATATATTCACAAATAATAAACAACTATGAAACGCATCGCCGTAATCTTAATCATTTTGATGACCGCGCTCAGCACTCTGAATGCGCAAGACTTCCAGTGCTCCATCTCCATCAACACCACTCAGATCTCAAGTTCTGGTAACCAACAACGTTTCAATGAGATGCGGCAGAAACTCTACTCCTTCGTCCATGAACGCAAATGGTGCCAATACAATTTGAAACAGAACGAACGTATCGAATGTTCCATCACCATCAACCTGACCAAAGCGTCGGGCGATGAGTACGAAGGCACAGCCACACTAGTGCTGCAACGCCCTGTATATAAGGCAAGTTACAAAACCACCTTGCTGAGTTTCCAAGACAAGAAAATCAAGTTCAAATATGACGACGGAGACGCTCTGGAGTATGATGAGACCGCCAATCTTTCGGATCTCACTTCCCTTATCGCCTATTATCTAAACCTGTTCATTGGCGTTGAACTCGACTCCTTTTCGCCCAACGGAGGCTCCGCATACTTCTCAAAATGCCAAAATACGGTTAACCTCAACTCCTCCCTTACAGGATGGAATGTGGCAGAAAGCGGTCAAAACAACCGCTATTGGATAACCGAAAACTTCACCAACAGTACTTATAGCAAAATCCATGACTTTTACTATCAGTATCACCGCTTGGGTTTGGACGTGATGAACGAAACTCCCGATGCTGGTCGCGCAGTGATTCTCGAAAGTCTGAAGCTCCTGCAACAAGTCAACGCCCAAAAATCCAACTTGGCCGTTGTCCGTATCATCCTGAACACCAAGAAAGACGAAATCATCAATATTTTTAAAGAAGGTATGCCGTCAGAGAAAACACAGGTGGTCAACATCATGAAACAGATCGACCCTACCAACTCCTCCGCATACGATGCCATCAACTCCTCCTCTTCCAAATAATCAAGATGCTAACTTCCCTGCAAATAGAGAATTATGCGATAATACGGTCTTTGGAAATCTCTTTTCAGGAGGGTTTGAGTGTTATTACTGGTGAAACAGGTGCTGGTAAATCCATTCTCATGGGTGCCCTTTCGCTCATTTTGGGCAATCGCGCGGATACAGATGTCCTGTTCGACAAGTCGCGCAAATGCATTGTAGAGGCCACTTTTCATATTCAAGACTTACCACTGGAATCTTGGTTTAAAGAAAACGACCTTGATTATCAAGACGATACCATTATACGGCGCGAAATCAACGAACACGGGAAGTCGCGCGCTTTCATCAACGACACGCCCGTAAACCTTATGGTTTTGAAGAGCATTGCCTCTCAGCTGGTGGACATTCACTCTCAACATCAGACTCTGATGCTGCAAAATGCTGATTTCCGGCTTCGACTTGTTGACCAATTTGCTCAGAATCAACATCTTATCAACCAGTATCAAGAATCTCTACACAACTGGAAGAAGCAAAAGAAGGCATTGGAAGAATTGCGTACCAAATGCGCTGAAGCCGCAATCCGCCACGATTATAACACTTTCACCATTGAAGAACTGGAGAAAGCATCACTACAACCTGACGAGCAATCGCAGATTGAGCTGCAAATCAAAGAGCTGACGAATGCTGAAACCATCAAGTCGCACCTCTATAACGCCACAGCGTTACTGTCGGAACAAGAGGGTGACAATATATTATACATGCTGAAGGCCGCGCAGGGCGAGTGCCGCGCTCTGGCCGACTTAGGCGGCGACTACGACCTTTTCCTGCAAAGGATAGACGGCCTGCTGACAGAAGCGCAAGATCTTTCCTACGAAATGTCGAAAAAAAGCGACAATGTGGAAATCAATCCGCCACTTTTGGAGCAGCTAAACGAGCGTCTCGATTTGCTCTTCACCCTGCAGAACAAATACCACGTAGAGAACAATGAGGCTTTGATAACACTGCTAGAGCAACTGCACCGTGAAGTGGAAACCTATACTGACGACAAAGAGCAACTGCTAGAACTAGAAAGAACAGTAAGTCAAGCAGAAAAAGATGTACGAGCATTGGCAAAAAAGCTCACAGAATCGAGAGGCAAGGCGATTCCTGCTCTGACTAAAGCGATGGAAGAACGCCTCCGCAAGCTAGGCATGAACGACAGTCGCTTTACTGTGGAACTAACACAAACCGAAGAGCTACGCGACAATGGAGCCGACACCGCCACGTTCCTGTTCTCCGCTAACAGTGGCATTGCCCCAGCCGACATGTCTAAGATCGCTTCAGGAGGTGAAATGTCCCGTATCATGCTGTGCCTCAAGTCCATTATCACCGACACTATGTTCCTGCCCACCATCATTTTCGATGAAATCGACACTGGCATCTCTGGCGAAACGGCCTCGAAAGTAGGACAAATGATGCAAGCTTTAGCGGAAAAGCATCAAGTCATCGCCATCACCCATCTTCCGCAAATTGCGGTTCGTGGCAGCCAACATTATTTGGTGTACAAACAAAAATCTGATAATCAAACAACTACAAATATCAAGCTTTTAACATTGCCTGAGCGTGAGCAGATGATAGCCACAATGATCAGCGGTGATAATGGTAACGAATCCGCCTTGACTACCGCACGAGAAATGCTCAAAGCAACGCAAATAAATCAAAAACAATAAATTATGATGAAAAAAACGCTCATAATTACTATATGTTTGCTGTTCTGTCTCAATGGTTTCACGCAGAACCGCCGCCCCACCCCACAAAAAAAATTCATCTACATGACTTCCGTGGGATATGCCACTGGAGTGGGACAAATCGTATTGGAGCAACAGATGGTGCAAAATCAGAATTTTAATTTTTCCGTCAACCAACTACTTGGTTATCAGTTTAATCCATACTTTCAAATGGGATTGGGCGCAGGTTTCGATTTCTGGCGTCACACCGCTTTTATCCCCATTTACCTCAACTTCACGGTAAACTTCACCGACACGAAGTTTGTACCTGTGTTTTACGCCAACATGGGTTACAGCTTTAAATGGTACGTATCCTCCGTACCCGAAAAAATGACCCACGTTGTGCATGGCACATCAACCGGCCCGATGGGCGAAGGAGGTCTCGGCTTACGCATCAACCTTAATGAAAGATTATCCCTCTTATTAGCAGCATGTTACAAAGTTCAATACACTGACATCCGCTACACCATCCTTCAACCTAACGAGCAAGATTTCTCAGCCTACTCCACCAACACCCGCAAAAATGTATTCTACCACTTCGCCGGCATCCGCTTGGGAATACAGTATTAGCCGTTGACTTTGAACTTTGAACTTGAAACCCTACTCCCTATTCCCTAAACTTCAATAACCAATAACCATTATGAAAGAACCCACCTATTCCGCCGCTTTCGAAGAACTGAAAGAGATTGTGAACCAACTGGAACACGATGACATCAGTGTGGACGAACTAACCGAAAAGATGAAACGTGCCACGGTGTTGCTGAAGATTTGTCGTGACAAACTGACAAAAACCGAAGAAGAAGTCAACAAAACCATCTCAGAACTGTCGTAAATGTCCACTTTTGAGCTTATAGATCCCGCCATTGAGGCCTATTGCGAGGCGCACACGACTGAAGAATCCGACCTACTCTATCGGTTGAATCGAGAGACGCATCTGCAAACGCTCAACCCACGTATGGCTTCGGGACAGCTCCAAGGACAGTTCTTATCACTGATTTCCAAAATGATACGTCCGAAAAGGATTTTGGAAATCGGCACATTCACAGGCTATTCAGCCATCTGCTTAGCCGAAGGCCTGACAGACGACGGCATTCTGCACACCATCGAAATCAACGAAGAATATGAAGACCGCATTCGAGAATACATCTCCCAAAGTCCTGACAGTCAGAAAATAAAGTTGCATATTGGGGATGCAAAAATGATTGTGCCGTCGCTGAAAGCGGAATGGGATTTAGTCTTTATTGATGCAGAGAAGACGGATTATCCCGCATACTATGACATCGTTCTTCCCAGGGTAAAGAAGAATGGTTTTATATTGATTGACAATATGTTATGGAACAGCAAAGTAGTTCATGAAGTAGCCCATAACGACAAAGACACCCAAGCGATAATGGCCTTCAACGAAATGGTGCAGCAAGACCCGCGCGTGCGAAACCTGCTGTTGCCCTTCCGCGACGGCATCATGATGATTGAGAAACTCTGATTTATGCGCATAGATATTTTAACCCTGTTTCCGGAAATGTTCCCGGGTGTGTTCGGAAGTTCTATTCTGAAACGCGCCGTAGAACGCAAATACATCGAGCTTTACACGCACGACATCCGCGACTATACCTACGACAAGCACCACCGCGCAGATGACTATCCCTTTGGTGGCGGTGCAGGCATGGTGATGATGGTCGAGCCTATCGCACGTTGCATTGAACAGCTGCAGAGCGAGCGCGAATACGACGGTATCTTCCTGATGGCACCCGACGGCACGACCTTCAACCAACAGAAAGCCAACAGCATGTCGCTGCTAAACAACATTATCCTATTGTGTGGGCACTACAAGGGCGTGGACGAACGCGTACGCGAACTTTACATCACAGAAGACCTCAGCATCGGCGATTATGTGCTGTCCGGCGGAGAATTGGCGGCTATGGTTATCAGCGATGCCATCGCACGGGTGATTCCTGGCGTCATCAGCGACGGTGCATCAGCACTCTCCGACTCCTTCCAAGACAACCTGCTTTCCGCTCCTGTCTATACACGTCCCGCGGATTTCCGTGGCCATCGCGTACCCGACGTACTTCTCTCCGGCAATCAAAAGCTCATCGACGAATGGCGTATGAATCAGCAACTTACAAGGACACAAGCACGTCGTCCCGATTTATTAGACCATGAATAAAATCCATAACTACCTCCATTCGCTTCAGACACCCAATGCCTTTTTCAACATCAGCTACGTATTGATGATGCTGATGATGGTGTTATTACCATTCACCACCTTTTTCATGTGGCCCATTGGCATTTTGCTGATAATTCTTTGGATTTCTGAAGGGAATTGGCGCGAAAAATGGGATAATTTCAAGACAAACGACGGTATTCCTTACGGATTTTTACTTCTCGGCATTTGCCTGATTCCGCCGTTGGGTCTCCTCACCTCTACCAACATGGCCGCCGCCTGGAGTACTGTAGAGTGCTACCTTTGGTTCTTTATCGCCCCGATAATCTTCCTCACCGCCTCCCCGAAAATCTGGAGAAAAGAGCATTTCGACACGCTTTTCACCCTCTTTTCCGCCAGCGTAATCGTATATATGATTACTTTATTCATTCACGGCATTTACAAAACCGCGACAACGGGCGACATCAATTATATGCACTACTACTATTTCTGCTACAACAGCCATCACGCCTACACTGCGCTCTACTTCACTTTCGTCTATCTATTGATATTCAACCATCTTCTTGACAACCAGCATAATATGAAGAAGAAGCACGTTATCTGGCTTTACGTAGTAGAATTATTTTTGATTGTCGGTGTATTTTGTCTCTATTCCCGTGCAGGTATTCTCGCTTTCCTTGTTATGCAACTGATATGGGGTCTTTACGCCATCAACTTGAAGCGCCCGATATGGAAATACATTCTAGCGATAACGGTGGTCGTTTTCGGGATTATTGCAGCCTTAGTGGTCATTTTCCCGACTAACCGCTTTACGCAAGAGGCCATCACGATACGGCATAAGGAGGACAGCGACAAGCCTTTGGATCCGCGACTGATTATCTGGCAGGCATCTTGGGATGCATCCGTTAAGAATCTGCCGTGGGGGGTGGGCACTGGTGACGGTAGCGAAACCGTGATGGAGCAATATCACGAGAATGGCTATTGGATGGAACGTACAAAGCCGCTTAACGCCCATAATCAGTTCCTTTCCGCACTGCTCACCAATGGTATTCCGGGAATCATCCTCATTTTGTTCTATTTTAGCGCACCCCTGGCTTTAGCCATCAAACATCGCGACATTATGCTTCTGAGCATATTTGTGTTGATGTTACTCAACTGTTTGGTAGAGTGTATGTTTGAACGTCGCGCCGGGGTTGATTTTTTCGCCATAATGATACCCCTTCTCATACTTAAAGTTCACGTCTCCGATAAATCCTTGACAAAATGAAAATATTAAATGCTATTGCTTTTATTGCATTATCAATAAGCACATTAACCCTCTTCGCGCAAGAGAAAGAAACCTACCTTTTTGCCACAAAAGACACATCCAAACTCTACATGGATGTATATGTGCCGCAAGTTCAGAATGAGCAACAGGCTTGCCTCTTTTTCGCATTCGGCGGAGGTTTCATCAGTGGCAAGCGCGACGACAAGCAAATTGAACAAATCAAAAAGCATTTTACGGACAAAGGATATGTGGTCATCGCCATTGACTACCGACTGGGAATGCGCGGGAAAACAAAAAGCTCGGTATTGGCCAGTGTAAAGCTATTTCAAGAGGCCATTGACATGGCCGCAGAAGACATGATTTCAGCAATGGATTTCACCATAAAAAACCTCCTAAAGACGAAAAAATACACCCTCAATCCAAATCACTTCATCCTGATGGGCAGCAGCGCAGGTGCCATTACCGTGCTGCAAACAGACTATGCATTGTGCAACGGCTATCTCAACAGCAACATCCTGCCCGACACGTTCCGCCTGTCTGGCGTGATTTCTTACGCCGGGGCTATCTTCTCCACACACGGAAATCCCAAATACAAGCTGCACGAGCCCGCACCCACTCTTCTCTGCCATGGAACAGCAGATAAATTAGTGATTTACAACAACACCAGCGTTTTCGGATACGGGCTTTACGGTTCTCATTGTATCGCGAAACAATTCAAGAAAAACGGATATGGTTACCATATCCGTCGTTATCCTGGTCTCGGCCATCAAGTAGCCGCTATCTATAATGAAGAGTTTCCTGTCATTGACCAATTTCTCACAGAAACGGTCTTCGCACATCCGCACATACAAATCGACGAAACATACTACAATCCCGACATCGAGCCCAAATGGATGAATCTGCGCGTTAGCGATTTGAACAAGTTTGATAAGTGATGTTAGCCCTAAACCCTAAACTCTAAACCTCATCCTACCTCACCAGCGTCACCGTTCCCATGTACTCCTTATCCTCCGCATTGAGGTCTTTCAGGCGGATCATGTAGATGTACACGCCTTCGGGACACATTTGTCCGTACTTATTACGGCCATCCCAATAGTCGAACGGGCTGCGAGTGCTAAATACGAGCATACCTGTACGGTCGAAAATCTCCATCAAGTAGCTATCCGGATCCACACCTTCGCCTTTCGGTGCGAAAGTCTCGTTGATGCCGTCACCATCAGGAGTAAACGAATTGGGGACGTAGAAGAAATAGGGCACCGACACCGACACGCGCGTCTTCGCAGAATCAATACAGCCAAGCGAATCCTCTGCCGTCAGCGTAATGGTATAATAACCTGAGCGAGTAAAATCGTGGGTAGGATCCTCCACGTCATGCACAATGTTGGTATTGGAGAAAGGATCGCCAAAATTCCACGTCAAGAAGTAATCCTCTGTTGAAAGGTTGTTACACGTCACTGTTCCGATGCCATTCTCCACGAAAATTTCGGTAGGAGTAGCGATGAAGGAAGGCCGCGGCAAAGGAATCACAACCACCGTAAACGTGTCCGTAACAATACAGTTACCCGTCATGGTAGCCGACACCACATACTCTGTGGTTATTTGCGGAGAAACCGTGATGGTGGCTGTACTTTGACCGCTGCTCCAATGGAACTCGTCGGATGTGGGATGTGTTGCCACCAAGGTGGAAGATTCTCCTAAACAGATCGTATCGTCACCCGTAATATTGGGGAGTTCCAATTCCGTCACCAACACTTTGACAGAGTCATTGCGCGTGCAACCGTTGTCGAAGGTCAGCGTCACAAAATAGGTAGAGGTCTGCGACGGCGTGACGATGCAAGTAGCGCTCGTTTCGCCATTGCTCCATTCGTAAGTGTCGGGATGGATATTAGGAAATTCATCACCTGCTGTTACCGTCAAACGTACTGGATCGTTTGGACAAACAAAGCCACTTCCTGAGCTTGAAGTCGTGGTAATCGAGGGAATATTTACCTTAATCAAAGTCGTATCGCGAAGAACGAAGACATCACCTGCAGCATTCGTAAACGTATATTCAGAAATGTATTTTGTGGTTTCTTGCGGACTCACCGTGATTTTTCTCGCAGATGTGTATGGTCCAGTACTCAAAATGTTAGCGGGAGAAACAGAGCCCTCATACCATGTCATGGTGCTGTTTTCATCCAGAGGCGTGATGGGTGTGAAGCGCCAACCCTCATTGTCGGCCGTCCAGCTTCCCATTCCTCTTCCAGGAGCACACAAAATCTGCGAAGAAGTGTTGTTCTGCAGACCCACAAGACCTTCACCATCATCATTTGTCGTAGCGCAACAATCTCTGTGCTTGATATAGACATCAATAATGTTTGTTCCTTCATAGATCACCATTTGGTAAGTGTTATAGTTATTATGGCTACTATGATGATTATACAGACCAACGTTCAGGTAGTTGAACACGAACGCACGGCAGGGAGGGTCGCCCAACACACCCACGCGGACCGCGCCCATACCAAGACCGTCATTCTTATCCACAAAATAGCGGCAGTCGATATCTTCATTCACCCCATAAATACAATTCTTGTAATTATATGGAATACTACTATACGGAGGTGATACTGGGGGGGCTGAATAGGAGTAGGAGCAATAACCCGACTGGGGACTCATAGAAATCAGCCCATTGGTACCGGGATAGACTGTTTGGTAAGTTTTTCCGAAAAAGGAGAATTTGAAAGGCAATTGAACGCCGGACTGCCAGCTATCGTCTGAATTTGCACCGATATTGGTACCTTCGTTAAATTCGAAAATACGGGAATCAAATGGAATTTGTTTGATCGTATAGTCATTGGAATAGGGGCCTGTGGCCACCACTTCTGCATCCAACAGCACAATTGGTTTGGAGCAGTCGAAATCAATGACATTGGGATTGCTCACATCTGAATATGCCCCCAACGGAATGTTGTCAATGCTTGGGCAAGCACTTCCATCAGGACTTTCGAAAAGTTCTGGAACACAGGAAATTTCAGCTGCCCATCCAGCCTTACCCACATCACCGGAAGCTCCAACATAAACAAAGGTCAAAGCACTTTGACTTGAGAAGAGCACTGGCGGTTTATTTCCCGTAGTGGCATCCAACGTGGAGGTGCAGAACTGACCAATCAAACGTTTGTTCGGATCAGCATTCAATCCATCATACACTTTCAAAATACCATTCACTGCAAATTGGGTGAACACGCATTTGAGGTGTGTACCGACAGGAGAAGAAAACTCAGCGAATGCATTCTCGTTGTTGGAGGCAATATTGCCGGTAGGGCCACCTGAATCGTAAAACTTTGCGTTACAAGTGACATTAAAATAGTCCGTACCCATTATGAGGGCCGACTGTGTGGTATCATAGCCATAGACTTTGGCGACCCATCCATCTTGCAAACCAGGGACATCCTGATTGTCGGAATGAAACACAAAGGTCATGTTTTTGCCCGTGGCATAGACTTCGCCAGGCGAGTTCACCAAATTATAAGCCCCGATAAGAGGAGAATTACAGTTGGGACCATCAAAAATCCACAATGTATCGCCAATACTCATGGCAAATTCTTCAAAAAGTGCATACATCACACAGGTCGAAATCGTCACGCGCAACGTTATCGTATCCCGAGAATTCTGCGGGAAATAACCATTTGGATCTTGGTTTGGTCCCATGTGGCTAGGTGCTCCACCCGGATCATAAAAATTACGAGGTTGGTCCTCGATATCATTCACAAGAGGTACGGTACCCATGATAATATCCTGTCCCACAATGATTTGAAAAGAAGCCAGCATAAACAACAACATGCTGAACCTAATGATATATTTTCCCATTTTGCTATAAATTTTCTTTCCTAACGAAAAACGTCTTCCAATGTTGCAAAAAAAATTTCACCTATTTCACACCGAAGACAAAGCGCAAAAATACAAAAAAAATCAATGTGTGTTTTTATTTCAAAAAAAGTGTATTTTTGCAGCCGAAAAAAAGGACGGGGTGTGGCGCAGTTGGTAGCGCGCTACGTTCGGGACGTAGAGGCCGGAAGTTCGAGTCTTCTCACCCCGACTGAACAAAAAAAACACACGGCAGCTGCCGTGTGTTTTTTTTTCTAAAAAGTGTATTTTTGCGGGCTAATTTGAAAATTATGACAAAAGCGACATATCTTATTATTATTACAGGTGCGCTCCTACTTCTGGCCGCCGCCTGCACCCATGTGGAGACCACCTATTATCCGAACGGGGCCACCCAATCCATCATCCATTACAAAGGGAAAAAGGAACACGGACGTACCACCTATTTTTTCAGCAGTCCCAACACCGTGGAAATCGAAGTGGACATGAAAAACGGCAAACGTAACGGCGAATTCCGCAGATATTTCAAAAACGGCTATCTGGATACCTATTGCGTTTATGAAAATGATTCCATCGAAGGTTTGGAGGTGATGTATCTGCCAAATGGATGTAAAAGTCAGGAATTCACTTATGTACATGGACGCAGAAACGGACCCCACAAAGCCTATCACGTCGATGGCAGCCTTAAGGTCGAAGGCGGTTTCAAAAACGACCTGTTCGACGGCCCATGGACCTACTACGACGAACGCGGAGTGATTGTGGGAGAAGGTCAGTTCCAAAATGGGGTCGGAGAAGTCACCTTCTATGACAAAAACGGCCTTCCAGAACACACAACCCATTATAAAAACAACAAAAAAGAGGGTGCGGAGGTTTACTATACACCTTCCGGGGAGATTTTCCGCGAAATCACCTTCAAAGAAGACCGCATCATTGCCCAAAAAACCGATTCCTCGCTGATCCGATAATCAATGAAACGACTCTTACACAATATCCTCTTTATCTGCTTGTGCATCAATATACTAAATGCACAAAACGACCGAAAGATTCTCTATCGGGCGGATATGGGATATTATGACGAAGAGGTGCTCAATGGGGCGCAACGACTCGTTGGACACGTCAAGTTCAAACAAGACAACGTAGTGGGTTACTGCGATAGCGCATATCTTTATGAATCAGAGAACTACATCCAGGCTTTCGGTTCCCCCGTGCGCATCGTCGTCAGCGATTCGGTGAATCTCTACGGCAAACGCGCCAACTATGACGGAAATATCCGGCAGGCCGCTATCTCGGGCGATGTCCGACTGGACAATGGGAAATCTTACCTGCTGACAGACAGCTTATTCTATGATCTGAACATCGATTGTGGATATTACACCACCTTGAGCCACATTTACAGCGATGCTGACACGCTCAGCAGCATCATCGGGAAATACTATACCAACACCGACGATGCCTTCCTGTATGAAGAGGTGCAATTGCGCAGTCCCAGTTACAAAATGGACTGTGATTCATTACGTTACAATGCATCCTCCAAAATTGCTTACTTCATTTCCCGTACTCATCTCGTCAGTGACGAAAATGCCATCTGGACAGACCACGGGCTCTACAATACGGAGGCGGATCTTTCCGTCCTATACGGCAACGTAGAACTTTTCGGTGACAACCAGTACTTGTCAGCCGACAGTCTCTATTACGACAAGCATTTCCGATTCGGCAGGGCATGGAACAACGCCTGCCTCATAGATTCCGCTAACAACCTCATTGTCAGAGGCAATTACCTGGAACATTATGAAAAAAACGGCACCTCTATGGCTACGGACAGCAACCTGCTCATGTACATTGACGACAACCACGACACCCTCTTTCTCCATTGTGATACCTTGAAGGTGGATATTGACTCCGCTTCAAACCCTACCCTTTTCAGAGCCTACTTCCAAACCAAATTCCTTCACAAAGACATTCAAGGAGCTTGTGACTCAATGGTTTACATTGTTGAAGATTCACTACTCACGCTCTACTACAACCCCGTTTTATGGTCAGACAATTACCAACTCACCGGCGATACCGTCCGATTCCAAGCCATCGACTCCATCCACTCCACCATAGAACTTTGCAAATCAGGTTTTATTGTGGGCGGTCTCTTTGAAGACACGGAGTTTAATCAGATTAAAGGTCTGAAAATCAAAGGATTTATGGAGAGGAAGAATCTGAATCGAGTCGATATTGTCGGCAATGCGGAATGTGTATATTATGTGCAAGAAGACAACGAAGAACTCATAGGAATCAACACCTCTATCACCAGCGAAATGCGCATCTATCTGGACAGCAATCACATACGGCAAATTCGATACTTCGATGCCCCCAACGGGCAAATCTACCCTGACGAAAAGCTCGAAGACAAAGACCGCAAACTCCAAGGCTTCCGCTGGATGGACCTCTTCCGGCCTCGCAAACCCGAAGATTTGTACGTGAGCCCCGTGCCGCGAGAACCTAAAGAGTAGGATGTTGAACTTTGACTTTGAACTCTATTCCCTACTCCCTATTCCCTAAACCTTAAACCCTAAACCTTAAACCCTAAACCTTAAACCCTAAACCCTCAACCCTCAACCTTAAACCCTAACCCCTAACCCCCATGTCCGACCATATCCGTTTAATCCTCAAAACCCTGCCCGAGAAGCCCGGTGTGTATCGTTTCTACGACGACAAGGGCACGGTTATCTATGTGGGAAAGGCTAAGCGGTTGAAACGGCGGGTTTCCTCCTATTTCAACAAGGATCACGATTCGGCGAAGGTGCGGATGCTGGTCACGAAAATTCGTGACATCCAGACAGTGGTGGTGGATACAGAATGGGACGCTTTATTGCTGGAAAACAGCATGATTAAGGAGTTCAAGCCGAAGTACAACATCATGCTGAAGGACGACAAGACGTATCCTTGGATTGCGGTCACGAGGGAGCCGTTTGCGCGAATATTTCCAACGCGCCGCCCCGACCCCGCCACGATGCATCTTTTTGGTCCATATTCTTCTGTGCGCCAGATGAATATACTTCTCGATCTCCTCAACGATATGTTTCCGTTGCGCACTTGCAAAATCCTGCGCAACAACGACCGCCCATGCATGCAATATCAAATCAAAAAGTGCGCCGCGCCTTGTTGTGGACTCATCACAGCGGAAAAATATCAGGAGAACATCGAAAAAGCCATTCAAATCATCAAAGGAAACCGCAAAGAGGTGATTCGGCAGCTGAAAGAGGAGATGATGCAGTACGCCGAAGAATGGAAGTTTGAACAGGCAGCGGAAGTCAAACAGAAAATCGACGCTTTAGAGAACTTCATCGGGAAATCGGTGGTGGTGAATCCCGCATTGACCAACATGGATGTCTTCGGCATGGAAGAGGACGATAACTGCACGTATATCAGTTTCTTGCGTGTAATTGATGGGGCTGTAGTACAAGCGCACACCTTGGAAATCGACAATCGACTGGAAACCACAGCGGAAGATGCGCTTTGGACCGGTATCTTGGAAATCAAAGAGCGTTTGGGAGGGCTTTCTCCAACCCTTTTGGTGCCGTTTATGCCGAGTCTTGCGCCCGAAGACTGGGATTTGCAGGTACCGCAGCGCGGCGACAAACGCAAGTTGCTGGAGCTGGCCACCCACAACGCCCACTTCTACATGTTGGAGAAGAAAAAACGCCAGGACTTAGCAGATCCTGAGCGACGTAACATGCGCGTGCTGCAAGCCTTACAGGAAGCACTGGGAATGAAGACGTTACCGCGACGCATCGAATGTTTCGACAACTCCAACACACAAGGTGAAGAACCCGTGGCTGCCATGAGCTGTTTCATCGACGGCAAACCCGCCAAAAGCGAGTATCGCCACTTCAACATCAAAACCGTGGTCGGCGCCGACGACTTCGCCTCCATGGAGGAGGTCATCTACCGTCGCTACCACCGGTTACTCGAAGAGAACAAGCCGCTGCCCGACTTGGTGGTCATTGACGGCGGCAAAGGTCAACTGCACGCCGCCTGGAATGCCATCATCGCCCTCCACATCGAAGACCGACTGATGATGGTTGGCATAGCAAAACGACTGGAGGACATCTTCAAGGTCGGCGACGACGTGCCCGTCTATATCGACAAACGCTCCGAAGCACAAAAGTTGCTGCAGCACGTGCGTGACGAGGTGCACCGTTTCGGTATCACACACCACCGCAAGCGCCGCAGCAAAACCAGCATCGCCTCTATCTTAGACGACGCGCCAGGAATCGGCAAAGTACTAAAAACCAAACTGTTAAAAGAGTTCAAAAGCGTCTCCAAAATCGCCGCCGCCACCGAACCCGAACTCGCCGCCATCATCGGCCCTAAAAAAGCCGCCGACCTCAAGAAATACCTGGCTAAAACTTGAACTTTGAAACTCTACTCCATACTCCCTATTCCCTACTCCCTAACCCCTCAACCTTAAACCCTCAACCTTAAACCCTCAACCCAAGCCCCATCCCCTTCATGAAAAACACCATCACCCTCATCATCGCCACCTTCTTAGCCTTCACGGCTATGGCGCAAACCTCGGCACCCAACATCCCCGGAACTTACGTGGAGACTGTATTGGATGCTACCACACTCAACACCTTGTCACACAATTTCTCCATTGACCGAGTAAAACGCAATGCTGAAAACACCTACGACGTTCGTATCTGGCTGTCGTACAAAGATTTAGAGCAGTTCCAGGCCCTAAATATCCCTTACCATACCGTCACAGCCAGCAAAGCGCAAATCCAAATGGCGCAAAACTATGAGCAGATGACCGCCAATTGGAACCGCTATCCGACTTACAATACCTATTTAGCGATGATGGACACTTTCCAGACACGCTACCCCAATCTGTGCAAAATCGACACAATTTTGGCAACAACTCCCGCTAACCACAGCATCCTCTGCGCCCACATCAGCAACAACCTCAACGATAACGAAGGAAAGCCTTCCGTACTCTACACCTCCACCATCCATGGGGATGAAGTTACGGGTTATTATATGATGCTCCGACTAATAGACTACTTATTATCCAATTATGGCACAGATAGTTATACAACCGAATTGGTCAACAGTATCGATATTTGGATTTGTCCTTTGTACAATCCTGACGGTACCTACTATTATTCCAATAACCAAATCAATTCGTGGCCCTATTCTATTCGTGCAAACAAACATGGGGAGGATCTAAACCGCTCATTTCCAATAATTAGCCTTCCTGCAAAGCCGACATACGAACCGGAAGTGGAGGCCATGATCTACTTTACGACGGAGCATCATTTCACCTTAGCGGCCAACCTACATGGCGGAGCGGAAGTTTTCAACTACCCATGGGATAGTTGGACAAGCTCGCAGCACAATCACGCCGATGCCGATTGGTGGAATCTCGTAGGCCGTCAATTCGCTGACACCTGCCACAAATTTTCATCCCACTACATGACGGAAGAGAACAATGGGGTGACGGAAGGCGGCGATTGGTACATTATCACCGGTTCATTCCAAGACTGGCATAATTTCTATCTTGGCACGCGCCATGTCACCATTGAGGTCAGCGAAGATAAAATACTATCAAACAATAGTTTAACAACATATTGGGGATACATTTACCACTCATTTCTGAATTTTATGGCGGAAGCTAAACACGGCATCCATGGCACCGTGACCGATTCTTTGACAGGTGAGCCGCTAGAGGCGATAGTCTATATCACCAACCACGACCTTGACCATTCCTTCGTGGAAACGGCCATGCCCTACGGCGACTACCACCGCCCTATCAAAGCTGGTCAATATGCGGTCACATACGCTTCCGAAGGCTATTTGCCCAAGACCATCATAACGCAAGTCAATGATGGTGAGCAACTTATCCAGAATGTTCAGCTATCAAAAAGTGTAGGCATAGACTATTATGACAATTGTGTCAAAATTTACCCTAATCCTGCCTGGGATGTCATCAACATCGCGTTTTCAGGGAGCGAATCCCTCCAAGATGTCACTTTGTATGACCTTCAAGGCCGAATAGTTAAAACACGACACGTTACGTCGTTACAAGAGACCACACTCGATGTTTCAGCACTTCCCGCCGGAAATTACATTCTGGAAATCACGGTCAACGGGCAAAAGGTAATAAGAAAAATACAAGTCAAATAAGTTGGATTACAGACGGTTATTCCACCCTGGGGCATCGCCGCGTGATTCTTCGATTCGATAGCCCGTGGAGGCAATTCTTACGCCCAAACAGTTGACGCATTGCGCGGATTCGTCGCCCGTGCAAATCTTGTTGTCATACAGATCGTATTTCTTTCGAACGGATACCGGCGAAAGATTCGGCATCACCACGTTTGCACCAGCCATCAACCCTTTCTCACGGCCCGTCTTGTCGATAGTGCCCAAAGCTGTGGTGGAGGGCAGCAGCAGTTGCGGCATCATCAGTCGCAGCAGACCCAGCATGAAGAGTGTCTGTTCCACAGTGCCGCCTGCCTCGTTGGCAAACGGGGTGGCGTGATGCGGCACAAACGGCCCAATTCCCACCATCTGCGGCTGCAACTCCTTGATAAAGAGCATATCCTCAGCTAACAGTTCTGGTGTCTGGAATGGTGTGCCCACCATAAATCCTGTTCCCACTTGGTAACCAATATCTTTCAAATCCCAGAGACATTGTATGCGGCGCGTGTGTGACATCCACGCAGGATGCAATTGCGCGTAATGCTGCGCGTTAGCCGTTTCATGACGCAGTAAGTAACGATCAGCGCCAGCATCAAAGAGTTTCTGGTAACGCTCTTTCGCGCGCTCGCCTAAGGAGAGCGTGATGGCACAATCGGGGAAGCGCGATTTGATGTTGCCAATCAACCGTACCAGCACTTCATCGGTGAAGTGCGCATCCTCGCCGCCCTGCATCACGAACGTCCTGAAACCCAGCTGATAACCCTCTTCACAACAGGCGAGAATGTCCTCTTCGGTGAGACGGTAACGGTCTGCAGTCTCGTTGCTGCGACGTATGCCGCAGTAGTAGCAGTCGTTGGCGCAATAGTTGGAAATCTCGATGAGTCCGCGCAAATAGACGGATTTCCCGAAATAGCGTTCGCGCACGACCCGCGCCCGCTCGAACAGATACTGGGCATCCTCTTCGGAATGAGATGCAATCAAAAAGGCAAATTCCTCTTTGCTAAGGATTTGCGTTTCTTCTAATTGGGATATTAACGTCTTGCAATTTTCCATTGTGTTTTTCTAATGCTTGACCTTTTCAATTCACAAATCACAATTCACTGCTCACTCCTTAATACAAATCGATCCACTCGTACGGATTCCCCATGTGTTGCAGGAATCGTTCGAAATCCTCGCGTTTCACGATGAGCGAGGCGGTGTTGATGCAAGGGTGAAAGCTGACACGCTCGGCATTCTGCAGCTGTTTGTCGAGGAAGAGATGCACATGGTGCTCGGTGTCGTTGATGAGTCCGAAGGGGGTCACGGAACCGGGCTTCACGCCGAGGTATTTCATCAAGCGCGGTTCCGAGGCGAAGCTCAACTTGCCTTGATGCAGCTGCTTTTCGATGTCGTGGATGTTCATGTCTTGGTCGCAATCGAGGCAGACCAAATAATGCTGGTTGCCCTTGTGGTTGCGGAAGAAGAGGTTCTTGCAGTGCTTGGCATCGTGCCCTGCCCAGTATTGTTTGGCTATCTCGATGGTCGGTGCGGCCGGATGCTCTAAATATTCGTATGGGATGTGCAATTCATCAAGTAATTGATATAATCTCGGATCTCCGTTCATGATGGTTAGTCTATAGTTTAAGGTTTAAGGGTTAGGGGTTAGGGGTTAAATTGTGCGTTAAGATAATTTCAGGATTTCGTCGTAAATCAAGTCAATGGCGTTCGGCAGGGCGAAGGTTTTGATGTTCGTGCCGAGGGTTTCCATCCGGTGCGGGTCGTTGACCAGTTGTAACAGCGTGGGTATCAGCTTCTCTGGTGCGTCTTTGTCGGAAATGAGCAGGGCGGCATCTTTTGTGGAGAGAGCCTTGGCGTTGAAGGTCTGGTGGTCTTCGGCGGCGTATGGGAACGGCACGAGGATGGTGGGAGCACCCACGATGGTCAACTCCGCCAATGCTAACGCACCCGCGCGGGAGATGATGACGTCAGCCATACTGTAAGCATCGTTCATGTTCTTGATAAACGGCACAATATGGATATGTTCGTCTTGTTGTTTCAGCAGCTCAGGGTCGATATTTTTGTAGAACTGTTCGCCGGTTTGCCACAACAGCTGCAGGTCGGCTTTGCGGAAAGCGTCCAAATTGGCGGCCATGGTCTGGTTGAAGGTGCGTGCGCCGAGGCTACCGCCCACCACCAGCACGGTTTTCTTGTCGGGTGAGAAGTTGAAATATTCATACGCCGCTGGTGATTTGCGCTCTAATTGCAAGATTTCCTTGCGGATAGGGTTGCCTGTTTTGATGATTTTTTCGGGCGGGAAGAAGCGGTCGAGACCGTCGTAGGCCACGCAGATGGTCTTGGCGTTCTTGGCCAGCATTTTGTTGGTGACACCGGGGTAGGAGTTCTGTTCCTGCAAAAGCGTGGGAATGCCAAGTTGTGAGGCGGCTTTCAGCGCGGGACCACTGGCGAACCCGCCGACACCGATGGCTAAGTCGGGCCTGAACTCACGCATGATCTTCTTGGCCTTGCGCATGGCCTTCATCATCACCACAGGCAGGCGCAAATTACATACAATGCCACTGGGTGAGAAGTCGCGGTGGATGCCGTAAATCTCCAGTCCTTCAATGGGATAGCCAGCTTCAGGCACTCGCCGCATCTCCATTTTATCGCTTGCCCCGATGAAGAGAATCTTGGCATCAGGGTTTTCTGCTTTAATCTTGTTGGCGATGGCCAACGCGGGGAATATGTGCCCGCCGGTGCCGCCGCCGCTGATAATGTATCTCTTTTCCATAAAGGTTTGGTTTTGCGCCGCAAAAATACATTTTTTAATGGTTATTGGTTATAGGTTATTGAAGCTGTTGAATGATTATGGTTATTTGTGGTGGAGGTGCGTGAAAAATGCAGGGATGCGATTCATCGTGACAAAATGCGATGAATCGCATCCCTACTTAATGGGGAAACCGATGAATAGGTCAGTGCACTACCGTTTCACCACCCGTTTGGTGACGGTACCCTGTTCGGTGGTCACACGCACGAAATAGACACCGGAGGCACGGGCGGAAAGGTCGATATCAGTTTGGTAATCACGCACAAAGTGCTGCTCTAACCGTTTTCCGTACATGTCATATACCTCCAACTGCTCAATGAGGTCTTGCTCATTGCGGACGATACATTTTCCAGTCGTGGGGTTGGGGTAGAGATGCAAGAGTTGGTCGATGTCACGCTCGGGAACCCCGACATCAGGTCTTACGGAGAACACCACGTCGTCGATGAACACTTTGCCCAAATAGGCGGGGCAGTGGTAGCGGAACGCCACATACCGTCCGTCGCCGTTGTAGTGGTCAAGGAGTACGGAATGCGGTTCCCACACGCCCCAGCTCTGGAGGGTGATGGTATCGACCGGCACGAAGGAGGCGGCATCGTAAGGACTGCTCATCACGCCGATGAACATCGTGTCCCAACCCGGAACCGCACCAGCTTCCTGGAAGTAGCTGAAATCCAGCTGGATGCTGTCGAAGGAGAGATTCGGGGCGAATGCCGGGGTGATGGCCCAATCGTCGCTGAAAGAGTTGGCGAGGAAGAGCATCGACCCGACACCGCTGGCGGACACTTCAGACGAAACGATGGGGTAGTAGGAGTAGGATGCAGGGGTCAGAATGCGCCGCCAACAATCGGGGAAGGCCGCCTCACTGTCTGTTCCGTAAGTGTCGAACGTCTCCGTATAGGGTAATTGGCTGATAATTCCACAGTCTGGGGTGATTTCCAATGGTTCTGACCATTCCGAATGGCTGTTCGAGCCACAGACGGTCCGCACGAATATGCGATACGTTTGTCCGGGAGTCAGGTTGTCAACGACAAACGAGGTGCTGGCGGTGGCCACCGGGGTTTGGGTGTTGGGAGAAACTCCCGGGGCGCAGGCCACATACTCCCATTGTGAAGCACTACTATGCGAGGACTCGAACGAGATGGTAGCCGAAGTGGAGGTGAGGTCGTGGGCAGTCAAAGCGGAGGGTGCATCGCAATCATCTGCCTGATAGACAACCAAATCGTCAAGCCACATGGCCATATTAGAGGAGTGTAATCCCACTTGTCGGAAGGCGATATGGCGGTTGGTACCCGTCATTGCCGTGTGGCGGAAATCCACCGTGACATCCTGCCAGGTATCAAAATGGGCGATGGAAATAACCTGCACGGATTCAAAAGTCGAAAGGTCGTATGGGTCGCTCATCACCCCCACTTCCATACAGCCGGCAATATATTCGTGGTCAGCAGACAACCGGAACTGCGCCCGCAGCGAATGGAGGTCCACCCCGAACGGTTGGGTGACAGCGGTGGCAGTTGTTGACGTGTCGGAATGGAAGAGCAGGGCTTTGCTCCCCATGCCGTAATAGCCGTAGGTGTTCCAGTCTATTCTGGGACAGTTGGCGTAGGTGACGGGGAAGATCCAGCAGTCGGGTCGCACAATATCGGAGCTCATCCACGGGTAGTCGTCGAAATTCTCCGAATAGGGCAGATCCACCACGGGGGCGCAAGTTGTCATGAAGGTAGCGGGGGTACACCACGAACTGCTCGAGTTGCCGCAATCGGACTGCACGAAGACATCGTACATCGTGTTGTCGGCCAAGCCGCCGATAACGATCGGATGGGTTCCCGTCTGCACAGGTGTGCCGCTCTCAGGTCCATTGCCGTTGGGGACGACCACCACGCGCCAAGCGGTTTCCGACCCGCCGGGTTGCCAATCCACCAACACGCTGTCATGGGTGATGGGTTCAGCGGTCACATTCGTGGGCAGCGGACAAGCGGAGAGGTATTCCACCGTCAGATTGTCCATGCTGACCGGTGTGAGCGGATTGGAGAAGTTCTCCTGCATAAAAGCGAGGTAGTGACCGTTGCCGGTATAGGAGGCCAAACTGACGGTCCTGTCAATCCAAGATGTCAGCGCGTAAGGGTTCGGGAAGACCGTGTCAACAGGCGTGAACGTGGCGAAATCGTTAGGATTGGTCATCACACCCACCACCAATATGGAGTTGGGGGCTGTCGTGTTGGCTTTGAACTTGAACGATGCCTGCAAAGTGTTCATCGGGATAGACGAATCAAATTCGGGCGTGATGGCGACGTTGTGGCCGTTGCTGGGTTGGAAATAGAGCGAACCCGGTGAGCTGTAAAATCCGTTGGGGAAAATAAACGGATAAGGTGCGACGATATAGGAGGAGTAGAGGCGGCTCCAGCATCTCGGGAATGCGGAGTAGCCGTCCAGATTGGAGCCGGTGCCGTAGGTGTCAAAGGATTCCATATAAGGAATATCGGTGATGGTGCCGCAGTCCGTCCTTTGCGAAGTGGAGCACCATGCGCTCTTGCTGTTCCCGCAATTGGTACGCACATAGATGGTGTAAAGCCTGTCTTTGTGCAGATTGTTGAAGGTGTAAGCGGTACTCGTCAGCGCGACAATTTGCGTGGTGTCAATGGGTTGCCCGTCTTCCACAATAACGGCTTCCCAATTCTGGTCACTGGTGTCGGCGGGGGTGAAGCTGATGCTGATGCTGGTCGTGGAGGTTGCGGTTACCGCCAGCGTGTGCGGCGCGGCGCAGGAACCACCGTAAATCATGATGTTATCAATGGCACCCGGCGGGTTCGTTCCCTCATAGAAGCCGTTGCTCCAGAGGAAGTAGAGCCGCTGGTGTCCCGCGTGTGTGGAATCGACCGTGAATGAATGGCTGGTCCATGCGGCATCCGTGTAAAGCCCGTTGCCGAGTTCCTCCAATTCGGAAGGGATAGTGATGGAATAGGTGGCATTGGGCTCCACAGGGACAGGAGGTCCGAGGAAGATGCGGGTGCGGTCATCGCCGCTCTGCCCAAGCCCTCGGAAGTCGAAGGCAATCTGGTATTCAGAATATCCTGGGGTGAAATAGATGTCACGATAAGCCCAGGAGTTGCTCATAGAGCCATAGACATTGTAGGCGTTGGTTGCACCGTTGTCGTTGGAGACATAAAGGGCGTATTGGCCTGCTTGTTGTGCGGCCTGCCCAATATACCAGCGGTTGTCGCCCACACCCAGCAGACGCCAGTCGCGGTTCTCGTCACTCTCTTCAAAGCCGCAGAAATAAGGCAGCTGCGCTTCGGTGGCTTCTGTGAAGAAGGTGCTTACATCGCTCCACTGGCTGGCGAATGACGGCACACAGCTCTTGCGCACCCGCCAAGTGTACTGCGTGGAAGACTGCAAATTCTGCAGCAATAGGAACGTGTCGGTGGTGGAAAGCTCGTACCATCCCGTATCGCTGCTCATCCGGTAGCCGACCGTGTAGTCGTTGGTGATGCCGCATGCACCGGGGCTCCAGGAGACCACCGCTGTGACATCGGCAAGGTCGGAAACGGTGAGCTCCGTCGGGATGCTGCATGGCGAACCGACGATGGAGATGTTATCCACAGCGCCGGCAAGTGGATTGTTCGTCCCTGCAACCTGCTGTCTCCACAGGAAGTATAGACGTTGCATGCCCGCATGGGATCCGTCGATTACGAAACGGAAATGGTTCCAGTTCGTCATTCCATAGAAGTCGCCGATGACTTCTGCGTTGGCGGGGGTGTAACTGCCGGAAGGCGTTGCCGGCGGTCCGAGGAACACTCTCACATAGTCCACAGACGCTCCGGGATAACCGTATGAACGGATGTCGAATTCCATCAGATATTCGGAATATTGCGGATCGAAGTAGATGTCGCGATAAGCCCAGGTCTGGGCGTTCACGTTGTCGGAGAATGTGTTGGAAACGCCGTTGTTGTTGGAGACATATAGCGCGGAGTCGCCATCACAGTGCACCGCATGGCCGATGTACCACTTGTGGTTGTTCATACCTTCGTCCAAAACCCAACAAGCGTTCTCATCTGCTTCTTCAAAGCCGCAGAAGTAGGGCAGAGTGGTGGTGCTGAACTGGAATTCGTCGCTCCAAACGCCTTGCATAGTGTCGCAGTTGGTCCTGACTTTGGCTATATAGTTGGTCTTGGGTTGCAGGTTGGTCAGTGTGACTTGATTGCTGTTGGCGGTCATATAACTATAGCTGTTGTCGGATTGTCGGCGGTAAGCCACCGTGTAGGAATCGGCTTGGTAAACCGCAGCCCACGACAGCACCGCATCGTTTTCTGTCACTTGGTTGGCGGTCAGATGGCGTGGGATGCCGCAACCCTCCGGTATGATGGAGATGTTGTCGAAGGCCGCCGGCGGGTTGGTACCCATGCTCACGTCGCTGCGCCACAGGATGTAGATGCGCTGCAGACCGGAGAAGGCGGTGTCTAAATTGATGGTGACATTGTGCCAGGTGGAATCCAAATAGATGACATCGCCCATCTGGGTTGCACCGTCGGGGACAATAATATTTGAGCTGACGGGTGTGACAGTTGGTGTCGTGGGAGGTCCTAAGAATACCTTCGCGTAGTCAACAGGATTGTTGTTATACAGCTCGCCGAAAGCTCTGCAGTCGAATGAAATCACATAATCGGTATAGCTGGGATCCAGATAGACATCGCGGTAAGCCCATATCATCGAGTAGTTGGTTGTGTAGGTGTTGGTGGCACCATTGTCATTGGAAACATACAACGATGAGGTGCCTCCGTTGTTCACAGCGTTTCCGATATGCCATTTGTTGGCGTAACTCCCGTTCACGAACGTCCATCGGCTGTTCTCATCCGCATCTTCGAAATCACATACGTATGGCAGACGAGCGGTAATCGCCGGGGTCTGGAAGGTGGATTCCGCAGACCATTGGCTGTGGTCGGTGGCGGTGCAGTTGGCCCGTACTTTCCAAACGTAGGTGGTCAGCGGGGTGAGATTGCCAATGGTGAGATGTTCGTCAGGAACGGTGATGTACGTGAAGGCGGTGTCATATTGCAGTTTGTAGGCAACAGTGTAGGATTCGGCACTGCCGTTGTGCATAGACCACAACAAATTGGCGAGCGTGTCCATCGCCTGCGCCGTCAGTTCGTAAGGGACATCGGTACACGGGGTGCCGTCGATGGTAAGGTTGTCGATGGCGGCCGGCGGATTGGAGACTGTCCAGCCGGTGTTGCGCCACAGGAAATAGAGTCGTTGCAGACCGGCGTAGGTGTGGTTCAACGTGTAGGTTTTGGTTGTCCACGCCGACATCCCGCAAAGGCTGGTTCCCAGTTCGGTGGCTCCGGCGGGCGTGACGCTGCCGTTAGGTGTGGCAGGACTTCCGATGTAAACATTGGTGTAGGCCGAAGTTTGGTAGCTGGTTCCTCCCACCCCTCGCATGTCAAAGGAAAGGGTATAGACGGAATCGGACGGATCGAAATAGATGTCCCGGTAAGCCCAAACGTAGGAGCTGTTATAAGGGTAAGAGTATGCGTAAGTTACTCCGCCATCGTTAGATATATACAAGGAATAGTCCCCGCTCAAGCTGACTGCGTTGCCAACGTACCATTGGTTGGTATAGGATCCATTCACGAACTGCCAGGCGTTGCGTTCACTCGCATCTTCAAAGTCACAGACGTAGGGCAAAACCGCCGGCATCTGGACGCTGAGGTCGCTGGTCCATCCACTATGGTCGTTGGCGGAGCAGTTGGCGCGCACTTTGCAGAAGTAGGCGGCGGACGGAGTGAGTCCGCTTACGGTCAAGAAAGTGTCCGTGGTAGTATATTCGGAGGTCGCGGTGCTTCCTGCTTGTCGCACGCTCACGGTATAGGAGACTGGATTGTCAGATGTGGGGGTCCATGCCAAAGCAACCGTGTGGTCGGTCATGCCGGTTAACACTAATTCAGACGGTATGGCACAGTCTGAACCGACCACGGTGAGGTTATCCACAGCGGCAGGCGGTTGCACCCCGATAGAGTTGTTATTAATCCACAGGAAATAGATCCGTTGCACTCCGGAGTAAGTGGAGTCGAGGGTGAACGCGTAGTGTGTCCAGTCGTTGACAGAGGATATGGCAGTGCCCAATTGCATTGCGCCGGCGGGTGTTGTTGTGCCAGACGGGACAGCGGGACTGCCCACAAACACCTTCATGTAGTCGGTATTGGCCTGCCCCATGCCTTTGAAATCGAACGAAAGCTGGTATTCGGCATGGCCGTTGTCGAAGAAGACATCGCGATATGCCCACACGGAAGCGTTTTCCGTGATGGTATATGCGTTGGTCGTGCCACTGTTGTTGGAGATGTAGAGGGCGTGGTTGTCATCATATCCAGTGGCGTTGCCAATAAACCACTGATTCTCAGCTTCGCCGTTCAACATCGCCCATTGGTTGTTTTCAACAGAGTCGTCAAAGGGACAAACGTAAGGCAAATGATTCAGCATTTGCGTGGTGGTGAAGATTGCGTCTCCGCTCCATTCGCTGGTGTCCGAAGCACTGCAGAGGGACCTTACATGCCAAATGTAATCAGCATTCGGAATGAGTCCTTGTATTGTAAGTGACGTGTCTTGAGTGGTTAATACCGTATAAACCGAATCGTACAACATCTTGTAGGCCAATACATAAGAAGATGCGATGCCTGCGCTCCCACTCGACCATGAGAGTGTGGCTGAGGTGTCTTGCGGATAAGAGACCATGTTGTCGGGCACTCCGCAAGTTGCCACATTAATGGAGATATTGTCGATGGCGGCAGGTGGATTGATGCCGGAATTATTGTTGTTGTTCCACAAGATGTAGAGCCGTTGCACGCCCGCGTGGGTGGAATCCACGGTGAAACTTTTGTGTACCCATTGGTCGGTCAAGTTCAAATCTTCCCCGATTTGGGTGAAGGGGATAGTAACATTGTAATATTCGACAGGAGGCGTGGCAGGGGTGTCGAGGAAAAGCTTAACATAGTCCTGCCCATCTTGTCCTACGCCTTTGAAGTCTAGGGAAAGCTGATATTGAGCATAACCCGGTTCAAGATAGATGTCCCTGTACGCCCAGACAAACGAGGTGCGTTGGAAATTGTACGTGTTGGAGGTACCGTCATCGCCGGAAATATACAACAGCGTATTGTCAGTAACATTTGCCAGAGTGCCGATAAACCAGCGGTTTTGGTAATCGTAGTTAAAAGAACCCCCTCCATAGTTGTTAATTTCACAGTTTTCACCGTTTCGGATAGTCCAATTTTTATTTTCCGTAGAATCTTCAAAGTCACAGAAATAGGGAATCGAGGCCAAGGTTTTGAAGGCCTTTTCGCCGCTCCATTCGCTCCATTCGTTGTTGGCAAATTGAGCTTTCAGTTTCCAGACATACCAGCTGGATGCTGTCAAGTTGGAGAGTTGGTAGCCTATATCGGATGCCGACAAGAGTGTTTCCGTATATGTTGAATCCTCTTCGGCACGATAGGCTAACAGATATGCCTGAGGCATCTCTATGGTGTCGGATTGCCATGTCAAGCGTGCCGAATGGGAGGTGATGTCCGTTGTGGACAGTTGTCCGGGAATCGTATGGTTGATGCCCTTTATGGAGATGTTGTCGATAGCACCAGCGGGATTCAAAGAGGTGTAGAATGTAAATTCGATGCGCAGCTGTTGGAGTCCGGCAAACGTAGAGTCCACCGTGATGCTGTGGTGAGTCCAGAATGGCGCATCGCTCAGAAATCCGCTCACGGCATCATAATTAAGGAAAACTTGCATAAATCCCTGCATACTACCGCCGCCTTTAACATCAAAATCAATCTGATACTTGGAGAATCCTGGTGTGAAGTAGATTTCGCGGAAGGCATACGGCTCTCCTCCATGCGGGATGTAACTGTTGGTGAGGCTGCCATCGTTGCTGATGTACAGGGAATTTTGTCCGCCGCACGCAACGGCATTGCCAATATAAACTTGATTGTTTTCTGATTCCCAGTCAGTTACAATCTGCCAGTTACTGTTTTCCACAGCATCCTCAAAATCACAGAAATAGGGCAACCCAACATGCAGTTGGTCGGTGTAGAAATCTTCTTCATCGCTCCAGAAACTGTATTCCGAAGGGCTGCAGTTGGCGCGGACTTTCCACACATATTCGGTGAGCGGTTGCAGGCCGCCTATTATGCAGGACGTGTCAGTTACGATCACTTCCGTGAACACGGTGTCATTCATTTTGCGATACGCCACCGTGTAGGATTCCGGAGTTTGATTGTCGAAAGGCTGCCAAGAGAGTTCGGCTAAAGTGTCCGTAACGGTTACATTTTGTAAAGAGCCAGGTCGTCCGCAGTTAGTGGCCGACACGCAGAAATTGTCCACCGCTGCTGTGGGGTCGCACGTGTAATAGCCATAATCTTCCCAGCTGAAATAGATTCGTTCTGCTCCATAGTATGAGGAATCAACAATGAACTCATAATGTTGCCAAACACTGTCAGGTGCTTGATAGTATTGACTGTTAAAGAAGTGAATAAATGAATTTTCTGATGGAATGCCATTGTTGTAATTGATTGATTCTTGGATGGCTGGCCGACCAATAATGAGCTTTAGGGAAGAATAATCGCAACGGCTCTCCTTGACATCAAATGAAATCAAATATTCAGTGGCACGATGGAAATACAAATCCCGATAGGCTAACGTGTAAACACTGTAATAATCAGGATGATAGCAAGAAGAGGTTGTTCCATCGTCACTAGAAACATATAAGGAAGAGGTGCCGCCGTTATTGATAGCTTGACCAATATACCATTGCGTGTTAGTGTCTGATGCAATGAATTGCCATTGGGCATTATCGGTGGAGTCCTCGAAGCTGCAGCAGTAGGGTAGCGGATAGACAATGGGGGCGGAGAGGAAACTTAATTCAGGACTCCAGTCGCCAACTTCCGATGCACTACAATTGCTGCGCACCTTCCACACATAGTGGGTGGAATATTCCAATCCGGTGAGCAAAACGAATGTGTCAGTGACCGTAACACTGGTGAAATCCGTTTCGTTTTTTTGTTTGTATGCTACAGTATAGCTGTTTGGTTGTCCTGTCAGCGGAGTTGACCACGTCAGCAATGCCGTTGTGCTGTCCAAAGAGGCCACGGATCTTTCAATAGGATAGAGACAGTGAGGCTCCACGACTGCAATATTGTCGATAGCGAAAGGTTGGTTCTGGTAATGGTAGGAATCGGAACTTCTGTAGAAGAGGAAATAAAGTCGTTGCAATCCCCGCTGTGTGGAGTCTAACATGTAATAAGCTGATTTCCATTCGTTATATGCAGTGGCTAATGAACTTCCAAGCTGTACGGCATTTTCTGGGACATTATTTCCGGAAGGCAAAGTAGAAGGTGGTCCCATGAACACTCTAGCGGAGTTGGCTGGGACGTGCGCATTCCGGTAATCAAAAGTGAGCAGTACATCGTTGAGGGTGGAGTCGATGTATATGTCGCGATAGGCCCAAACGGAGAAAGAACTGGGCGGTGAGTAGTTGTTGTGCTCTCCATTGTCGTTGGTAATATACATACCCATCTCGCCTGAGGTGTGCGCGGCCGTGCCGATGCACCACTTGTTAACGCCGGTGCCGTTGACAAACTGCCAGTTGTTGTTCTCAACAGCATCCTCAAATCCGCAATGGAAGGGGACATGGGCAATGGATATCTGCGTATGGAACATCGTTTCAGAACTCCATGCACTCTGCTCTGTGGCCGAACAGCGTGTCCTCACCATCCACAGGTATTCGCTGAAAGACTGCAATGCCGGAAGGACACAGAACGTGTCCATAGTCGTTATTGTCAGATAGTTGGTGTCAGACTCCAAGTGGTAGGCCACCTCGTAGCCTGCGGTTGCGCCCGGTACGGCATTCCACGACACGATGGCCGAAGAATCCGTTACAGAGATGGTTGCCATCTCAACAGGAACGGCACAATCCGAAGCCTCCACGCGGATGTTGTCGATGGCAGCGGGCGGATTTGTCCCGTCAGCACCGTTGTTCACCCACAGGAAATAGAGCCGCTGGTTTCCCGCGAAGGAGGCGTCCACCGTAAAACTAAAGTGCTGCCATGCGTAAACCATGCTCAAGGCGTCGCCTAACTGTGTTGCCCCTGCTGGTGCTGCGGAACTTGAAGGGGTGGTTTGTGTTCCCAAGAACACCTTGACATAGTCCTGGCCGTTTTGTCCCATACCTTTGAAATCGAAGGAGATTTGGTATTGTGCCTGTCCAGCAGGAAGTTGGATGTCGCGGTAAGCCCAAGCCACAGATGATTGGGTATTTGTATAGGCATTGTTTTCACCGCCGTCATTGGAGATGTAGAGAGATGCCTCGCCGTTCCGTGCCACGGCCTCTCCAATATGCCACTGATTGGCGGCGTTTTGAGCGAAACCCCATTCCAAGTTCTCAGCGTTGTCTTCAAAACCGCACTGATAGGGCAGAGTGACAGGATGTTGCAGTGTGGTGATCGTGTTGACCGTACTCCAGTTGCTCATTTCAGCAGTGCCGCAGTGGGAGCGCACTTTCCATTCGTAATCGGTAGAGGTCTGAAGTCCTGTCAGAGTCAGGAAAGTATCTGTGGCCGTCACCTCCGTAAAAATGGTGTCAGAAGCTTTCTTGTACGCCACCATATAGGATGAGGCAGGCAGAATAGGGTCAGCATTCCACGTCAGCAGTACGGTTTCCACGCTTGTGTTACTCGCGTGTGTGTATATGGGCGCGAAACAGCCGCTTTCGTAGGTGAAAGTGGTTTGCGGCAAGAATGCTGCACCGTGTGTATATGTCGAAATAGATGTAGTATAGGTCATGTAGGAGAGTTGGGCGGTCTGTGTTGCCCCGTAGAAATAGGAGTCTTTCCACGTCACCCCGACGGGATTCTCGAATTCTATCAGCAAGTTCCCACCGGTATATGGGAACGGCTCATCCAGCGTGATCATCATGGTTGACTCCGAAATGCAACTCGACAACGTGCCGGTCCAAACCGTCGTGACCGATGCACTGTCATAGCCGTTTTGCAGGTTGGAGGCGGTGGTGATGCCCATGCGGACCATCTGCGTGCCTCCCCATGAGCCCGAGGGCAGTGAAGAGAAGTAGTAGGTCAGCCCAGTAATGTGCGAGCCCACCATGTCGGTCAGCAAATTGGCAGGATACAGCACGTGTGATTTCTGCGGCACATCCATATAATATCCATATACAGGGATGTATCGGTCGGTAGCCGTGTTGCCACCTGCCACGGTGAGGGTCTGCGCGTTCAGCCCTGCCACCAGCGTCGCTAAAATCACGAATAAGGAGATGAGGTTTTTCATAATATTGGGGACTTCTATTTTTTACTTCTTCGCGCTGCCGCCGACCTTGGTGCGAAATCCGGTAAACATCAAGATAAGCAGACAACGCTGCAAAATTATTTATTTTATCTATTCATAAGGATGCAAAAAATCCAATAGGTTGCAGTTTTGTTAATATTTTTGTTTTTTATTCGTTCAACTATTTGATTTTTAGTTGGTTAATTCATTTTGGGTCGCATAACTTGCTCGTAACGGCATAGGTTGTAAACCAAGGCGACCGCATCAAAATCAGTCACGTCCCGTAAATGCAGCTTCCTGCCCATAGGGTCCCCATATATCAGACAAGCTATTCCCATACTGATGCCATATACTTGGCTGTGGCGATGGAAAGTGATTTTTGACACTGTTCTCGCCAAGATTCGAGAATCATGGATTGTCTGTTTTGAACCGCAAAAACCAATTGTATGTGGATTTGCGTGTAGGTGTTGTTTCTCATTGATTTCATAATGGTTTGATTTGTTTGTGTGATAATTGTTTTTCGTCTTTTGTTTCGTCCCTGAAGGGACGTTTACGGGGAACCGTGATGTTCTTCGTCCTACCGAGCTTCCGTCCCTGCGGGACGTGGAACATGGGCGGCGGCTCCCTTCTACCGAGCTTTGGCCCCTACCGGGGCTATTCGCGACCGGTGCGGATTTACACAGACGGTACACCGAGGGGGGATGTCCCGCAGGGACAACAGCTCCGTAAGGCGCAACGACCACGACGGACACCTTGTCCCGCAGGGACGCAAGCTCGGTAGAAACGGTGTTCCCGACCGACCCCCAATGCCCCTTCAGGGGCGAAACATGTCCCGCAGGGACACAAGCTTGGTAGGAACGGCGTTCACGGACGGTTTCCAACGCCCCTTCAGGGGCGAAACCTCACCGCCTTCCCCAATTGTCCCGGTCCAGATTCCGGAAATTAATTGCCTCGCTCAGATGCCCGATTTCGATGTCCGGGCTGCCGTCAAGGTCGGCGATGGTACGGGCCACCTTGAGGATGCGGTCGTAGGCGCGGGCGGAGAGGCCGAGGCGGTCCATCGCCTGCTTCAACAGCATCTGACCCGTCGCATCAATTTGGCAATATTCGCGCACCATACGGCTGCTCATCTGCGCATTCGCGAACAGCCCAGCACTCCCCGCGAACCGCTGTTTCTGAATCTCCCGCGCCGCCACCACCCGCTTGCGGATCTCCGCGCTCCGCTCCGACGGCTTATCGGATGCCAGCTCCTCGTGGCTGACTGGGACGACCTCAACATGGAGGTCGATTCTGTCCATCAAAGGTCCGGAAATCTTACTCAAATAATTCTGAACCTCATTGGGCTTGCAGGTACAACGGATGGTCGGGTGGTTGTAGTTGCCGCACGGACAAGGGTTCATCGCGGCGATGAACATAAACGAGGCGGGAAATTCCACGGAATACTTCGACCGTGAGATGGTTACCCGCCGTTCCTCCAACGGCTGACGCATCACCTCCAAAACCTGCCGCTTAAATTCCGGCAATTCGTCAAGAAAGAGCACCCCATTATGTGCGAGCGAGATTTCTCCGGGCTGCGGGTGCGTGCCGCCACCCACCAACGCCACATCGCTGATGGTGTGGTGCGGCGAACGGAACGGCCGAGTGGCGATGATGGAGGCGTAACGGCTCATCTTGCCCGCCACGGAATGGATCTTCGTCGTCTCCAACGCCTCTTCCAGACACAAGGGTGGCAAAATCGAAGGCAACCGCTTGGCTAACATGGTTTTACCAGACCCCGGCGGACCAATCAAAATCACGTTATGGGAACCCGCCGCCGCAATCTCCATCGCCCGCTTGATGTTCTCCTGCCCTTTCACGTCCGAGAAGTCGTACTCGTAGTGGTTCAGACTGTCGTTGAAGGCGCTGGCCACGTCAATGCGTGTGGGTTCGATGGGCGCGCCCTTGTCGAAAAAGTCAATGACCTGCTTGATGTTGGATGCCCCCAGAACATCGATGCCCTGCACGATGGCAGCTTCCCTGGCGTTCTGGATGGGCAGAATCAGCCCCTTTTTCTTGTGCCGTCGCGCCTCCAAGGCGATGGGTAACGCGCCGCGCACGGGCTGCAGCGAACCGTCCAACGACAGCTCCCCCATAATGTAGTAGTCTTCCAGCTCCGACGCTCCCGCAATCTGTTCGGAAGCGGCCAAGATGCCGATGGCCAGGGTCAAATCGTAGGCCGAGCCCTCCTTGCGGATGTCCGCAGGAGCCATATTGACCACAATCTTCCGCCCAGGAATCTTGTATCCATAAACATGCAAGGCCGTGTCGATGCGTTGCTGACTCTCCTTCACCGCACTGTCGGGCAAACCGACCAAAAAGAAACCAATACCGTTATCTACATTGACTTCCACTGTGATGGGTATCGCGGCTACCCCCATCAATGCACAATTATTCGTTCTTATCAACATGTTATTTCTGTTTTTGTCTTCGCGGCAAAAATAGAAATTTTTTCAATACAATAACATATCGATAAAAATATTTTTAATTTTAACTATTATTAGTTAATTTTCGCCCTAAATAAAATGAAGCCAACCCTAAACCTTAAACTCTAAACCTCCCCTGCCAGCTTTCCCTCCGCTCCATTTCCTCCTCTATCTTACGCACCAATGCATCATGACGCAACAGATTCCACTGAGACACAGCGAGATAGCGGGGCGGAACCTCGGCAGAGAAACGCTCAACCACGATGTCGGGGGACATTCGTTCCAGATAATCGCACAAAAACTGTATATAATCATCGGCGGAAAAGGATCGGAAACGCTCGGGGCTCTGTGCGAATTCAGCTTCCATAGCGGTGTTCTTGAAAATCTGCAACTGGTGGAATTTGACGAACTGTGGCTGCAACCTATTGAGCATTCGCACATCCTCCAACCATTGCCCCGGTTGCTCACCTGGCAGACCGAAAATCAGGTGGGCACACGTGGAAATATTACGCTGATGAAGCTTTTCAAACGCCCCGAAAGTGCATTCCAACGTATGTCCCCTATGGATATGCGTAAGCGTCTCGTTATGAAAGCTTTCCACCCCTATTTCTACCGTCAGGTGGGTACGTTGGCTTAGATCCGACAAATAATCCAACACCTCACTGGGCAGACAATCAGGGCGCGTGGAAATAACAACTCCCTTTATATCAGCCACATTGAAAACTTCTTCAAACTTTTGCCGAAGGAGATCAACAGGCGCATTCGTGTTAGTATAGGCCTGAAAATAAGCAAAATAACCATTATTTTTGGGATACCTTTTTCGGAAGAAGGCCTTGCCACCTTCTAACTGGGAAGCAACATCTTCTTTATCAGCAAGATATGATGGAGAAAAGGCACTGTTGGCACAATACGTGCAGCCGCCATGCGCGCGACTCACGCGGTTCGGACAGGAGAAACCCGCATCCACCGGCAGTTTCTGGATTCTGCCGCCATAATGTGCTCTGCAATAACGGCTATAGGCGTTAAACCGCCGCTCGTCGCCCCATGGGAACATCACTATTCGTCCTTATATAACAGATTGTTACCGAATGGATCCAGCTCATGAAGCGACTTCTTATCGGGGTTCACCAAGAACGTCATATCCCGCTTTTGGCCATCCGCCTGGAAAGTACCCGTAACCATATACAACAGAATACCTTCGGTTTGCAAATCCCCGTTGTCCATCAAATCCTCGAAATCTGCCTTTGTACGGCGTATCTCATTGATGTACAATCCGATAATTTCGCGTTTCGCCGAATCGTCCGATTCGTCCCAATACATCTGTTCGTACATGCCCTCCATATCCCCCAACAATTCAGAGGTCAACTTGGCATAACTGAATTCCGTGATGGTATCGACACACGTAATCGTCAAATCTTTATAATCTTTTACTTCTTCATGTTCTAAATAGGCTTTCGCCATCTTTTTCATCTGTCGATTGAGCTTGTTCTGCTCCATTTTCTGACAGCCCGTGAAGAGGATGAGGATGATGGCAAGGAGGGAAATTAGGGTTCTTTGCATGAGGGTGTGAGGGGTTTGGGGTTTGGGGTTTAAGGTTTAAGGTTTAAGGTTTAGGGTTTAAGGTTTAGGGGCGAGGGGCTAAGTCATCTGACAATAGCTAAAACACAAAGCCGAATTCGTTCAGATCGATAGGGTCTTTGGTAGAAGGATGGGCCACGAAGATGGAACTGGCTTGATACATGTTCACCATACCGAAGTCATGGACGGTTTTGTTGTGCGACAGGGTGACGTGCACGGGTTGCCTGTTGCGCGTCATGAATCCTGACTGCGGATAGTACCATTCCACTATCTCAACCATTTTCGGGTATTTGGAGCTGAATTCAAGCGTGTAAGCATCTGTCGCAGAACCATCGGTCGGGATAAGTCCTTTGTTTTCATTAAAATAGAAAGCTGTCATCTGTTCCAATTTGTTGCTTGGCGTCAAATAGAACACATACCGGATCGTGTCGGCGACGGAGACACCGGTGAAGAGGCTCATGTAGTTGCTTTCCCAGTTTTTGAGTTCCGAAAGCATGATGGCCAGAGCCTCGCCCGTGTAGGGAGTCTCTTGTTCGCCGGCAACCAGATTGTACTGGTCTTTGCGGCTCTTCATGATGGCATCAGCCGCCTCGCGAGCTTTGTTCTCGAAGCTCTTGGAGACGGTTTTCGTGTGGTTGGCAGGCACTTGTGTCACCACACCGTCAATGATTTTGGTATCTACAAACGTCTCTTGCTGTTGCGTATAGGAGATGTCCGCGTAGTTTTTGAAGAATTCGGGAAGTGATGCCGTATATGTTTGATAAGCAGTCAAATATCCGTCTGGATAAGTGGCATTAGCGGAAAGAGGAGCTTTGTTCATGGCTTCGGTCATCACTGGGTTGGAAGTGAATGCCCGATACATGTTGGACAAGTCGGCCGTTTTCAAAGGCTCAATCTCCACGGAGTTGAGTACGTAATGGGTGCGGTTCTGCTGGATAATGTTGGTCAGTCCAAGCAGGCTTTCGGCATAATCCGCGAAGTAGCCACGAACATCCTGCACTTTCGACACACATACGGTTATCTTGAGGGTGGTGGTCGGGAGTGCGTAGGTTACAGAACCCGTGTATTTTATTTTTTCGGGTTGGTTCCCTAATGGATAGACCTGCACCTGTGCAAACACACTTAAAAACAACAGGTTAACAACCAATAATGATACGATTCTTTTCATTACGAAATATGAATTATGAATTATGAATTAATCTCTTCTGCTTCCCAAGAAGATGGAAATGTAATATAGTAAAGTAGCCAGCGAGGAGATGGCGGCGATGAGGTAGGTGCGAGCAGCCCATTTGAGCGCATCCTTGGCCATGACGGTTTCGTTGCCTGTCGTGATGGCGTTGCTTTCAAGCCATTCCACGGCGCGTTCGGAGGCGTTGTACTCCACCGGCAGGGTGATGAGTGAGAAGAGGGTGGTGAGGGCGAAGAAGGCGATGCCGAGGAGCAGCACCCAGCGGCCGACATTGAGCATGTTGAGAGCCATCAGGATGATACCGGCGAGTAGAATCCATTGCGAGAATTGGGAGCCGAACTGCGTGGCGGGCACCAGCATGGAGCGCATGGTGAGCCAGCGGTAGGCGGTGGCGTGCTGCACGGCGTGCCCGCATTCGTGGGCGGCGACGGCGGCGGAGGCGATGTTGCGGCCTTCGTAAACGCCTTGGCTGAGGTTGACCGTCTTCTTGGTCGGGTCGTAGTGGTCGGTGAGGAACCCGCCGGTGCAGGTCACCTGCACGTCGTAGATGCCGTTGTCATGCAGCATCTTCTCGGCCACTTGCTTGCCGGAAAGTCCGCTGCTGAGCGGGGTTTTCGAATATTTTTCAATGCGCGAGGTCAAAGTCTTTTGAACGATCATGCTCGCGACCATTAATACGATGAAAATGATAAAATACATGTCGGTTTAAGGTTTAAGGTTTACTGGTTTATTGGTTTACATGCTTACAAGCTTACAGGTTTTTAATTCTGTTTCTTTGCAGCTATGGACAGGAACAGTCCGAGGATGACGCTACAGAAGGCGGCGAAGAGGACTTGGAGATCCTGCGGGAGGCAGAAGGTGAGCGTATGGGCGGGAATCCAGAACAGCGGGATAGTCTTCTTGAAGACGAAGCCCCACTGCACGCCCCAGTCCATCTCGCAGATGTGGCGTTTGACGGCCACGGGTTTGAAGAGAGCGGAGAAAGCACCGCCGTGCTCGTTGATGTGCATGTCGGAGATTTTATGGACGGTCATGAAGACGGGCGCGAAGGAGGTGTTCATCATCGTGCTGATGCAGAAGGCACCGAGCAGTTTCATCCACGACATCGGGCCGGACATGGCGGCAGAGACACCGCTGAAGGCGGCGTAACGTTCCATGAACGCAGGGATGCCGAGACGGAAGACACTCATCGCCAAGGCGATCCACATACCGAGAATGCCCCAGACGACAAATTTCGGGGCAAGTCCGAAACCTTTATGATAGTATTCGCCTGTTTTCACACGGCTCCCCAACATCTCGCCAAACATAGCCAAGATGCCGAATTTCAAAAAGGCCATCCATAACGGAAAACACTGATTTGCAGTACAATATGCGTCATAAACACTGTCAAAAAGAAAGAATGGCAGCAAGCAAAGAACAATAATAATGATTACAAGAATGTCTGATTTCTTCATACTTTAGTTTTAGATTTTGCGGCGGCAAAGGTATAAAATTATATTGAATTTTTATGCGAAGCATAAGAATAAAAATTGTAATTTCGCGGCGGAGAAGAAAATTGGATTTTAACCTAAGAAAAAAATGGAAATTGTTTGCAACGTTTCGGCATTTTTTTCGTTAGGCAGTAAAAGATGAAAATATTGAAATTATGAAAAAGATAGCTTTTTTCGCAGTCATTTGCTTTTTATCCGTCAGCCTAGGCATGGCACAATATGCCCCATGGACACCCGCACAGGGCCCACTTAATTTCATGACTTTGGACTTCCAGAACCATCATTATGTCCGGGCGTCAACAGCCTCTTCGGCAAATAATTACGAATCTTCATCAGGTATCTCCTCCCATAACGGATACTATTCACACAAGCTCATCACCAATCAATCCCCAGACCCGTGCCGTTGTTACCAAGTGGGGAACCAATACCCACACGAAAACTACCTGCCCATCTCTTGGTCAGGTGTGACATCTGAGAATTTAGACACGGTGATCATGGTGGGGTGCAACAATTGCTCCAACGGCTGTACCCCTTGCGCCGACAACTCTCAGCTGGAATACTGGTTCTATCCCCAACCCGAAGAGAGCACGCTACTGGTCTATTTCTCTTTTGCTGAGGAAGATGTCACTTCCCACTCTGCCGATGTAAACCCTCGATTCTACATTGAAGTGATCGACGGTGTGACGGGACAATTGATTCCGAGCGGTTACTACAGACGAGCCAATGGCTCCATCAACACGGCTTGGCCTTACAATCGTTTCCTCGCAGTGCCGAGCGGCTCTTCCTCCAGCCAAGACACGCACACGGCTCCCGACGAATATGGCATCAGCACCTACTACTGGGCGTACCCTGAGGCCACTCCCACAACCTTCCCGTTCCGCAAATGCCCGCCCAGCCAAAGTAGCGGACTTTCGTCCTACGACGTTGGTTGGTTCGAATACAAACCCGTGGCTTTCGACCTGAGCGACTATGCCGCTCAAGGAAAATCCGTGAAATTGCGCATCCGAGTCAGAGCATGCGAATACATGTACCATTGGGCTTACTGTCTCTTTGCCGCCAAAATGATCCCCGGTGCCATCCATGTCGATGCATGCGGTGAAGAACCCGTTCAGCTTTCCGTGCCATGGGGTTTCCTGGAACAAACCTACGAATGGCACTATGGCTATGACTCCCTGGATGCCTGCAACCGCATTCTCGACTTCGATCAACCTGGCATCAGCGGCACCATTTATAAAGTCTCCCTGGATCGTAATCAGGCCAGAATCTGGCCTTATTACCGCTGCGAGATGAAGTCCTACACGGGCGTCCCCTTCGTTTACGAAGCACACATCAAATCCTATTATCTGGATGCTAACTTCGGATATGAGCAGTTGTTCAACAATTGCGACTTGACGGTTCACTTCATTGACTCCAGCGATATCTTTGTCATCACCCCGCCCACTCAACAAGGCGGCACGGAAGACACTGTCCGACAACAAACGCAACTCATCCAGTGGCTGGTGAAAAGACGTGACAACAATGCGTTCATTCCCTTCGCAGAAAACACCCTCGATCCCGTCTTGACCTTTGACAACAGCACGATATCAGAAAATGGCGAGGCCACTGTTCGGATTATTATCCAAGACTCCGCCAGAATCTGCGTCGATACAATAGACAAAGTCATCCATCTTGACATGACGGCCATCGACAACTCCACAGCGGTGGATACCGTTTCCACCTGCGAGGAAAAACTTCCTTACGTCTATGATTCCCAATATTTTGGAGAATCTCAGACATGGTCCACAGAAGGCACTCGCCGCGTCAATTACGAAGCACTGGCCTGGAACGGTTGCGACAGTCTGGTGGATGTCACCTTGATCGTGCGCAAACCCAAGGTGGAAATCGCCTTTGATTTGGACTACTGTGACGCCTTCACCACCACCCTCTCCGCCGAATCAGAAGACGACATCGCACAATACAAATGGAGCACTGGCGAAACTACCCCAACCATCACCATCACTTCTCCTGGCACTTATTCTGTGGAAATCCAAAATGAAGATGGATGTTCCGCTACCAACACCATCACCATTCCGGCTTGCAAGCCCTTCCTGAATCTCCCCAACTCCATAACCCCCAGTAATTTGGACGGTGTCAACGACTACTTCTACATTCCGCAAAGAAGCCTCATCCAAGAGTTGGAATTCACCGTTTTCAACCGCAATGGCGAAATAGTTTACCATACTACCAACAAAGATTTCGAATGGAACGGTTCTGTCAACGGCAAACTGATGGTCGGCTCCACCTTCTCCTACACCCTCCATATCACCGACTACGAGGGCGTTTCCTCCACACATAAGGGATCGATAACGGTGTTGTAAATCTATTTTTAAGTTCAAGAATATGAAAAAAGTTTTAGCAGTTTTATTGATTTTAAGCGGTTTTGCGACCTTGAGCGCGCAAAACACCCTCAACAATGGAGATTTCGAAACGTGGTCTTTCGGAAAAGCCGTGGGTTGGACAGCTGGTATTCATGGCACCATTACCTCCATTGTCAATATTCCTGTAGAGGTGAATTTCGGCTCACAAACCACAGACTCCCATAATGGCAATTATGCCATGAAATTGGAGCCTTCCCAATTCACGATCCCTACTCTTGGATACTCCATCCCGCTTCCTGGCATTCTGCAAGTGGGCGAATCCGATGGCTTTTCCATTCCTTTTGAGGATCTTTTGGCCATCATACAAGCTATCCAGGACACCACAGGCACAGGTTTCGACCCCGACAACATGTCATCTCTGGTATCCCTGGCCAAGATCTTCTCACCCGGCATCCCCTGCACCCAAACGCCAGGAGCCGTGACGATGTGGGTCAAATATCAACCCGTGGAAGAGGATGAGATGCTGGTTTTGGCTATGACTAAGCAAAACGGCACTCCTGTGAGCTACGCCTACAACACTTACGGCTCACTAAACCCTGACGGTTATCAGCAAATCGCACTCAATTTTGATAATCCCGGCGCAGCCTGCGACTCCATCATGATCGTAGTGATATCTTCCACCAGCATGGGCGGTGGTTCAATTCTGTATGTGGACGATGTCAAACTGATGCAAGAAGTGGCCGTTCCCGTTGTGGAGACGGAGCGCGAAACCGTATATCCCAACCCGGCTTCCGATGTGCTTTATTTCCAAGCAAATACCGACAAACAATACCAGTGGTCATTGCGCGATTTAACAGGCAGAACGCTGGATTCTGGCAATGCGGTCGGCAAAACCAGCCTGAATGTCAAAAAGTACCCTGCTGGCATCTATATGCTGACTTTCAACGTGAACGGTTCTGAAAAGACCCGGAAAGTGGTGATTCGCTAATGGCACCGAAACTCTGGTTAGCCCCTTTGCACGGGATCACTTCCCGTACGTTCAGAAACACACTATGCCGTCATTTTGGCGGCATAGATTTTTTTATGTCCCCATTCCTACCCGTGCAATCCGCCGGAAAATTCCGCCCGAAGGTATGGCAGGACATCCTCCCCGAAAACAACACCGCCCTTCCGCTCACCCCGCAACTGATGGGCAATCAACCTCAGCAGTTCGTGGACACGATGAAAATGCTACACGAACAGTTTGGATACGAGCATTTTAACATCAACATCGGTTGCCCCTCCTCCCCCGTCGTACGGCACACGCGCGGCTGCGGGCTTATGCCCCACCCCGACATCGTGGAACAAATGGTGGCCGCCATTACCAAAGAAACACCGTTTCAGGTCTCCTTGAAGATGCGCCTCGGACTGCACCACCCCGACGAAGGACGTGCTTTATTGCAACGTCTGAACCCCTATCCTCTGGATTTTCTGGTCATCCATCCTCGTTTAGGCGATGAACTCTATGAGGGGAAACCTCATTGGGACATTTTCGAGGAATTCTGCAGCATAACCCGGCATAAAATCATCTATAGCGGCGATATTTTCACCAAAGAAGACTATTTGACACTCTCCGAACGATTTCCTAATGTGGAAGCTTGGATGTTAGGTCGCGGGTTGCTTCAAAATCCGTTTTTGGCAGAAGAGATTAAAGGTCAAGAAGTTGGCGACAAGAACAGTCGTTTTCTCGCTTTCTATCAGAATCTTATCGATGATTTATTACCCATCCGCGGAGAATCCGGCACACTGGCGAATCTGAAAGAACTATGGCACTATTTCGCAATTTTCGCACAAATGCCCGACGAGAAATTGCAGCAATCGTTGCGGATTTGCGATTTACAGGAATTCATGGCCTTTGTAGGGGCGAATAATTATTCGCCCCTACAGCATTGCCCCAACGGAAAATAAATGTATATTTGCCGTGGAGAATAATCTCTCCATAATTTGCATAATTATTTGGAATTCAAACAATTAAATACAAAAAAATATGAAAAAAAATTTACTTGTGAAAAGTTGCTTCGTGCTGATGATGCTCTTCTGCTGTATTATTGGCGTGAACGCACAAACCATTGTTTTTAGTGAAGATTTTTCTGGATTCGCAGATTCTTCAACTAACCAAGCCATTCAAACCTCGTTGGATAATTTTACACAACAACCTGGTTGGACAGGCAATAAAGTTTTTGCTTGCTATGGAAAAGTTAGGATTGGTACAAGTTCTACTAAAGGCTGGATCCAGACTCCTAACATTGATCTGTCTGGCGACGGTGGCAACTTTATTTTGGAATTTGATGCTGAAGCTTGGTATCACGATTCCACTACCTTTATTGTTTACTTAGACGATACAAGTTATCCGGTCTCTGGACTTCAAAACGATGGTAGCTACGGCAGTTACAATCATTTCACTTTACCATTGAGCGGCGGTACGAATTCTTCTCATATCAGATTTGAAGGCAAACAAGCCTCAAGAGGCCGCTTCTTTTTGGACAATGTAACGATCACACAGGCAGGTGGTCTGCCTTCCACGGCACAACCGACTTTTTCTCCCGCCGCAGGACTCTATACCTCCCCTATTAACGTAGAGATCTCTTCCACTACCGATAATGCTTCCATCTACTACACACTGGATGGCACTACGCCCACTACTTCTTCCACCCTCTACACTTCGCCCATCTCTATCAGTCAGAATACCACAGTGAAGGCTATGGCTACGGCGAACGGTCATGCCAACAGTTTGATCACTTCCGCCACCTACACATTTCCTGAGACGGTGGCTAACTTGGCAGCATTCAAAGCGTTACCCAATGGATCAACTTCTTATATGATTGATAATGACGTAACCTTCGTGTATGGTGGCGGAGGATACACTTATGTAAAAGACGCTTCTGCTAGCCTTCTTCTGTATGGCAATTTCAATATCCCTAATGATTTTGTAGAGGGCGACCAAATTACCAACTTGGTGGGAACGAAGGCAACTTACCATGATCAAGTTGAGATGCAAAATATTGTGTATGAGGCTTCTCAAGCACCAAACACGGGTACAGTTGTTCCTACTCTTTTGACCTTTAGCCAACTGATAAACAACTATGCTGCTTACGATGCGCAATTGGTCACATTTGAAAATGTCACTTTCCCGTACGGTTTCTCTGGCTCAGAAGTGACCATTGGCCAAGGGAATGATACGCTTAGGTTATTCAATCGCTTCAACATTGACACAACCATCGCTGCTGGTTCAACTTTGAATCTCACGGGATTTGTGGCTATCCATGATGGAACTATCCAGATTTATCCTCGAAACAATCAGGATTTGACGACGCAAGCCCCGGTGCTCACTCCTTCCCTCACTATCAATGAGCCCGCTAACGGTGCCGTTTACAGCACCTTAGACACCCTTCATATTGGCATTGACATCCAAAACTTCACATTGGATACGGATGGCTACCTGAAAATCGAGTCCAATTTCCTCTCAGTTTTCCTTCCTGGAGTGGATGTCATGTATCTGGATCAGAATTTAATGAATGTAATTCCGCTGGTCACACTCTCACCGATGCCGGCCGGTGAATATACTTTCACCGCTTCCTTGGTGGATTTGGACTCCAACGCACTTTCTCCCGCAGTGAATGTGAGTGCAGCTTTCACGGTTGTGGCTCCTGAACAGAGTGCGCCCACCATCACCGCTGCTGGATCCGAAGCCGAAGGCGACAACACCTTCTACTTCAATGCCGAAGTGACCATCACCGCCGATGAAGGCGCAAGCATCTATTACACCACCGACGGCACCGAACCCACAGAGGCCTCCACACTCTATACCGCTCCGTTCCAAGTCACGGCCACCAGCACCATCAAGGCTGTCGCAGTGAAACCGTACTACCAAAACAGTAACGTGAGCACTTTGGAGGTGACGATTACCGTCCCGACCGTAGAGACTCCCGTATTTACCCCTGTCGCAGGTACTTACGCTGACAGTGTCAGCTTCAGCCTCGCGTGTGCCACCCCTGATGCAGAAATCCGCTACACCACCGACGGTACCGAGCCGACCGAGACTTCCACGCTCTACGCCGCTCCCGTCACGTTGACCACCACCACCACCGTAAAGGCCAAAGCCTTCAAAACGGATTGGTTCGCCAGCGAAACCGCTACAGCACTCTATACGGTTGTGTTTGAGCCGGTTCTGACGGTTGACGCTACGACGTTGAACTTCACCAGCACCCAACTGAGCCAAACCTTCACGGTAAGCGGTGCCCACTTGGAAGATGCTATCACGTTGACCTGCAATAACACGCACTTCACCGTTAGTCCTGTCACTATCAGCAACCCGAACAACAACACCGTGGTCACCGTCACCTTCGATGGCACCGAACCCGCCATGGGCCTCATCACCATCGTTTCCGACACGCTGAGCGCACAAGTAGCGATGACCGCCACCGCGCAGCTGCCCGCACCCGTGTTGACTCCTTCCACAGCTGTTAGCGACAGCACCATTGCAGTAACGATCAGTTGCTCCGTGGCCGATGCCGACATCCACTACACCACCGACGGCACCGAACCCACCGCTACATCAGCCACTTACGCGCAAGCCATCATCTTCAATACGCCCGGTACCTACACAGTTAAGGCTCTCGCAGTGAAAGCAAACTGGGAGAACAGCGAAGTGACAACAGGCACCTATACCGTCATTGAGCCTTCGGTGGGTGACACTGTTATCTATGCCGTTGGTTTTGAATCAGAAGAGGGCTTTGAGGCCTCCAATGTCTATAACAACACCACGGTTGCCTTCACAGGCAACGAAGGCGAACAATGGGGTACTTACTACGGCACTCCGTCCACCAACAACCACATCACTGGCGACCAGTCCATGCAGATGCGCTGGTATTCCTCCGCTGCTGGAAATATCGCTTACACCTATACCAATTTCGATCTGCGCAACGTGACTCACGTCACATTTACAGCCGCTAATTCTAACGGTTTGAACATCAACGTCTCACACTCAATTGACGGTGGTAGCACCTATTCTGCCGGGGAGACGTTCGCCTTGACCAGCATGGCACATAATTTCGACTACGTGGTGGATGAGGCTGGTGTTTACGATTACGTACGCCTGAAATTCACGATTGTCCTGCCTGAAAACGCTCCTTCTTCTACCTCTCGCGTGGTGATTGACAGCGTGGTGGTTTATGGTATTCCGGGGGTTATCCCCACAACCGTCAGCGCACCGGTCATCACCCCGAACGATGGTATCTACTATGAACCGCAGTCCGTTAGCATCACCTGCGCTGATGCCGATGCCGTGATTCGCTACACCACCGATGGCAGCGCCCCTACCGAGAACTCAACGATTTACAGCGCACCCTTCACCGTGAACAACACCACGATCGTCAAGGCCAAAGCGTGGAAGACGGGTATGACCCCGAGCTTTGTGTCCAGTGCCACCATCTCCTTCCCCGAGCAAGTGGCCAACATTGCCGCATTCAAGACCAATGCCTCCAACAGCGCACAACAGATTATGAGCGATGTCACCTTTGTTTTCCGTAGCGAACACTATATGTTTGTGGAGGACAACTCCGCCGCATTGCTGATTTACGACAACGCCGGGGTCATCACCACCACTTACAACGAGGGCGATGTCATTGAGGGAGGCATCTTCGGCAGCTACCAACTTTACAACGGCATGGTGGAACTGATCCCGTCTCACAACGCCAACGCAGCCACGGGTACGCCAGTGACGGTCATGCCTACCGTTGCTACCGTTTCCAACGTCATCAACGATTATGCTACAGTTTATGAATCCAAGTTAGTGCGCCTGAATGATGTGGAATTCATTGATGCTGAGACCTTTGTGCAAAACGGTGACACCATGTCCATCCGCGACCGTTTCAACACGGTTGATTTGGAGATTTCTGCCGGCGACCACGCTGATGTCATTGGTTTTGTCAGCTATTCAACCTCTTATGGTTATCAGATTTATCCTCGCGACAACAACGACATTATTATCAGCACGTTAGAAACTGTTGCTACGCCTGTCATCCACATGCAACGTGACGGCGAATTCTACCGCATGACCATTACTTGCGAAACGGAAGGTGCTTCCATCTACTACTCTATTGACGGCACAGATCCTGATGAGAGCAGCTATGAATATACTTCTGGCGTTCCGTTCCATTTGAACGTTCACTACCTCGTCAAGGCCATCGCCATGAAAGAGGGCATGAACAACAGTGCCATTGCCACGTATGACTACGATCCTGTGGGTATCAACCAATACGAGCTGCGCGACAACCTCATCGTCTATCCGAATCCTGCCGTCAACAACGTCACTATCAGTGCAAAAGACGAAAATCTCATGATTGAGAAAGTGGAGTTGTTCAACATTTACGGACAGTTGATGAACACGGTGACCGTGAACGACAGCCGTACAGAAGTTTCCGTGAGCGCACTCGCCACGGGCACCTACTTCGCGAAGGTGTTCACCGCCAACGGCGTGGTCTCCATGCCCATCATCCGGAAATAATCCGGTGAGCTTACCTTTTTGTACAAAAAAAATACCGCTTCATTTTCGAATGAAGCGGTATTTTTTTTGAAGGTTTGTAGGGCTGCCGCACTGCAGCAGTCCTACATCTACTAACTGCTAATTACTAACTAATCAAAGAATCCCAATCCACTGATAGCACTCAACATCCGGTCCACATAGTCCCAGGTAGTGGGTGACCATTTGAAGCCCAGACGATAGAGCACTTGCGTGGTGTACGGGTTACTGACGACCACCTGTTTGACTCTCATGCCATGGGCCATATCTTGGTATGCAAGCATGCTGGAAAGCGTTTTGGCCTTCTGTGGGTCGTTACCCGCACTCTCCATGGTGGCATTGTACTCCTCGTCCTCCACAAGTCGGATGTCTGTACCCAAATTGTTGAATCCGCTGAGAACGTCACCGAGGAACTGCGTATGGCTGTTATAGGCATGGAATACGCAGCACTCCTTGGGTGTGGAACTTAGCAAGATGATAGCGTGCGCTGTTTCATCGATGGGCGAGAATTCCACCTTGCTTTCGTACAGGGAGTAGGGGAAGCAGCCTAGCATGTTATAGACTTTGATGCGCCCCATGAAGGAGTTCGTAGTAAAGTTGATCTGGAACTCACCGTCGCTGGTACGGGCCGCAAGGTTACCGACACGGATCACCTTGGCCGACAACCCTTTATCAACAATGGATTGCAGCACAATGCGTTCTGCCAAGAACTTTGAATGAACATACTGGTTTCCTAGATATTGTCCGTCGTAAAGTCTCTGCTCGGTGAAGACATGGTCAGGAGCCATGGTATCGTTGACATTGAGGCCGCTGGTGCTGTATGTAGAGATGTGTATCAAACGTGCGCCAGTCTTCAAACAGAGGTCAACACAGCGTTGTGCACCACCGATATTGACGTCTTCGATTTCAGTGCCTTCGCTGAAGTGTTTCACCACAGCGGCACAGTTAAACACCGTGTCAATCTTTGCCTGCACAAGAGCGGTCAGGTCGTTGGTGACATCGCCGAGGATGATGTGGAGACGTTTGCCGAACAGCTCATCGTAGGTGGATTCGAAATAGTAAAACAGGAGGGTTTTCAGTCGGTGTTCAGCACCATCCATGTTCTTGTCGCGTACCAGACAGTAAATGTTCTCTGCATCCGATTGGATCAGTTCCTGCAGCACATGAATGCCAAGGTAACCCGTGGCACCAGTAAGCAGCACATTGCCCAAGGATTGGCGTTCGCCTTTGCGGAAGCTATCCAAGGTATTGTTGCTCAATAAGTTGTTGATGCCGGAATAGTCGAATTTGGTGATGTCGTCATCGTCTGTGGTTACCGTTGCACTACCCGAAACGAGTGCGGCAAGTTTTCTCGGGGTAGCGTTGGCAAACACGTCACCGTAGGCCACGTGCATTCCCGCCTTGTCGGCCTCGATGATGACACGGGTCACCATGAGCGAGGTGCCGCCGAGGTCGAAGAAGCTGTCGTTGGCCCCGATCTTGTCCATGGAGAGAACCTCACTGAAAATGCGGCAGAACAATGCTTCTGTGTCGTTGGCTGGTGCCACATATTCGCGGTCTGAAGCCTGCATAACGGGTGTAGGCAATGCCTTACGGTTCACTTTCTGGTTCTGGTTCAACGGAATACTGTCAATCTGCATCGTGGAGGCAGGAATCATGTACGGAGGTTTCCGCTCGCCGATGAAGGCGTTGAGGGCCTTGATATCTACCTGCTGGTCGCTGACAATGTAAGCGGCGATGAATTTTCCACCATTCTCGTAATCAAAGGCCTGCACAGTAGCATCCTTGATGCCCGGGAATTGGCGAATCACGGCCTCCACTTCCTTGAGTTCAATACGGAAACCACGGATTTTCACCTGACCGTCTTTACGTCCCACAAACTGGATGTTGCCATCCGGGAGGTAACGCACGATGTCGCCTGTACGATAAACACGAGCATGTTTCGGGTCGTCGCTAAAGGGGTTCTTCAGGTAGGTTTCAGCAGTTTTTTCGGGACGATTCAAATAGCCACGGCTCACCTGCGGCCCCGTGACCCACAGTTCGCCAGCAGCTCCAAGAGGCAATCTGTTAAACTGTTTGTCAACAATATAGAGTCTCAGATTGTCCAATGGCTTGCCGATGGGAATATCCAGCTCATAATCTTTCACCCAATAGTTAGTAGTGAAGATGGTACACTCTGTAGGGCCATAACCGTTGTACATCTTGTACGTGGTAGGCGGATTGAGGGCAGACAACTTTTCACCTCCCACAGCGAAGCAACGCAACGAATGATTCTCCACATTGGTAACAAACTGGTAGCCCACCTGCGTGGTGATAAACGAGTGGGTAATGCCTTGTGCATTGAAGTAATCGTTGAGATCAGGCAAGTTGAGTCGTATGTCTTCCCCAATAATGTGGACGCAAGCACCGCAGGTCAATGCCGGATACATATCCATCATGCAGGCATCGAAACCATAGCTAGCATACGCTGCCACGCGATCAGCCGCAGTCAAGCCATAGTGTCGCTGATACCAATGGCAGAAAGCCACCAAGTTGCCGTGTTCCAGCTGACAACCCTTGGGTGTTCCCGTTGAACCGGAAGTGTAGAGCATAATGAAAAGGCTTGACGGAGTAATCTCTACCTTCACAGGAGCCACAACGGGCAGCGTGTCAATATCCTTTGTCAACAGCACCTTGCCTTCATATTCATTTACGATGGGACGCAACTCTTCATCGGCAATGAGCAATTTGGCGCTCGCATCTTGCATCATAAAGTTCAGACGTTCAGCAGGATAGCTCGGGTCAAGAGGCTGGTAAGCACAGCCGGCCTTCAATACGCCTAACGAAACGATAGCCATCCATTCGCAACGCGGAATCAACACGGAAACAATATCTTCATTTCCAAGACCTTGCGCAAAAATGTATCCTGCAATGCGTTCCGAAATCTCATCCACCTCACGATAAGTGTATTTATGGTCGTGATAGACCACAGCCATGTTGTCGGGGGTCAGTTGCGCTTGCCGACGGAACAGTGAAACGATGGTCTGGGTGTCGTCGTAGGGCACATCCGTCTGGTTGAAGCTATCGAGCAGAGCGGTTTGTTCGGCATCCAGCAAAGAAACCCGCTGCAACGCCATCTCGGGATGCTGGACGAAGGCCTTGGCCGCATTGCTCACCGACTGTGCCAAACTTTGCATCAGTTCGTGGCTGTAACGGCCATTGTCGTATTCGACCATCACGCCCGGCACACCCTCTTCCTCTTGAATGTAGAAAGCGATGCGGAACTTCGGCGTATCCAGCTCAAGAGACTCTATTTCAAGTTTTTGACCTTTGATCACATATTGGTTAATCACTCCCATCTGATAGGCAAACAGGATTTCGGCAGACAGGTCGTAATCGGCGGCGATTTGCGCGAAAGGATATTTCTCATGAGTCAAAGTCTCATCGAAGTTCTGGCTGGTCTCTTTCAAGAAGTCCATCACCTTTTGTTCGCCAATCTGGGCACTCAAGGCCAAGGTGTTGACAAACATGCCCGTCGTATTGCTGATGCGCAAATCGGAACGGCCGTTACTGATGGTGGTGATGCAGATCTGCTCGTTGTTGGTGAAACGTGAGAGCGCATAGAAAACAGCCGCCAAGGTAAGGTGCGCAGGCGAGAGGTTGTTCTTCTTGCAGAAGTCCTCTATCGCGTTGAAGTCCATCTTGCAGAAGACTTCGCTGACGGTACCTTGCTCCAAAGGATTGGTCAAATCGGTAGGCACTTCCGTAACCCCTTCCACATTACCCAAACGCTGGTTGAAGAAGTTCTTGGCCTCATTGTAACTCGGCGTGTTTTCTGCCGCTTTCTCGTCGGTGACAAAACCGGCATAGCTGATGGCTTCGGCCTCGATTTCCTTGCCGTTCATCAGGTCGCACAGCTGGTTCAGGAACAGATCGAGGGAACCTCCGTCGAAAATCAAGTGATGCACATCCGCCAGGAGGCAAACATTTTGTTCGGTGGTGACGATTTCCATACGGTACAACGGTCCTTGTCTCAGGTTGAAAGGCCTTACGAACTCTACCTTGTATTTCTCCAATTCCACCTCGCTCAACTGGCTCTTTGTAAGGGAAATAGGCTGATTTTTGTCAACGATTTGCACGATTTCGCCGGCTTCGCTGTCAAAATGCACAAAGAACTGCGGGTGCGCATTGACGAGGGTCTCGATAGACTTTTCAAGCAACGGCACATCCGTGTCTTTGGAGAAACGGATGAGAGTTGGGATGTTATATACCGTGGCGGTGGGCTGTTTCATGCAATCAACATACACGCCCATCTGCGCGTAAGACAACGGAGCATTCTTGGGTTGAGTATCATCGGGATTAGTGGCCGCTTGGGCAGGGGCGGGAGCAGGAGCATTAAGGAGCTGATTAAGGATCTGATTCTCAATTGTTTGAATATTTCCTGTCTTGACTAAGGATTTGGAATCCACGGTGATGCCGTATTTCTTGTTCAGCTGCACGGCCAGTTTGATGGCGGAGATGGAGGTAAGTCCAACGTAGCCGAAAACGGTGGTCACGCCGAAGTCTTTGGTGCCCACGATTCCTGCCACGATTTCGTGCAGTTCCTCTTCCAGGATGTTCATCGGCACATTGCTTTCCACCTCAGCGGCAGCCGCTTTCTTTTCGGGCTTCGGAAGGGCCTTCTTGTTCACCTTCTGGTTCTGGTTGAGCGGGATGCGGTCGATTTGCATCGTCACGGCAGGCACCATGTAAGGCGGTTTCTCTTCCATGATGAAGTTGTTCAGGGCTTCGATGTCAATTTGCTCGTCTGCCACGATATAAGCAGCAATGAACTTGCCGCCGCCCTCTTCGTCAAAGGCTTGCACAGTAGCATCCTTGATGCCAGGGAACTGAAGGATGACCCCTTCCACCTCTTTTAATTCGATGCGGAAACCGCGAATCTTGACCTGACCGTCCTTGCGTCCCACAAACTGGATGTTGCCATCGGGGAGATAGCGCACAATATCGCCAGTGCGGTAAATGTGCGCGTATTTCTCGCTGGAATCGAAGGGGTTGTCAATATAAACCTCAGCGGTCTTCTCAGGACGGTTGAGGTAGCCGCGGCTCACTTGCGGTCCGGCGACCCAGAGTTCGCCCGCCACACCCACAGGCAGACGGTGACCCGCCTTATCGACGATATAGAGCTTGACGTTGTCCAACGCCGAACCAATTGGGATGTCCTTCATGGGCTTCGTCACATCGAAAGAGGTGATGCAGACGGTGCTTTCAGTGGGGCCGTAAAGGTTGGCCAAAGTGTAATTCGTGGGCGGTGTCAGAGGTGCCAACTTCTCGCCACCTGTCAACAGGTAGTGCAGACAGTGGTTCTCGATGGAAGTGGCAAACTGATAAGCCACCTGCGTGGTCATGAATCCGTGGGTGATCTGCTCTTGCTCAAAATATTCGTTCAACGCTATCATGTCCAAGCGCAGTTCTTCAGGAATGATGTAAAGCGTGGCACCACCCGTGAGACATGGATACGTTTCCATCATATTGGCATCGAAGCCGTAACTGGCGTATGCCGTAACTTTACAACTGGGTGTGAGATTAAACCTGCGCTGGTACCACTCGCAAAACGCAACGAGGTTGCGATGCTCCAACTGACAGCCTTTGGGCGTTCCCGTGGTGCCTGATGTGTAGAGCATGATGAAGAGCGACTCGGGCTTGGGCATACAGGCCGTCAAGTCTGCATTGGGGGCAGGAAGTTGCGGGATGTCGTTGATGGACAATACTTCGCCCGTATATTGATCGACAATGCCACGCAGTTCCGGATCCGCAATGAGCAACTTCACAGAGGCGTCTTGCATCATGAAGTTGAGACGCTCCGAAGGATAGGTCGGGTCGAGAGGTTGGTAAGCGCAACCGGCCTTCAACACGCCCAAGGAGACGATAGGCATCCACTCGCAACGAGGAATCAACACCGAGACGACATCCTCCTCATGAAGGCCTTTCCCATGGATATATGCGGCAATGCGGTCGGAAATCTCATCCAACTCTTTATAGGTAAAACGTTTATCCTTATAGACCACTGCGATATTGTCAGGGGCTTTTGCCACCTGCGCACGGAATTTGGACACGATGGTCTGACTCATATCCAACTCCGTGTCGGTCTGGTTGAAACTGTCAAGCAAAGCGCGTTGGCTCTCGGTGCAGATGTCGATGTCGTGCAGGAGAGTCTGGCTTAGGAAGCCCTCCAGAACCGCCTCGTAACTCTCCATGAATTGGTCAATCAATGTCTCGGAGTATTCGTTGGCGCTGTATTCCGCTTTGATATGATATTTTTTGCCGACATAGAAAGCCATCAGATAGAACGAGACGCCCTCGTTGTGCTTGCGGAGCTGTATGGCCTCCATGGGTTTGCCCATCAGTTCGGTGTAATCAAGGAGGAGCCCATGCCATGCAAAGATGGAGTTGGTTTGCAGGTTGAGGTCGTTCATGATGTCGGTATAAGAATAGATGTCGTGTTTGCGGGCACCGATCATCTGTTCCTCGCCGGCTTTCAGGAAATCAAGCACAGTGGTCTCTTCCGTGAACTTGGCATAAACAGGCAACGTCTTCACCGTCATGCCCACGGAGTGTTGGAACTTCGGATCCGTGCGGCCGTTGAAAACCGTGGTGAACAGCGATTCCTGGTCGTTGTTGTACTTGGCCAACAGAAAAGAATATGCCGACGTGAAGAATGTGCTTTTTTTGATTCCGTTGGTCTTGCAGAAGGCATCCACCCGATCCATGTCGATGCCGAGAACGCGGAGTTTTTGGGCATCCGCGTGTTCGGGAATCTCCAAATCGGGCATAAGCTGGGTGAACGTGTCGCCGCAGTCGAAGTTTTGGGCATACCACTGTTTGCCCTCCTCGAAAGCAGGTGTTTTGCGCATCTCGGCTTCGGCAAGGGCGAATTCCTGCATCGACATCTCCTCGGGAGCAAGCGTGCCGCCGTTGTATGCCGTCTCCACATCACAAATAATAATATGGTACGAGGAACCGTCGCTGATGATATGATGCATGTCGAAAAACCAATAGACATGATCTGCATCACGCATCACTTTGGTATGAAACAGCCTGCCACCATGGAGTTGGAAAGGCTCAATGAATTTTTTCTTCTCAGCCTCGAGATCCGTAAAACTTGAAACCTGAAACTTGAAACTTGAAACCTCATCCGTGTCGATGGTCTGCAAAGGCTCTCCCTCTTCACTCAACTCAATGCGTGTGAAAAAAACAGGATGAGCCTGTATCGTCGCCTCTATGGCACGACACAACCGGTCAGCATCAATACTGCCGTCAAAAACATAAAGAAACGGAAGATTATAAAAAACCTCGTTTTCATGATGTACGCACTCGGCATAAATACCTAATTGCGACTGTGACAAAGGAGCAATGTTCTTCATATTTGATGTTTTATTATTATTCTTGATTACTTGGCTATGGATTTATGACGTAGGACCACCCCCTCAACCTTAAACCTTAAACCTTCTTCTTATCATTCCACGTGGTGGTGAAGAAAGTCGGGGTGACGGTCAGCATCAACCAGCCCCAATGCAAGCGACGCTTGTCGGTTGTGTTTTGGAGGACTTCCATTGTCTTGGTGCCGCGCATGTAGGAATAGCCAGCCGTCAGAGTGACAAAATTCGCGAAAGTATAAGCTACGCTAAGGTCAATATCATGGCCTAATGCTTTGTTCATTTTTTCTTGTTGGTATTTAAGGTCAGCAGCGATGGCGTAAAAGTGGTAAGCGGCGTTGATTGTCAATCCCTGAACCGGGCTGACGTTGCCACCGACATAGAGGTTTTGCAAACCGGGAGAGAAGTTGTGCACATAGTTGTCAAAATAGAAAAACTCCATGGCACCGTAAAAATCGTGGTGAGAACCGAACAAGGGAGTGAACGCTCTAGCCTCTTTATGATATATAAGGCCTAAATTGCCATTCGTCGTGACGGGGAACTGGTCACCACTCAGGTAATCGTATCCCGTATAAAGGTTATAAATCTCGTTCGGTGTGACGGTGGCCTTGGCACTTCCCATAAAGGCGTTCAACTTGACCCCGTGTTCCTCTCTACCCATTTGATAATAGAAAGAACCTTCCAAATTGACGATGCTGGGGTTTAATGTCAGGTATGTGCCGAAAAGTTGTTGGAAGAAAGTTTTGTTAGGCTCATCATATTTTTTGCTCTGCACCCCGATATTCATGCCGAGCAAGGAGATCCCGAAGAAGTTTTTCGGCGTGTTGTAGTGGTACCACAGCGTTTGCATGGTCTTGTAGGGCTGAATACCATCAGAATAGTAGCTGAGACCGGTGGTAATGTTTTCTGCATTTTGATTGTAGGCCAGGATTACATGGATTTTGTGACCATACCCCTCGAAGCCCAACTTGATGGCGTCGTGGGTGGGCGCGGTCATGGTCCAGTCATCGTAACCCAAGATACGCTCGTCGTCGTATTCAAGAGTTTGACGACCTATTTTGGTGAAAAGACCGGTCTTGTTGTGTTTCATCGTGAGCCAGCCTTCAGAGAGATTCAAAGTGCCGCCCGCCTGTCCCCATACGCCGGAGAACTGCGGTGAGAGACGTATCTCCAACCAGTCGGACCGCTTGTATCCGAGGTTGAGCCGATACTGCCCCATGATAAAATGGGCTCTTCCTTCCTGTCCTTCGCCATCCGCGTCGTCATATCCGCCCACGCGAATCTCTCCACGGGTGTTCAATTTGGCGTCAATCGTGAATTCATTGTCCGCCACCTGTGCCAATAATCCGGAATACGCACACACGGCGGCTAACAGGAATAACCACCGTGCAGCGTTAAAATGAAACTTGTGCATTGTTACTGGATTTCAAAAACACCATCTAATTTGGTCATCTTGAAGACCTGCATCACATCGGGACAGATATTCTTCAACAGCATTTTGCCGCCCTTCGCTTCCACTTCCTTTCTGATTTTCAAAAAGATACGAAGTCCTGAACTGCTGATAAACGGCATTTTCTCACAATCGAGAACGATGGTTTGATCCGCATGTTCAAGCAGCGGGGTGATGGTCTCAGAAATCTGCTGTGCAGCAACGGTGTCTAATCTCCCGTCAAATGTGGCAATGATTTGATTGCCTGCTTCTGTAATTGTAATGTCCATATTCTTTGGGGTTTTGTATTAATATTGTCAACTTTCACCTATATTATATTAATATTATCATCTTTCATCAATTCATCGCCCCCTCATCGCCCCATTCTCTACAGATTTTTTCAAGCCGCAAAGATACAATTTTTTATTCGAAAAGTATAGAATATGTTTAATAAAATAAATTTGACCATTAAAAGAGAAAAAAAAAAGAACATCCCCTTGTTTTTCAACATCTCATACAAAACGTTGTTGATGTTTTTCAAAAAAAATCGTAAAGAAGATTTAATATTTTTGCCCCCCGTGTTGTTTTCTTTTGCTTTTTGCCTGTTGCAGTGTTGTTTTCTTGTCGCGCAATTCCAACTGTCAAAAGAGCGCGTTGGTGCCATATTCTCCAAAGGCAGTGAATATTCCAGAATGAACAGCTATATCCAAAAGCTCCGTCTGGAATATGCCGCCAAACTGCTTATTGAACAACCCGACAAAAGTATTAAACAGATAGCCACCGAATGCGGCTTCAGCAGCCATACCTACTTCAGCGGTTGTTTCCGCCAACACTTCGATATCAGCCCCACGGATTTTCGCCTGAACATATCCCAGCAGGAAACGGAAAACGCCGGATAAGCGGCTGTAGATTTCGTCTTAAAGGTATGTAGATTTTGTCTTAAGGCTTTAAACCTTGTCCTTTTTTATTATAAATCTTGTCTTTTCGTTAGGCTAGCGGTTTTTCGTAAAAATTGATTTTCTATTTTTGCGGCCGAAAACGCCTGAAGAATTAACGAGATTTTTTATTTATATACCTTTATGAAACACTTTTTTATTGTTACTTTTTTATTATTGTGCGGCATGTCTGCGGCTACTTTGTGTGCGCAGCCGCAGACCGTACGCGCACTGTCTTCCTCAGGCGTCACCACGGCGGACGGCCATCTTTCAGCCGTCATGGGGCAACCGCTTTCCGGACGTTTTGCAACCGGCAACTATGAGCTCTCCCTTGGCGTGGTACAGGCGCAGTTAATGGTTGACTCCGTGTATGACGTGGTTACCTATAATGCGCCTTATCTGGAGAACAACCCGCCGCAAGCCGATCACGATTTTGTCCTCGGACCTCAAACGGAATCGCATGTGGAGTATATTTACCTCGTGAACGGTGGCATCTACAATTACGATTTGCTTCGGAAGCTCTTCCTGATTGTCTGCCCGCATCATTTGGGCGACCAGGCGAACATCTCTTATGAAATGTTGGAAGTTTCCGGTCACTGCTGGACCAAGCAGAACTTGCGCACTCCCGTCGCGGGCGCGATGGCTTATTCCAGTGAGCAGACCCCCACTGCCCCCCAGGAATACGGCCTGCTCTACACGTGGCAAACGGCGTTGAACGGCACCTCAGCCGATGAAGACGGCTACGTGCAAGGCATCTGTCCTGCCCAAAACTGGCACCTCCCCGACGCAACGGAAATCAGCCGTTTGATGACGAATCCTGCCGACGCGCTCCGCAGCGTAGATGGCTGGATCACCCCCAACGGCAACACCCACAGCACAGACTTCACCGCCTACCCCGCCGGACTCTACAACTCCACAATCCAACGTTTCGAAGGCTTTGGTTCAGAAACGGATTGGTGGATGGTGAACGGCACCACCGTGAACGCAACCCCAACCAGACGCGTCCCAGCTTTACAAATCCCATATTACTGTGACTCCCCGATCATCGTCTCCCGCAACCCCAACGACGCCATCAGCGTCCGCTGCGTGATGAAGAACATCTGGCCCGAAGAATAACACCCCCAACAACCCTTCCAAAAAGGGCTGTAAGCCCGACCTATGTCAACCCAGGGAGAGCGAAGCGAGCCCTGGGACATGAAGGGCGAACGAAGCGAGCCCTGGGACATGAAGGGCGAACGAAGCGAGCCCGAGCCCTCATAATATCAAAGAACAACAAAAACCAAATACCAATATGAAAAAATTCCTTCTTATCATAGCCACAGTGCTATGCTGCGCGACGACAATATTCGCGCAAAACGACAAAATCAGCTACCAGGCCGTGGTACGCGACAGCGAGAACCGGCTGGTGGCCAACAAAACCGTCGATGTGCTGGTAAACGTGTATAACGGCTCCGAAAACACCGCCGTTTACACTGAGACGCACCAAGCAAACACCAACTTCAACGGCATGATCTCCCTACAGATTGGCGGCGGCACGTACGTCAGCGGCAACTGGAGTGACATCCACTGGAAGACCGCCAGGGTGACAACGAAAGTGACGATCGACAACGAAGCTCTCGGCACACTCGAGATGCCCGTCTCTGCGGTGCCTTACGCTCTGTATGCCGACTCTGCGGCCAATGTGAACACGGAGCCCATCGCACAACAAATTCGCGATACAGCCAAAGTGTTGCGCCAGGAAATCGCCGTCACCAACGCCAACCTCGAGACCCTCGGAAACCCGGGTGAACACCTTCAACACCCATGTGTGCGACACCGTGATGAACTGCGACGGCATTAAGACGATGCGCGACAGCATCCACACCAACGATGCCAACATCCAACGCAACAGACAAGCGATTATCGACAGCACCGCGAGTGTCTTGGGCGCTTTGACCGACACAGCGAATGCCATCCGTACAAGCTTCCCTCCTTTCCCGACCAATGTCAGCGCATTTGTCAACGACGCCGGCTACATCACTTGTGACAGCTCTTGTATCACGAATCTGACAACTCAGGTAAGCAGGAGGCACCGGTGCATACACCGTTGATATCACGGGTCTCACCAGCGGCACCACCTACTATGTGAGCGCGTACGCCATCAACAGCGTGGCCACCGCCTACGGCGACACCTTGTCGTTCACCACCCATGACACCATCCCGGTGGTGACCACCCTTGCTCCGACCAGTTTGGTAGATACGGGCGCTACCTTGAAAGGCAATGTGGTGTCTGACTGCGGTTCTGCGATAACGGAACGCGGATTCCGCTGGGGCAGACTCGATGAAGCGCAGGCTCATGATACTGCCGCAGCCCTCACCGGCGAATTCAACGTTGTCCTCACCCAACTTACGGAACAAACCGACTACTTTGTGATTGCCTACGCCACCAACGGCACGGGCACGGCTTGGGGCGACACCGTGAAATTCACCACTCCCGCCGCCGGCCCCGACTACTCCTGCTTTGTGACCAACGTAGGTAACAACGAAATTGTGGATCAGGAGACTGGTCGTATCATCAAAGTGAAAGACCACCAAAACAACGAATACAAGATTGTGCAGATCGGCAGCCAGTGCTGGCTGGCATGGAACATGCGCTGCACAACCGCGCCGAATGGTCACAATATCGTGGTTCCAGGCAACACAAGTACTAAAGACTTTTCAAGCTACACCAGCAAGGTGGCCAAAGATCGTTTCGCTGGTTGTGACTCTTGCGGTCTGCTCTACAACTGGAATGCAGCAATGGATGTGTATAAATCCGGCTCGGCTGAAGTGTTGTCATCAGGGGCAGGTAACCAAGATGCCACTACTTCTTTCCAAGCCACTATTGGGACCAACCATCGCGGCATTTGCCCGTTAGGATGGCATGTGCCGACTCCTGCTGAATGGGATGTACTGGAGAGCTATGTGGGTCAACATTATGCATGTGACAACAACCCCACTTATGTTGCAAAGGCATTAGCATGGAACGAAGGATGGAATACTACTAATCTTTGGCAAACATGTGAGCCAGGTCGTGATCAAGAAACCACTAATAATGCAACAGGTTTTTCAGCCCGTCCTCAAGGCCAATTCGCCAGTAGTTATCAATCCGAATCTACTTACGCTTATTTCTGGACAACTGAACAAAAGTTTGTTCAAACTTGGAGTAGAGCTGTGACACGTTCCATTTTTTACAGTAATCCAGATTTAGGTAAAGGAGGCCAATATGGAACATTCAAATATGTTGGAAATTCCGTCCGTTGCGTCCGCAATGCGGAGAACTAAGATATCGAAGAAAGGTTGATATGAGGGAAAGGCCGTTCCGCGAGGGGCGGCCTTTTTTAATGGGGAGTGGGGATTAGTGATTGGTGATTAGTGATTAGTGATTAGTGATTGGTGATCAGTGAATGGGAATGGGGATGAATGATGATGGATTACGAATCGGGTTTGTGAAATGTAAAAATTATTTTAACAATTAATTGTAAAAATAATTTATTATAAGATTTTAACTAATTAAATATCAGCAAAATAAAAATTTTTCAGAAACGCAATTTCCGAATTGTTTTTATTGTATTTTTGCAGCGTGCTAATATGATTCTAAACGATATGGAAAACATCGATCCTATTCTTGAGGCCAGAAGATACGTGGCCAACGCGAAAGAAATCATAGAGAAGTCCGTTTATGACCCGGCGACGAAACTCTATAGGGACAAAAAATATGTCCGAATTGCGGGCAACACACTGTGGAGCGGCTGCCTCATTGCACTCGATGCGGTATTTCAAATACGCAAAGGCAAGGGCAGACCCTCAATTGAGAAATACAGAGAAGCAGCCGGCAAACGCGACCGCACACTGTTGAACTTCATCAACGCTGGCTACGAGACCATGCATCTCGTAATGGGCTATGATGGCAACAAAGAGAGAAAGGTGTGCGATGCCGGCTTCGAGCGCGCCAACGACATCATCAACCGTTGCGCCACACTGCGCCCCGAGCCCGTGTGCGCGTGACGATTGCGGGGTTAGCAATACGTCATTTTCAACACATTCTTGCCGTCTTTATACTCATAGCTCACCTCACTCATGATCTCTTTGATAAGGTGGATGCCGAGACCGCCGATTTGCCGTTCTTCCAATGAAACATCAAGATTGACCTCCGGACGCTGCAGAGGGTCGAACGGCAGACCAGAGTCGCAGAGGGTCGCATGAATACGCCCTTCCACCATATCTAATGTGAGTTCCGCTGTGCCCCTTTCGCCTTCGGGATAGGCGTACATGATGACGTTGGTGGCCGCCTCCTCCAACGCGAGGTCGAGTTGCGGCAACAGCGACATATCCACGCTTTCCTGCTCAAAGAATCGGCTCAAAAAAGGCTCTAGTTTGTCGAGCTCCTCGATGCGGTTTTCCATAACGAGTGTGTTGTCGGCATGAACATAGCGGATGGAGAGCATGGTGAGATCATCGCTCTGTTCGGCATGATTGACGAATACATGCACCGCCTGGTGCATTTGCTCTATCTGCTGCTCAGCCGTTTGGGTGCCGAAAGTAGCGGCGGCTTCCAACGCCCGACCCTCTCCGAAAACTTCTTTTTCCGCGTTTTCAGCCTCCGTCAGGCCGTCGGTGTAAAGGAACAACGCATCACCTGAAGCCAATGTCAACTCTTTTGCGGTATATTCCGCAGAAAGTTCCACGCCCAAAATCAGAGAAGGTTCCGTGTCCAAATATTCCGCGCGACCGCTCCGGACGATAATCGGAGGGTTGTGCCCGGCGTTACAATAGCTCACCGTTCCCGTATCCAAGTCCATGACTCCCAAAAACAGAGTGATGAACATGATGTCGGGGTTGTTGTCGCTGATGGCATTGTTAAGAGCCGTCATGATGTGTTCAGGACGGTCGTCTTGTGCCGACAGCGTGCGGAACAGACTGTGGGAAATTGCCATCAGAAGCGCGGCGGGAACACCTTTTCCGGATACATCCCCGATGCAGAACAGCAACTTGTTATCACGCACATAGTAGTCGAACAGGTCGCCGCCCACAAATTTGGCCGGAATCTGCAGTCCCTTGATTTCTAGTATCTTATCGATTTTGTCGATTCGTTCTGAAGGGAGTAACGACTGCTGGATATTGCGCGCGATGGTAAGTTCGTCCTCAATGTGCTGCTCCCTCATGCGTACCTCGTTCAATTTCGACAAATTTTGCAAAGACTGGTAGGAGATAAAGAGAACTGCGAAGATGCCCGAAAGGGCCATCAACAGGAAGAACAGACTGGACTTCCGCAACCGTTTGTACATGTCAGAGTCGTAAATCGTGAGTTTCAGTACAATATCTTTATCCTCAATTTTTTCGGTGAAAACATGGATTTTGCCCTTGGTTTTACGATTGGCCGGAGGTCCCACCAACACCTGCCCGTCGATATTTTCCAATGTACAGTAACTGTTAGGGTAAAGATCAATACTTTTGATAATGCTGGCGAGCGTATCAAGAGAGACATCCGCGCCCATAACACCCACAGGCCGGTCCAGGCTGTCATGAATGGGGAGAGTATAGGTGATGAGGGTCGTTTTACCACCGGCATTGTCATAATAGGGATCACTCCAAAAACCCTCCGGAGAAGTCAGACCTTCTTTGTACCAGTCCATTTGGAAATAATCGTGCTCAGGCCCGCCCAACTGTATGGAGACCAACGTGTCAGAACCTTCATGGTATCCATAGTAGGGCTCATACCAGCGTCCTTTCTCGGGAAAATAGTTCGCCTTGAAGGCAAGGCACGCCCCCATGATACGCGTACTGGCCTCCGTGATATGTTGGGCGATTTCATACATCGCATCGGGATCGTCGAGGGCATATTCCGCCATTGGCCGCAAGGCATTCATGGTGGTTTCAATCTTCCCCATACGAACGAGAATCATTCTTTCTGCATTCTTCAAAGTGGCATCGGCCCGCCTCTCAGCCGCATGCAGAGCATCCTTCCTGATGTAGAAATAGTAGATCACACTGCACACCAACAGCACGAAAATGGCCACCGCTATCTTCAGAAGTTCACGCTTGGCAAAAGCTGGCTTATTATTATAATCCGACACAGAAACAAAATTTAATTGAACATCCTTTTATCAATTGCAAAAATACATTTTTTTGCAAAAGGACGAAATCAAAAAAGCGGCGCAGAACCTGCACCGCTTTCAGTGGCGGGATCGAGAGTTGAACTCGAGACCTCCGGGTTATGAATCCGACGCTCTAACCAACTGAGCTACCCCGCCTTTTTTGAGGCTGCAAAAATACACTTTTTTTTGATAGTGCGACCAGAAAGTGAAAATTTTATATAAGTGTATAGTTATCAAAGAAATATACAACAAACCAAAGTAAGAATTGGTTGTTCCAATGCTTAAGTGTTGAGAATGTTTTGAGGAATAACCACTTAAAAAGCGCTTTACAGTTATTCTGCCAGCCGGATAAGGGGTTCGCCGAGAGCTACGGATATTTGAGAAAGTGTGCGCAGGGTGAAGTTCGGGAATCCTGTAATCCAGCGTGATACCACAGCTTCATCTTTTCCCATTTTACGGGCGAGATCCCGCTGGGACATGTGCTTTTCTTTGAGAATCTTGTCTATTCGTGCAATGATGCCCGCCGACAACTGCACTTCAGCCATGATTTCCGGTGAAACTTTTTCTACCTTTGTCTTAAACCATTCTTGTTTGTTGTTCATATCTCGAAAGTAATTTGGTCGGCGCCGTGAAGCTCTTTCTCATCGACGCGGCAAAGGTACAGATAAATTTGATATTTAAGTCAAGTGTTTGATTATTACTATAACTCTGACTTTCCCATGATTTACGAGAACTTTTAGTAGCACATTCAACGGGAGAGACCCAAGCTATGAAAAACCACAACTGAAACAGAAAAAATGTATTTTTGCGGCAAAAAACATAATAATTATGGATAACATTAGTACAAGTAAAAGAATTTTGATGACAGACAAATTGTTTGAGAAGCTCGGTTTCAAACAACGAAACGGATATTTTGCAGGATCGAATGGTTATAAATATGAAAAAACATGTAAAATAGGACGAGGCCACAAATTTATTACAGAAAGAATAAGTGTTAAAAAAGAAAATAAAGACCACTATCTTATTCGTCATGAATTTATGGGAGAAACATCAATAGATGGTGTTGAAACTCGCTGTGCTAAATATGGAGCCGGTTCTGAAGGGTGTCATTCTACGATTAGTTTTTTTGACGAACTTTGTGATTATTTATATTCCAGACAAAGCATTATCGTAATGGAGGATGACTTTTTTATTAGTTGAAGACAAATAGTATTAATAATAGCAGTATTATAGAAACCAAGAGAGCAACCTCACGACGGTTGCTCTCCTTATAAGTAAAAGGGTCATTTTTCTATTTTAACTTGCCGAGACGCCATCCAAGTGCTATCCCTGGCTCAATCATAAAAGCACAGGGACTATAAAATGGAATACCCATGTTTAAGTTTCCGGTAATGTAGAAACGCTCACCCAACACTTTGCCGAAACGTAATTCAAGAGGAAGATAACCATCTCCACCAGTCATATTGTAACCAGTGAATGATGGTGATACTCCTATGATAAACGGGCGGTTATTTAATTCACTAATAAGCATTAGTATTCCAGCTTTTACATCGAAGCCGAAATCTACTGACGTATAATAGAAACTGCTGACGTAATAACCGTACTCAGATACAGGTGTGTAAGTAATATTTGGACCGGCATTCAAATAAAAACCTATAGCAAATTTATCAGATAATGGCCACGAAATATCTATTCCAAGTTTCAGGCAAGCTCCTATTCCAAAGTCCCTTTGGCCATTATAATAATAACACGGCGTTGTCATAGGCATTCCGAGAGTTACATTAAGTCCCACAATCGCTTTGCGACCATTTTTTTTTGTTGAAGGCGTGAGAATGGGTTTGGCACGTTCGCTTGGATAAGTCCACGCCACTCTGCCGCTAAAAGAGTTGGGAACATACAGGTTGAGAATTCGCCATTGGTCAATCAAGTTTTTGGCAATGTCTTCGAATTCTCTGCCCAGTTCCGAATAATTGTCTAATAGTTTGAAATTACCAAGACTTTCGCCGATTCTTTGGAACTTACCTAATTGTCCTTCCGAAATGATGTCATTGCCTTTAACGCCACGTATTTCATGCTGCAACCGAATACCGTTGAAAATTTTATTCTGCATCTTAGTTCCATATTTTGCGAGTATTTCATCATAATAGTTGTCGGCAGTGAGAATATTTTTGTCGGGATTCCTTGAAGTTTGGTCAAGACCGTCCGTGAATGTGACCATAATGGCGGCAGAAAGGGGCTCTGTTGAGGGAATGGATGTCTTGCAATAAGCCTCCATCAGCTCACCCACGGATTTATCCATCGCATAATAGAGCGCCGTGCCGTTCTGTGTGGAAAGTCTATTGATGAAACTGGTCATTTCGTAATAGGAATCAGAAGTAAGAGAACGTATGTTGAAAATGCGCGTTTCGTTGATTTTGGAAAAGCCCACAATGCCCAGTTTGATGTTTCCTGACCCTTGAGAAGCCTCATAAAGACTTCTGATAAAGTTGTTTGCAGCCCCTTGCACTAAATTAAAATCCGTGCCTAATGATGAACTGCAGTCAAGTACGAGCATGACAACCATTGATTTTTTCTGTTCTACACCAGCTGTACCTTGTCTAGTCTCGCCGTCGGGTTGCCACTCATTGATGGAGTTGTCGTACCGCCAAAAGTCCAATGGGGTGTTAATCCCACCAGGATAGTCTGTCCTGGCGTGACTAAACTGAAAAAGCACATCTTCTTTAGATGTTTCTTCTCCTGTTCGAGTAGCGTATGGATTGTCGAAATAAATGCCCGAATTGTCAATCTGACTCAACTTGTAAACGGTTTTCCCATCTGCTCCTTTTTCTATCGAAAGGTTTCCTTTGATAAAGTATTGTGCATTATCAGGATTTGTGCGGTTTGATTGTGCCATCACGGTAAGTGAGACAGCTAATCCGATCAATATTAGTAGAAGTTTATGTTTCATAAGCATTATCTAAATGTATTCTTGTTTTTACAATGTTTACTAAGATGTGCCGGAGAAACACGGTCTGTTATACACACAAAAAAAGCGTGGCACTTTTTCGCCTTCATTGGACGTCTTGAGGTCTTCGACTACCTGATACTTCCCAATTACAACGAGTAAAGCCCACGCCATACGGCGGGAGCGTCGTTGCTTTACTCTTGGAAGTATCATTAGAAAGTGTCGAAGTTTCAAGACATCCAGTGTAAAAGCTACTTCGCTTTTTCCTATTCTATGGTGTGCATAACAGAATTATGCGGTTTTATTCATAGGCAATGTTTTTCGTTATTATTCTTCTTGTCATTTTTCAATCTGCAAAAATACAACTTTTCAAATTAGGAGCTACAAAACGGTGAACAGTTTTGTTACAATGGTTAAAATGGTGAGGTCTTACTAAAATATCGACTCTATCGTCTTGTCCACAATCTCGTTGAAGTATTTCTTTTTGATAGTGCCAAGTCGTCGGATGATGCCCGACTCGACATCAGCCGCTACCAGATGGCATTTCACAAAACTCGGACGTTCCATCTTGAAAGAAAGCATTTCGTCAGTAAGAGCGTACGAGTATTGGTGACTATGAACAAAATCTTTAGAGGATATCATCACAAGGTAGACAAATCCTTCGTTTATCTGTAATTCGTCATTGGACACAATAATAGCAGGGTGAACCTTTATGCCTTCTCCTGGAATGGGAAAATTGATTTCCACAACGTCTCTCTGATGGTATTTCATAGGCGGTTGGCAAATGCTTTGGCGGCTAACATTTTGGAACCGTAGAGAAACTCCTCCACTTCTTCACGATGAGCTTTTTCGTCTTCCTCGGAAGCATCTTCAGCGTCAGTCCTGACTTTTGTAAACAGACCGGTAGCCATCAAAATGGCGAGTTTCCGGCGCGCCAATGCATTGTTTTGGTCGTATGATAAAGTTATAGTGCACATAATCGTTTGTCTTTTTTAGTTGTTAATCGTAAATTTTTATTTCGAAAAATGTCATTTTAAAGCATAAAGCTTCGTTTTGTCTGATAATTTTTCTACCAACCGTTCACCCAAACACGTCTTTCAGGTTGGCACGGCAAAGATAAGATTTTTTTCTTCACCTCACACTAACCGAAAAAAATAGTACTTTTGCAAACAAAATTCAAAGTTATGGCATTCACGTTTTTCAACAACAGAGAACCCAGACAGTTCAACTACAAACCTCGCTTCTACGACCCGAAGAAGGAGGAATCCACAGGCGACGCACGCCGCGATTTCGCCCGCAACCTGCACGAGGAATGGCAAAGCAAACGCAACCACACCTCCGACAAGAAGAACAACTCTTCCATCACCATTATCTTCATGATTTTCTTTGCCATCGTACTCGCCCTCATCCTCTGGAAATTCTTCTAACCCCTAACCCCTAACCTTCCAACCTTTATCCCCTAAACTCTAAACTCTAAACCCTAAACCTTAAACTCTAAACCTTTTAACCTATGGAAGACATTATCCGACTGCTGCCCGATGCGGTGGCGAACCAAATCGCGGCCGGTGAAGTGGTGCAACGCCCCGCCTCCGTCGTGAAAGAATTACTGGAGAACGCCATCGATGCTGGGGCAACCAACATCCAACTGGTGGTGAAAGACGCCGGCAAGACCCTGATCCAAGTCATCGACAACGGCAAGGGCATGTCATTCAACGACGCGCGTCTCTGTTTCGAGCGGCACGCCACCTCTAAGCTGAGGAAAGCCGACGACCTGTTCCACATCTCCACCAAAGGCTTCCGCGGCGAGGCTCTCGCCTCCATCGCGGCGATCGCGCACGTGGAGCTCAAAACCAAGCCCGCCGCCGACGAAATGGGCACCCTCGTCCGCATTGAAGGGGCTGACATCAAAGAACATGCGCCCGTCACAGCCTCCGACGGCACCTCCATTGCCGTGCAGAACCTCTTCTTCAACGTGCCCGCAAGACGCAACTTCCTCAAATCCGACAAGGTGGAACTCACACACATCGAGGAGGAACTCTACCGCGTGGCCCTCATCCACCACGACATCACTTTCCAATACTATCACAACGGCAAGCTCATCCTCATGCTACCCGCCTCCAACATGCGGCAGCGCATCGTCAACATCTTCGGGCAACATTTCAACGACAAACTCTTCCCTGTGGAACTCGACCATGAGCTGATGCGCATCACGGGGTTCATCGCCAAACCCGAAAATGCCAAACGGAAAAGCGAACAATACATGTTCATCAACCATCGTTATGTGCGCCACAACCTGCTCAACTTCGCCGTCGAGAAGGCCTACGCCGACCTCATCCCGCAAGGCTCCCACCCCGCCTACTTCATCGCTCTGGAAATAGACCCCGCCAACATCGACGTGAACGTCAGCCCCACCAAAGTGGAAGTGAAACTGCAAGACGAACGCCTCTTCTTTGGTTTCCTCAACTCCACGGTGAAGAAAGCCCTCGGCACCATGTCGCTCACCCCGATGATCGACTTCGACGACTCCTTTCCCGACATCATCACGGATCGTCCTGAAAACAAGGAGATTATTGCTCCCACCATCCGAACGAACCCGAACTACAATCCCTTCGACAAAGTGCCGGAAAAGAAGCATAGTTCCCCGTTCCAGCAGTTTGGCGGCGGCAATTTCCGTCGCGAGACACCCACCTCCAACGATTGGGAGAACTTCCTGAAAGAGCTGAATGTGGAGAAAGTGGAATACCCGAAAGAAGAGCAACAAACAGTTGATTTTCAGTCGGAAGGTGAGAAAAACGAACTCGAAATCCCCGAAAACATCCCATTCTTCGTTTTCGGTGGCCGCTATCTCTTTTTCGAATTGAACGGTCAGGTAATGACAGCCGACCTACCCAATGTACAAGAGCGCATCTTGTACGAATCTTATGTCAACGCGCTGAAAAACACCCCGATACGACCTCAGCAGAGTCTATTCCCGCAAACCGTCACCCTCACCGCCGCACAAACGGATTTGGCCATGTCGCTGAAGGAGGATTTCCTGCGATTAGGTTACGATTTGGAGAAGATGGACAGCACCCATATTGCGGTAAACGCCACCCCTAACGACGAAGAGGAAGAAGGCGACGTCCAAGCACTTATCGAAAACGTACTTTCCGCATACCAAACCAACCAAGTGATACACAAAGGCGACAAAATCTCCGGCATCGCGCAAAGTCTAGCCCGACAGAAACGCTCCCGCCAGCGTGTCCCAAGCACGCAAGAAGAGGTGAAAGCCCTGATACGCAGACTGTTCGAAAGCGACATGCCCACCCTATCCCCTTCAGGAAAAAGCACGTTGCATATTTTCGGCGCGGAGGAACTACGACGTTATTTTGAATGAAAATTGGGAATACAGAATACGAAATACGGAATACGAAACAAGCGACGAACCATATATCAAACACATTCCTTGAAAAGCCCTGTAAGGGCGTCAGCTCATAGCCAGGGGCGTTAGCCCCTGGAATGAACGATGAATAACGTTGAACGAACGATGAATAACGTCGAACGAACGATGAACAACGTCGAACGAACGTTGAATAACGATGATCAACGTCCAACGAATGTCCAACGATAAAATAATGATAAACAATAAACCAAACATGGATTGCATCAGCATAGATAGATTAACATTCGGATATGACAAAAGGGTCATATTCAACGATTTGTCGTTGTCGTTCGGTCAAAAGGATTTCTGTTCGATATTAGGTCCGAACGGTTCCGGCAAGACCACATTGCTGAAGTGTATCGTGGGGTTGTTACAACCGAGCGGCGGCACAATCATACTGGACGGGAAATCTCTGCCAGAGTACAAGATGATGGATTTGGCGAGAAAGATTGCGTATGTACCGCAGTATCAGGATATTGTGTTCGACATTTCCGTGTTCGACTATGTGATGTTGGGGCGCAATCCATATCAGACTCCGTGGGAAATGCAACGCGCTGAGGACAAGGAGATTGTGGAGGAAATGTTACAAAAATGCAACGTTTGGCACTACAGAGACACCTTGTTGCAGTCGTTGAGCGGCGGTGAGCGCCAGCGGGTGATGATCGCCCGTGCTATGGCGCAACAGACGGGTATCATGCTGTTGGACGAGCCGTTGTCGAACATCGATGTCACGCACAAATTCGAGATCATGGACATTTTGCAGCAGTTGAATGAGGAGCAGCAGGTCACGGTGCTCATCATTCTGCACGACCTGCCGATTGCGAAATCATACTCCAAGCAGGTGCTATTGCTGAAGAGTGGAAATGCGCTCCATTTCGGTGACAGCAATGCGGTCTTAACCGAAGAAAATATCCGAAATTGTTTCAACTTATCGGACGTTTACGACATCTCCGAAGCGGGATTTATCACAAAGAAGCGGTAACCTTAGCTTCTCTCTATTGCCTATTCCCTATTGCCTATTGCCCATTAGCTATTGGTTACTAGCCACTTATAGCCGAAAGCCAATAGCCAAAGGCAATCTAAACAAAATTGGAATGAAAAAAGAAATTCCGAATCACCCATGCATTTTGTATCAAAAAAAATACTATTTTTGCCGCCTCAAAACGGAGAGATGGCAGAGCGGTCGAATGCGGCGGTCTTGAAAACCGTTGAGGGTCACACCTCCGGGGGTTCGAATCCCTCTCTCTCCGCGGAAGAAAAGGCAATGCGTGGCGTTGCCTTTTTTTGTATCTTTGTCCCATCATTAAGACCCCTTTGTTCATGGAGAAAAAGACTGTTAAAGCGCTGTTTGTCAACGGCGGTCCGCGTAAAAACAAGAATACGGCTTTGCTGCTGGAAAGCGCCATGCGTGGCGCTGTGGAGGCGGGCGCTCAAGCCGAAATGGTTCACCTTTACGACCTCACATTCACGGGATGCAAGAGCTGCTTCGCCTGCCAGCTGAAGAACGCCAAGACCGACGGTGTGTGCGCCATCCGCGACGGGCTGAGACCTTTGCTTGAGAAAGCCCGCGAGGCTGATGTGATTGTGGTCGGCTCGCCCGTCTATCTCAGCTACCCGACTGGCGAGACACGCTCGTTCCTGGAACGGCTGGTCTTCCCCAACTTCACGTACGACATTGACGAGCAGGGCAACCGCAGACGCCCCATTATCCCCAAACAGACGGCGATGATTTTCACGATGAACATCCCTGAGGAGGCGATGCCGGAGTGGAATTACCCTGTGCTGCTCGGCACCTGCGGCGACCAACTGCGGGCAAACTTCGGTCACTGCGAGACCCTGTACGTCTGCAACACGTACCAGTTCAACGACTATTCCCGCTATGCCATGACGATGTTCAACGAGGAGGCCAAACGCAAATTCCGCGACGAGCATTTCCCCATCGACCTGCAAAACGCTTACGAGTTGGGACAGCGGCTTGTGAATTCGGCCCAATAACCATACCTCTATCTGACCGAATCCAAAAAGAACCATCATGGTCATCCTCTTCAACAAACCCTACGGCGTGCTGAGCCAGTTCACCCCCGAGG
>CAMKLG010000002.1 GCA_946413585.1 uncultured Bacteroidales bacterium
CTCCCGTTACTTTCAGTAACGATGTGACGGCCGATTGTTACAGTCCCGGGCTGAGCAGCGCGGTCATCGCTTTGTATCACAACCCCGAGTTCGCCCAGCCCTTCGTCCCCGACGACTCCGTGGGCGTCGACGAGTACTACCAGAACCGCGAGCGCGAGATCTACCTCTATCCCAACCCCACGGACGGACAGACCACCGTGTGCGGCTACATGTACGGCTACCGCAGCATCGAGCTGCTCGACCTCCAGGGCCGCAAACTGGCCACCCTCTTAGATTCGCCCCACGGCACGGACGTACCCGAAATCGACCTCTCGCCCTATCCCTCCGGCACATACCTCGTGAAGATCAACTTCGAACGAGGGGTGAGCGTGGTGAGGAAGGCAATTAAGAATTAAGAATGCAGAATTAAGAATGATGAATGATGAGGCGTGAAATACGAGGAATGGAATTGCAGCGAATCGGAAAAAATGTATCTTTGCCGAATCGAAATGCGGCATCACGAATGTGATTCGTTGCCGCATTCATAGAAGGAACACGTATTAAAGACAAGAATTATGGAAGACATTGTATTATCCATTCCCTCAGCGGATTACAGTTTCTTTGAGACGTTGGCCGCCCGGATGGGCTGGTCTGTCCGCACACGTCGCGCATCCGTGGAGCGTTTTCTCGAATCCTGCCCGAAAACCCCGCAAATGACTGACGAGGAAATAGCCGATGAAGTGAACGCTGTACGCTACGGGAAATGAAAATTCTGTTTGACACCAACCTTTGGATATTTTCATGATTGGCAAACGCCTCGCATCCATCAAGGAGGTGCTTTGCCGCCATGATGTGGAGGTGTATGTCTGTGAACAGCTGTTGGATGAAATCCACATGGTCATTTCACGCCCCAAATTCGACAACATCATTCCCCAGGAAACCCGCCGCCGTTTTTTCGAAATGGTGTATGATGTCTGCTATTTTACGGACATAACCGTGGATGCGACTTCGCCTATTCGTGACATCAAAGACCTTTACCTGTTGGCAATGGCCGAAAGTGTGCCCGTGGATTACATCGTCAGCGGCGACAAAGACCTCACCGAACTTGGCGAGCACAAAGGCATCCCGATATTGACATACAATCAGTTGTTGGCTTTGTTGCAACCTGCAACATGACACGCCCTTCTATCCTGTCGGCACATACAGCTGGTGGAGCTGAAACATGCAGGGCGTTCAAAGAAGGGCATGTTGTGGAAGGATTATGGCGATTAAACGGTTTTGTGAGCCCACTTAATTTGAAATCAGGTGACAGATGGCGAGATTTCCTATTCAACACAAAAGGAATGAATGCAGCCAAAAGATAATTCAATTATAATGAAGAAATTCTTTTTATATTTTATTTTGGTTTTATTACTTATTTGGATTTTGTTACTAGGGGTACTATTTATATTCATAGCGTCCACCTTTAATTCAAGTGATAACGATATAGTTTATTCTAAATCCAGAAAAATTGGTGATAACTTATTTGTTGAAGCATATCAGACGTATCATGGAGGTGTTTATGATGGAGATGCTTATGAAATATATCTTACGGACTCATTATTTTTTAGAAAAAAGCTGGGTGGCTATGATGACCATGATTGGCCAGATGTAACCGTAAGAGATGATTTAGTTATTGTTAAATGGAATGATTACAAAATCTTGAGAAACAGAACCCGAAACTGTAAAATTTCCAAGCTTAAAGAAAAAGGGTATGATGACCTCTTAAAAAAGCCCTACGCACATTAAATATTATTTCAAACCAAATATTCCCCTTGATAAGAAATAGTTTTATTTCAATCTTTTTCAAGGGCGACAGGGCGCGCTATCCATTCAAACTTCGCGGCAAACCGCTCGTAACCATTGCAATCGTTGTCGCAGTATTAGGGAAGATGAAAACCGCAGTCAAACAGCACGACAGCGGTTTCCCTTTGCCGTCCCTATTCGGGACGGACATTTAAAGCACCTTTGCCTCAAACTTAACGTTTATGGCAAAGTCAAGCACCCGCAGGGTAACCATCTACATTCTCTGTCACCTTCTTTGATTTAATCTTCTGAAAATGATTCTCTTTGCAGTAGCACTTGTCAATCATCCATGTAAAGAAAGCGCTGCCGTTCTTGATATAGTTGTTGTATGTCCGGGCGGAAATGTCCCCGCTGCGCCCGTCACGTTCCCGCTGGATATAGTCCATAAACTGGACTATCATGCTATGGGAAACCATAGAGCAATAGATATTGGGAGACACTTTCGCAATCCATTCCCCGAATATTTTGGCAAAAGAAACGTAAGAATTGGCGGTGGATTTTCGGTGTTCTTTTGTCACTTCCTCTTTGTATTCCTCCAGAACATCAAGGAGCGGAGTGTAATAGCGGGATTCCTCTCCTTGGAAATAGGGATTCCAGCCAGTAGAGAGCTTCATATTCAAGGCCACGATGATGTTGTTGATGTGCTTTTTCGCTTCCCCTTTTGTGGAATAACGATTGAGGAGGGGTTGCAGTTTGATTCTTTTTCGGGCTAATTCTTGAGTTTGTGGATTTTCCACGTAGTACTCGATGAGCCATCCCGATTTGTTTGTTTTGAGTGTCGCTGGCAGATAATTGACAGCTGAATACGCCGAAGATACGGCTAATCTGTTCGATGAATTTGACATTTTTTTGGGGGTCTTGCTCAGCAAAACACAAAATATTAGTTTGTCCCGATTCTGTCCCGATTCAAACGCAAAAAATCAGCGGAAATTTACCGTAATCCGCTGATTTTTATTGTTTTGTGAGACTTTCGGGCGGCAGGTCGGATTCGAACCGACGACCCACGGAACCACAATCCGGTACTCTAACCAACTGAGCTACAACCGCCATGTTTGGTGTCTCAAAAAGACGTGGCAAAAATACACTTTTTTTGAATATCTACAACATGCCGCGAATTTTTTTTTATTATCGGAGCACCGATAATCGGAAATGGTGCCCTGCACTTTAGGATTTGATGAACTGCATGCGCGCCACCGATTGCCCCTTTTTGTATAAAACGATAATGTAATTTCCTGAAGATAAGTTATTTACATTTATTTCGTGCACGTCTCCGCTGATCTTGACGGTTTTGATTTTATGTCCCAAGGAATCAAAAAGAATCGCTTTGTCAACCTTGTCGGACTGCGTTCTCAGCGTGATAGTGTGCGTTGCGGGGTTGGGAGAGACGCTTATTCTGACCCGATTTTGGGATGAAATCGACACCTCTTCGTCCGCCATGGCGAAACAATATTGACCGGATAACATCTCGTGGGTGGATATGAGTGCGTTGTATGGACTGCCTGTTCGGGTGTACGGTATCGGTGTCCATTCTGAATCGGCATTGGGGCGGTACATCAGTTTCAGATTGTCGTATGTGTCGCCGTCAGCGAATAGTTCGTAATCTTGTTGATTATTATTGCGCGCCACTCGGAATGTCCAGTGCCCGTTCACGATTCCGACGGTGGAGTTGACTGTCCAATAGTGCGTTGAAGAAAATTTGTGATAACCCTCGGGTAGGGCAGACGGCGCACTTGGTGCCACGTAGTGATGCTCTACGCGAATCAGTGCCGTATCGCTCATCTGTTCGATAGTTGCGTAGCATTTCGTTTCGCCGCAAGTGATCTCTTTCGGTGCATCCACTATGGCTGTGAAGTCGATGGTGGCGTCCGAAAGCTTGTCGTTGTAGTTGGCGATGGCGAATTCCGGCTGGAACGGTAGCAGAAACATCAGGTTAGAACTGTCGCCCGAAACATACTGACTTTCAGCAGTGTAGAACTCTCTGTTGGCGGAGACGAACGTGACTTCCACGGGAACGTCAGTGTAGGGGTGTTCCGTGCCGTAGCCTTTCTGTCGTACCGTCACCTCATAGTTGCCGCAGGATAGGGGTATAATTCGGTCAATGTTGAAGTCCGCAAAACCGGGCTGATGAATCCAATCTTCATAGAAATGCATTAAATTCATTCCGGAAACCTGAGTTAAATAGGTGAAAAACTCGTGAGAATTGATATTTTGGTAAGCGTATTGGTCCAAAAGTTGCCGCAGGCAACTGAAAAACAGCGAATCACCCATGTAGGTGCGCAGGGAATGGATGACCAATCCGCCTTTCTGGTAGGAGTGCATGCCGTACGTAAATTCTTGGGGCACATTGTCTAACGCGTACAAACCTTCGTCTCGGTTGACAATGGTTTGCAGGGTGTTGTCATGCATTGTCCGTATGTTGCTCAGATATTCGTCTGAGCTTTCCGTGGAATAGAGCCATCCCAGGACTAGAGATTCCGCATAATCCGCAAAACCTTCGTTAATCCACATTTCTTCGGGGCGTTCACAGGTGATAAGGTCGCCGAACCAATGGTGGAACAGCTCGTGCATGATCGTCCCCTCGTAAGCGAGTGTGCCGTTGACCGCCGCGTTGGGCAGGGCTATATTGGTGGCGTGCTCCATTGCGCCGCCGGTCATGCCCACGCACACGTAACCCACGCGAGGCCAGCGATAAGGACCGAAGAATTCCTCATATTTGCGCAAAACCGGCTTCAGATGTACGAAAGAGGCCGGAATGTTGGGGTAAATGTTCGGAGCGGCGTAGATTTCGATGGGTATTACCCCGTTCATGCCGTGAAACGTGTCGGCGTAGCAGAGGTAGTCGCCCACCGCCATCGAGACCAGATAAGTGGGCACGGGCAGGTCGAGCGCCCAATCCCAGACGCGGGTTCCATCGGCGAGGGTGGTGGAGTCCGTCAGCATTCCGTTGCAGACCGCCTTTTTGCCGTTTTGGGTGCGAATATGGAAACTGTAGGTCGATTTGTCGGTGAACTCATCCATGCAGGGGAACCAGCAACGACCGTATGCGTGCGGTTGGTCGTAAAGCGCAACGCCCACGTTATACGCGTATTCGCCGTTGAAGTAGAATCCCCCGAAGGAAATGTCGTGAGGCGGAACGCCGTGGTAATACACGCGAACTTGCGCGGTGTCGCCGTTCTGCATCGTCGGCACATCAATGAAGATATCCTCCCCGACATGCGAGAAGTTCGCCGTTTGTTCGTTCATCTTCACCGAATCAGTGGTCAATCCCATCAAATCCAGTCGGAGTTGGCTGAGGTTGTTCACCTTCGCGACCACAGTGAGATCCGTATGACCTTCTACCACATGGTTGGTGAAATCGACTACAGAAAGGGAGAGGTCGTAATGCGCGATGTGTATAGAATCGGTGCGCTGCTGCGCGAATCCGAGGGCACAGAGCAGTGTTAAGGTTAGTAAGGTGATTGTTCTTTTCATATTATTTAGATGTTTCGTTTTTTTTTGCGTGGGGTTTAGGGATTAGGGAGTAGGAAAGATGTTCTAAGTTCAAAGTCAGTGTGCGGCTAACTGCCAAGAGTTATTGGTCAACAGTTATGACGTTTTGTATTACCAGTCCGGCCAGCGTGAACCCGAAGATGGCGGTGATGTCCGCCTCTGGGTTGATGGTGAGCAGTCGTTCCTTGAGGGCATCTACTTTCAACTGTCCGAGAGTTTGTGTGGTGGCTTGGAGTTGTCGGTTGAGGTTGGTGGGGCACACCTGGTCGCTGTCCACAATGGTGAGATGATTCACGCCGCTGCGGATCAGGCATTCGGCGCACCAGCTGCCCACTCCGCCGACTCCGAACAAGATGACGCGCGTGGCGGCGAGACGCTCCATGCCTGCGCTACCAAGCAACAGTTCCGTGCGGTTGAACAGGGCTTTGTTAGGTGACAGTTCTTCCATCGCAATAGGTGATTATTTCCAAGGCCGCAAAAATATAAAATATATGGTTCAAAACTATTGTCTTTTCCCTATTGCCTGTTGCCTAAATTTTTGTATTTTTGCCGCCGTTTTGAAAGGGGTGCCGAAAGGCTGAGATCAGACCCGTTGAACCTGATGCGGATAATGCCGCCGTAGGGAGATAAACGCTTCTTCATTTCATTATCCCTCTTTCAGTGATGTTTTAATTTATTAATAACCAAACTGTTAGAGTTATGCTTAAAAATTTAAAGTTTAAAGTTTATGGTTTAAGGTTTAAGACAGTTGGTGCTGTGTTGGCCTTGGCAAGTTTTGTTTTCACTCCGGTAGCACTGTTCGCGCAGCAGCCGGACACCGTGCAAAGTGGTAAAGTCCAGGAGGTGACCATCGAGTTTGTGAGGCCCACGGTGCAGACTTCCGCGAACGTCACCACGATGTCGATGCCGCAAATCCGCGCCCAGCAGGGTAACGGCAGCGTCAACAACCTGTTGGATATGATGCCCTCGGTGGTCACTACTTCCGAGTCTGGTAACGGCCTCGGCGCCACCTACCTGTTCATCCGCGGCATCGACCAAACCCGTATCAACACTACCCTCAACGGCGTGACGATCAACAACGCCGAGTCGCAGGGTTCCTGGTTGGTGAACCTTCCCGACATGGCCACCTACATAGAGAGGGTGAGCTTGCAGAGCGGTGCCAACACCACTATCGGTAGCACTTCCTACGGCGCCCGTGTGGATTTCGTGACGCGCGACATCCCTGAGAAACCCTTCGCGGAGGCGCGTACCGCGTATGGCTCGTTCAACACCTTCGACAATATGGTGAGCGCGGGAACCGGCCTTATCGGCAAACGTTTCTCCATGCTGGCCTCCTTCTCCGACATCCGCAGCGACGGCTATATCGACCACTCCGGGGTGCGCCTGAACTCGGGATTCCTCACGGCAAAACTCGACCTTCGTAATTTTAAGACGAACAAAGACAATGGAGAGTTGCGCTTCAACATGCTTTTTGGCAGGGAGAACTCCGGTCTGGCATGGAACGGCGTGCCTTACGACAGTCTCGCCACCAATCGCACCTACAATTCCTGCGGCGAGTATTACGACAACAACGGCGTGCGCCATTATTATGAGAATTCCATGGATCATTATACCCAGACTTTCTATCAGCTGGAGTATCGGAAAACCTGGATGCGCGAACTCGGCAGGAAGTGGCATAATTTGCGCGTGATGCCTTATTTGACCCGCGGTTACGGCTACTACGAGCAGTATAAAGATGACAAGAAAATCTACAAATATGGTTTGGAACCCTTGCATGAAGACCAGAACCGCACCGACCTTGTTACCCAGAAATACCTGGACAACTACTACTATGGTGTTCTTGCGGAATATTGGGGGAGTCTGCGATTTAAAAGCGAGGCGTCACAAGGTTTGCGCTGGGTGGCAGGCTTGGATGTGAGCAACTATATGGGCAACCATTACGGCGACATCGTGTGGGTGCAGCCTGACCGGGTGAAAGAGTGTCCGCCCATGTATGAATGGTATCGTGGCACGGGCGAGAAACTGCAGTCCAAGGCTTTTGGTGCGTTAAGTTACTGGATTAAAGACTTCTCCGTGAATGCTGAACTTCAGTATCGCCGCGTGGATTACGACATAAAGGGTGTTAACGACGAGCTGACCCCCATCCCGCAACAGTATCACTGGAACTTCGTGAACCCTAAAATCAGATTGCATTATTTCCTGCAGCGTCCCAAGGTGAAACACAGCTTTGACCTCTCCTTTGCCACGGCCAACCGCGAGCCCACCCGCAACGACCTTGTGGGAGCTCCTGACGACCGCAAGCCGGTGCCTGAAACGCTCTACGACTTGGAATTCAGCTACATGAACTACAACGACAAGTACTTCTTCAACACCACCCTGTATGCCATGTACTATAAGAACCAGTTGGTGCGCACCGGCGAGCTCGACCAGACCGGCGACCCCTTGATGGTCAATGTGGACAAGAGTTACCGCGTGGGTATCGAGCTGTCTGCCGCCTACCGTCCCGTGAGGTTCTTCACCTGGCACATCAACGGCGGTTTCAGCGTGAACCGCATCCTCAACTACACGCATTACATTGAGGATTGGGAGAACGGCGGCTATGTGGAGCAGCAGCTCGGCAACACCCCCATTGCCTACTCCCCGAATGTGGTGATCGGCAACACCTTCACCTTCACCCCGTTGAAGGACTTCAACATCGACCTTCTCACCAAATTCGTGAGCAAGCAGTATTTGGACAACTCCGGTGACGAGGCATACGTGTTGAAACCTTACAGCTACACTAACTTGCGTCTCTCATACACCTTCCATTTCAAGGTTTTGAAGGATTTGGAGCTCTTCCTGAACGTCAACAACCTCTTCAACGCGAAGTATGAGACCAATGCCGCGCTTTACACGGGCATGATCGGTGACGAGAAGTACTACGACGCCTACTATTTCCCGCAGGCGGGGATTAACTTGCTCGGCGGTGTGCGTGTGAAATTCTAACCTATAATGTGGTGAATAGCTTCCTCTAGAGAAACTTCATTCTCGGACAAGCGGGCGGGGATGTAGCCCATTTCGCGCGCTTTCTCGCCCGTATATACGAAATAGGTACAGGTGCATTCGGCACAGCATTGACCATCGGGGTTTAAAATTTCCCCACGAACGATGGCGATGTTGTGCCGTTGCTCTATCAGCTTGGCATTCAGCCGGATGTAGGGCCAAAGCGTGCTGACGGGCTTGCGGTAGCGCATCTCCATCTTGGCGGTCACCCCGGAGGTCTGTAGTTGGTAGAAGACCACCCAGCCGCAGATTTCGTCTAGCAAAGTGGCCTGGATGCCGCCGTGCAGCGTGTCGATCCAGCTCACGAAATTCGGGTTCGCCTTCCAGATGGAGACCACCTGTTCGCCATCCCAGTAAAAGTGCATATGTACGCCCTGAGGGTTGTCAGGATTGCAACCGAAACAGTTGTAACCCATTGTATTTCCGATCCAAGGATTGATAATTGCTCGCATATTTGGTTTAGGGTTTAGGGTTTGTAGTTTAGGGTTTATAGTTTATAGTTTATAGTTTAGGGTTTATAGTTTAGGGTTTATAGTTTATAGTTTAGGGTTTAGGGAGTAGGGAGTAGTTCAAAGTTCAAAGTCCAAAGTTCAAAGTCCAAAAACGGCGGCGAAAATACAAAAAATGTGAGGTGTCTTGAAAAATATTATCTTTGCCGCTCAATTTTTATCGAAAGAATATGGATGATAACCTATGTAAATTATTGATTACCAAGGGGTCGTTGAAGCAAGACATCTTCGAGAGAACGATGGAGACTATGCAACTTTTCAAAGATGCGGCCAAGAGTTTCGAGGAGTTCTATCGCGAAAATTACGCTGACGACCACGACAACATCCCCGTGTTGTTCACCAACAAGAACCAGTATCAGTTCATGCTCAAGTTCGGCGGCGACGTGCTGATTTTCCTGATGCACACCAACGTTTTTGAGTTTTCGCGCGACCACGAGGTGATGCGCACACCTTACATTAAGGAGAATCGTGACCGTTCTTATTGTGGTATGATTCAGATTTTCAACTTCTTAGGTGATTCTTTGAAATATGACCGCGTGAATGACTTGGGTTATATGATTGGTCGTATTTTCATCAACAAAGAACGTCATTATTATATTGAAGGCAAACGAGAGCTGGCGCAGGTCATCAACAATTTCAGCAGCAACGAAATTTCACCGGAAGCGGTCAACGAAATCCTCAGCTCAGCCATTCAATATACGCTGAATTTTGACCTTTTGGTGCCAAATTATGAGGATATGAAGATCATTACGGTGAACGATATCCTTCAATTGGAAGAACAAACGAACCTGATGAGAACTGGTAAACGCTTGGGATTCAGGTTTGAACAAGATAAAACGGAATAGAGAAAAATTTTTTTCAGAATTTGGCGGTGCATATTAAAAAAAATGTATTTTTGCACCGTCAAATTTGACACCTGATGCCGGGTTCGTCTAGTCGGCCTAGGACGTAAGATTTTCATTCTTAAAATCAGGGGTTCGAATCCCCTACCCGGTACAAAAAACAACCTCAAAGGGTTGTTTTTTTTTGCCCTTATGTCAACAAGCTATCGAGTCATACCCGTGTTTCTGCCGATGCTGGCTTGCCCGCACCGTTGCATCTATTGCAACCAGTTTGTGATTTCTGGACAGCAGAAACTTCCTGATGTCCAGGATGTTGTTTCGCTGATTGAGCGCAATTTGGCCACGATGCCTGTCGGGGCTCATAAGCGCGTCGCTTTCTTCGGGGGGAGCTTTACCTGTTTGCCCATGTCCATTCAGAACCGCTATCTTGACGTGGTTCAACCTTATCTCCAATCTTGTCGGATTGAGGGTGTCCAGCTTTCCACACGTCCCGACTATATCGACGATGCAATCCTGCAAAATCTTAAGAACAAGGGGGTTACATTGATAGAGCTCGGTGCCCAATCGCTGGATGACGACATTCTGAAACGTTGCGGTCGTGGACACACCGTGGAGGATGTGCGCCGTGCGTCCGAGCGGATTCGCAACTACGATATGGATTTGGGCTTGCAGATGATGATTGGGTTGCCGGGCGACACGCTCGAAACGGCCATGCGCACGGCGGAACAAATTGTGGCATTTGGGGCAAGCTGCACGCGCATCTACCCAACACTTGTGGTGGAAGGAACGGCACTGGCAGATGACTATCTATCAGGTGATTATGTGCCATTGACTTTGGAAGAGTCGGTGGAGTGGTGCAAAGAACTGTACTGTTATTATACCGCGCACAATGTGACGATTTTACGGATGGGATTGCATCCGACACAGGACTTGCGCAGCGGCGAACATTTGTTGGCCGGACCGTTCCATATCTCCTTTAAGGAGTTGGTGCTCACGGCATTGTGGCGCGATCGCATCGCCGCCCAAATCGCCGAAGAGGGTAGGGCAGATGTCACAGTGCTCGTGCCCCCCAGGGAGATGAACTATGCAGTGGGCTATGCCTCCGCCAACCGCAAAACGTTCCCCTCCATCAAATTCGAAATTTCTAATAGGCAATAGGGAATAGGGAATAGGGAGTAGGGAGTAGTTTATAGTTCCAAGTTCCAAGTTCAAGGTTCAAGGTTCAAAGTTCAAGGTTCAAGGTTCAAAGTTCTATGTCTAAGTTCTATGTTTAAGTTGAAAAGCCAACCGCCAACTGCTAACTGCTAACTACTAACTGCTAACTCTCAAGCCCTCAGCCGCTTACAAAAAAAATCACATTCCCTCCCCACATCTTATTTATATATATTATATTTGCAGCCGCAAAAAAAATATTGTTTTTTGGCGTTAATATGTTTATAATTAAATAGTTAGATATATGAAGATTTCTTACAAGTGGCTGAAAGATTTATTAAACTTCAACTTGACGGCGGAAGAAACCGCTGCGTACCTGACCGATTGCGGTCTTGAAGTGGAAGGCATCGAAACGTTTGAAACCGTCAAGGGCGGACTGCGCGGACTCAAGATTGGCGAGGTGCTGACCTGCGAGGCGCATCCCAACTCCGACCACCTGCATGTGACCACCGTCAATGTGGGCGAGGAAGAGCCTTTGCACATCGTTTGCGGTGCTCCCAACGTGGCTGCCGGACAGAAAGTGGTGGTTGCCACCATCGGCACCGTGCTTTACAGCGGTGACGAGTCTTTCACCATCAAGAAATCCAAATTGCGTGGCGAGCCTTCTGAAGGCATGATTTGCGCCGAAGACGAGATCGGTCTCGGCACCTCCCACGACGGCATCATGGTGCTGCCCGAGGAGGCCGTGCCCGGAACGCCTGCCGCTGAGTACTTCAAGGTAGAGTCTGACACGATTTTCGAGATTGGTCTGACCCCGAACCGTTGCGACGCCATCTGCCATTTCGGTGTGGCTCGCGACCTCTATGCCGCGCTCATGCAACACGGGGTGTCTTGTTCCACGCTCGTGCGTCGCAATGCCCGCGCCGTGCAACCCGTCGCCAGTGTGCATCCGCGTATCGACATCGTCATTGAGAACCAGAAAGATTGCCCGCGTTACTCCGGCGTGCTCATCGATGGCATCAAGGTGCAGGATTCGCCCGAATGGATTCAGACCAAACTGAAATCCGTTGGCGTGCGTCCCATCAACAACATCGTCGATATCACTCAATACATCATGTTGGAGCTGGGTCAGCCGATGCACGCCTTCGATGCCGACAAGATTGAAGGCAACAAGGTGATTGTGAAGAATTTACCCGAAGGAACACCGTTCGTGACCCTTGATGGCAACGAAATCAAGCTCAGTGCCGACGATCTTATGATTTGCAACGAAAAAGAGGGTATGTGTCTGGCAGGTGTCTATGGTGGTCTGCACTCCGGCATCACCGAAAACACGACGCGCCTTTTCCTTGAAAGTGCATACTTCAACCCTGTGTGCATCCGCAAAACCGCTAAACGCCATGGTTTGAAAACGGACGCATCCTTCCGTTACGAGCGCGGTTGCGACCCGTCCATCACGGTTTATGCCCTCCAACGCGCCGTGGAACTCATCATGGAATATGCAGGTGGCTATCCCGTAATGGATATCGTTGATCGCTATCCGAGCGAAATCATGCCAGCCCAAATCACTCTCTATTATGCAGATGTGAATAAAGTGGCTGGTAAAGTGATTGATAAACAGACGGTTACCAATATCCTGATGCTTCTGGATATGGAAGTGAAAGCCGTGGGTGAAGACAAAATCAACGTCACCGTGCCGCTCAACAAGGCTGATGTGGTTCGCCCGATAGACCTCATTGAGGAAATCCTCCGTATTTACGGCTATAATAATATAGAGATTCCGACAACGCTGAACTATGACATGTCTTGTTTGCGTTCAAATGATGATCTTTACCGTTTCCAGAACACAATATCCAAATATTTGGCTGACAATGGCTTCTATGAAGTTATGAACAACTCTTTGTCTAAGGCCGAATATGCGCAGCAGTTCGATTTCTTGGACGAGCGTGAGACGGTGAAGCTGTTGAATCCGCTGAGCAGTGAACTCAGCTCCATGCGTCAAACGTTGCTCTTTTCCGGTTTGGAAAATGTGGTGCGCAATGTGAACAACAAAATGGCCGATTTAAGACTGTTCGAGTTCGGCAAGATTTACCGTCTGAATCCGCAAACTGTTGCGGGAGATGATGTTACGGTTCGTTATCAGGAACGTTTGATGATGTCAATGTTCACGACGGGCAAGATTGGTGAGGACAGTTGGCAAGGAAAGGCTCCTGCAGCTGATTTCTTCTATTTGCGCAACATGGTCGAGAATTTCCTGGTGAAGATCAATTTCCCGATGGAAAAGATAGAGCTTGTGACCAACAGCGAGCCGCGCATGTTCGCGCAGCACGTCTCTTATAAGGTCGGCGATGCGATGCCGATTCATATCGGCGTTTTGCGTCCCGACATTTTGCGCGCGTTCGACATCAAGAAGCCGGTCTTTTATGCCGAGATTGACATGGAAATGTTGAACGAGCTGACATGCAAGAAATCCGTTTCATATCAGCAAATCAACACCTTCCCGGCGGTGCGTCGCGACTTGGCGTTGGTGGTTGATCAGAACGTCAGCTACGACACTTTGGAGAAAATCGCTCACAAATACGCCTCTAAATTGTTGAAACAGGTGAACTTGTTTGACGTTTTCGAAGGTGCCGCTTTGGGAGATGGCAAAAAATCCTACGCGCTGAATTTCGTGCTGCAAAGTGCTGACAGAACATTGACGGATGAGGAAATCAACAAGGTGATGAACAAGCTGATTTCCGCATACGAGCGTGAGGTGGGTGCGAAACTGCGTTAAGACATATTTATAACATGCAGGTTTTTAATGGCATAGATCAGTTGCCGGTTTTGAAAAACCCGGTGGTCGCGGTTGGTGCATTCGACGGCGTTCATTTGGGTCATGCCCGCATTCTGCAATTTTTGACGCAACAGGCAGCGCAGGTGGACGGCACGAGTGTGGTGATAACCTTTGATCCCCACCCGCGCACTGTTTTGCAACCCGATAGCGACTTCTTTACTATCAATATACTGCCAGAAAATCTGCGCCGGATTGAGCAGCAGGGCGTTGATGCCGTCATCGTCCTTCCGTTTACCGAAGCGTTTTCCCAAATGACCTACCAGCAGTTCGTGGAGGAAGTGCTGATTGGCAAGTTGCATGCCCACACTTTGGTGATGGGGCCTAACCACGCTTTTGGTCACCATCGCGAAGGTCACCACGACAATATCAAGAGGTTTTGTCAGGACCACGACCTGCAGGTGGTCGATATTCCGGAAAAGATGTGGCATTCCGCGGGCGTGCATTCCGCGCTTATCCGAGAGCATATCCGCCAAAAGGACTGGGAAACCGTCAATGCGATGCTGGGGTATGAGTATATAATGATGAATGATAAATGATGAATGATGAATATATTTTAAAACATCTTCCTTGAGCAGTCCCGAAGGGACAAAACGCACGAAGTGCAATTAACCCCACACAAGCGAAGCGCAGTGTGGGGATGGTAGAATAAACGAAGAAATAAATGTAAATACTATATGAGCAAAAACTTAATCATCGTCGAGTCTCCGGCGAAGGCAAAAACCATTCAAAAGTTCATCGGGAAGGACTACACCGTGATTTCCAGTAAGGGTCACGTGCGCGACCTCCCCACCAAAGGCATGGGTATTGATATCGCCCACGACTTTGAGCCTCAGTATGAGGTGTTGGACGACAAGAAAGCACTGATTAATGACATCAAAAAGAAGGCGGCAGAGGCCGACACCATCTGGCTCGCAACCGATGATGACCGCGAGGGTGAGGCCATTTCGTGGCATTTGATGGAAGTGACCAATATGGATCCTGCAAAAGTGAAACGTATTGTGTTTCATGAAATTACAAAATCCGCTATTGAAGAGGCGTTGGCAAATCCCCGCACCTTGAATGTAGATTTGGTAAACGCTCAGCAGGCTCGTCGCGTGTTGGACCGCTTGGTCGGTTTCGAGTTGTCGCCGGTGCTTTGGCGCAAGGTCCGTCCGTCATTGTCGGCCGGCCGTGTGCAGTCTGTTGCTGTGAAACTCATTGTGGAGCGCGAGCACGAAATTGAGAAGTTCAACAGCTCGTCAGCATATCGTGTGGATGGCGTTTTTAATCCGTTACGTGACACCCAGGTCGAGCTATCGGCGGAGTTGAACAAGCGTTTCCCCACCCGCGAGGAAGCAGAAGCCCTGCTGAATCATTGTCAAGGCGCGTCGTTCCATGTGGCGGCGGTTGAGAAAACCCCAGGCAAGAAAAGTCCGGCACCACCGTTTACCACCTCCACGTTGCAACAAGAGGCCGCCCGCAAGCTCGGTTTCACCGTGTCGAAAACCATGGTTGTGGCACAGCAGCTTTACGAAGCCGGTTACATCACCTATATGCGTACCGACTCCGTGAACCTTTCCAATGTGGCGCTTGCTTCTGCCCATCAGGTGGTAGCCGCCAAGTACGGTGAGGAGTATGCTAAGACCCGCAAATACACGACGAAGTCCAAGGGTGCGCAGGAGGCCCACGAGGCTATCCGCCCGACCGATGTCTCCCGCGAGACCATCCCTGGTGATACTTTCTCCAAGAATTTGTACGAACTGATCTGGAAGCGCACCATCGCTTCTCAGATGAGCGATGCCAAGACGGAAAAGACGACCATTTCCATCCCGGTGGAAGGCCGCACGGAGAAGTTCGTGGCATCTGGCGAGGTGATTCTGTTCCCCGGCTTCTTGAAGGTCTATACCGAATCCCGCGACGATGAAAGCGAAGAAATCAAGGGCATGTTGCCGGCTATGGAGGTCGGTGAAGCATTGAATGCCAAGCAAATCACTGCTACGCAGCGTTATGCGCAGCCGCCTGTGCGCTACACGGAGGCGAGCCTCGTCAAGAAGTTGGAAGAGCTCGGCATCGGTCGTCCTTCTACGTATGCCCCCACCATCTCCACTATCCAGAAGCGCGAGTACGTGCGCAAGGCCACCCGCCAAGGCAAGGAACGCCAGTATGTGTGCCTCACGCTCACCGAAAATGGCATCAAGGAGGAGATCAAGAAGGAAAAATACGGCTATGAGAAGGATAAACTGATTCCCACCGACGTGGGCATTGTAGTCAATGATTATTTGCAGGAGAATTTCAAGGATATTATGGACTATGGCTTCACGGCAGACGTGGAGAAGGAGTTCGACGATATTGCGGAAGGAAAAGCAAACTGGCAGGAGATGATGCATCAGTTCTATGGCGACTTCCATCAACAAGTGGATACGGCCATCAACTATTCGACCAAAGCCAGCGGGGAGCGTTTGCTCGGCTATGACCCCAAAACCAACGAAAAAGTGTTTGCTAAGCTCGGCAAATACGGTCCGATGGTACAAATTGGCGAATCTTACGCCGATGCAAAACCGCGTTATGCCCGTTTGCAGTCCGACCAGTTCATCGACAGCATCACTTTGGAGGAGGCTCTTGACCTCTTCCGTCTGCCTCGTACTTTGGGCGAGTGGAATGGCAAGGATGTGACTGTGGGCGTTGGCCGTTTTGGTCCTTACGTGCGTTGCGAGGACACTTTTGAGTCTGTGCCGAAGAACGAGGATCCTTATACGATTACTTTGGAACGTGGTATCGAGCTGTTAGAGAGTAAGATGAAGAAAACCGCCGAACGCACCCCACATTTGGTGGGTCATTACGAGGACAAGGAAATTCTCGCTGCCGCCGGTCGTTACGGCCCTTATATTAAATATGATGGCAAGAATTACACCTTGGACAAGAACGTTTCCCTCGACACGTTGACGGAAGAGGCGGCGATAGACATCATCAAAAACAAAGAGACTCGCAACGTGCTCGTCTCTTATGCTGAAGATGCCGATTTGAAGGTGATGAACGGTCGTTATGGTCCGTATATCACCAACGGAACCGATAATTTCAAAATTCCTAAAGATATGGTTGCCAATAAGTTGACCTATCAAGAATGCTTGAAGATTATGCAGGAGAATGCACCTACCGCTAAAAAACGTATCGTTAGAAGGAAAAAAGCATAAACATGGACTTGTCATTATATTTTGATCCCGTATCTGTGGATGCGTTGCACATTCCGGATGCCGAAACGTTGACAGGCCGGTTGCTACATTACATATTAATGTATGACCCCGAGGCACCGTTGGACATTCAGGAGGCGGACATGGCCATCATCGGTGTGCCAGAGTCGCGGAATGCCTACCTGAATCCCTCTTGTTCGTTGGCTCCTGATGAGATTCGCCGTCAATTCTATCAGCTTTATAATTGGCGTAAGGATGTGAAAATCATTGATTTAGGGAATATACGAATTGGGAAAACCATTGAGGATACTTATCAGGTGATTTCCGAAGTGGTTGCCTATCTGGTTGAGAATAAGGTGATTCCGATTATCTTGGGGGGCAGTAACGATTTGGCTTTTGCCAATTATCGGGCTTATGAGCGTTTGGAGCGAGTGGCCAATGTGGTCGCCATCGACCCCTGTTTTGACCTGGGCGAAGAGAATGCTCCGATTCGTTCAGACGGTTATGTGACCAAAATGGTACTTCAACAGCCCAATTTCCTGCTGAATTACGCCAACATCGGCTATCAAAGCTACATGAATAGCCCGGAATCTGTGAATATGATGGAAAGTCTCTTCTTTGAGACCTACCGCGTGGGTATTATGCGCATGAACATCGAAGAGGTGGAGCCGATTGTCCGTAATGCGGATATGGTGTCGTTGGACATTTCTGCGGTGCGCCGTCCTGACGCTCCCGGATGCCCGCATAGTTCCTCCAATGGCTTTTATGGCGAAGAAATTTGCCAAATTGCTAAATATGTGGGACTTAGCGACAAACTTTCCTCGTTTGGCATCTACGAATATGACCCGACCCTCGACTTCAACAATCAGACCTCTCAGATGATTGCCCATATTTTGTGGTATTTCGTGGAAGGTTACCTTTTCCGTCAGAATGACGGGCAGTTCAAGAACAAAAACGACTACCGACAGTTCAACATCTCGGTGTCGGGCGCTTTGGATGAACTGGTCTTTTTCCATAGTAAGAAGTCTGGCCGTTGGTGGGTGGTAGTGCCTATCTATCAGAAAGATAAAGAGCAAGTACAGCAATATTATCTCCCCTGTTCACAACGTGATTACCAGCTGGCCTGCGAGGATAAAATCTCGGATCGTTGGTGGAGAACCTATCATAAGTTGAACCAGTAGTCGATTTAAGTACTTGTGTTTTAGAAGTTTAATATAAATCAAATAATAAATTATGAAGAAAAGATTTTTACTTTTTTGCACATGTGCAATGGCGTTTACGTTCGCATACGCACAGGTAGATGAAAAAACAGCGGCTGATCAGGCGCTGAAAACAAAGGTGAAATCCGCTGAAATTGACAGTGCCAAACATTGGAAGTTCACTGGCGTTACGGGTCTGAATGCAGCTCAAACAGGCCTGTTTAACTGGGCAGCGGGCGGTAACAACAATGTGACCGGTTACGTTTTTGCCAATTTGACCCTCTCTTTCAAGAAAAACAAATGGACGTGGGACAGCAACCTGGACACCGAAATTGGTGAAATGTACTCTGGTGATTATCAGAGATACAAGTGGAGAAAAGCTACTGACAAAATCAATTTCACCACGAAGGTCGGTTATCAGATGCATCCACAGTTCTATGCGGTCTTGTTGGGAAGTTTCAGGTCGCAATATGCGCCTGGTTGGGACTACAAAGAAGTGGATGCCGGAACATTGGATGATGCCGGCAATCCTGTTGATCCTAAGTTGATTTCACAATGGTTGTCTCCTTCTTACACGGATTTGGCACTCGGTATCGAGTATCGTCCGAACGATATATTCACTATCGGTGTTTATCCGGTGGCAGGCCGTATGACCACGTGTCTTGAAGAGAGCCTTCGTGCCAGCTATGGTCTTTCCAAGCGTGATGACGGTACATACAAGCCTGTGATGCTGAACATGGGTCTCCGCATCAACGGCGGTATCAATTACACGCTGGTGAAGAATCTCAAGATAATCTCTACACTCACATTGTTCACACCTTATACCGCACGTATGCATGACGAAGACGGACAGAAATTCGGCAATTTCGATGTCGATTGGGATGTGGCTATTACTTACAACTTCCTTAAGGTCTTCAGTGTCAGCTTGATGACTTCTTTGAAGTATTATGATCAGGTGAAGATTGATGGTCCGGCGTGGGGTAAGTATGGAGAAGGTCCCCGCGCTCGCGTGCAGTTCAAGGAAGTGGTTGGTCTAGGTATTGGCTATAATTTCTAAAAGATTGATGGTTAACATAATACGTTTATAAATTTCGGATAATGCGACAATTAAGAATAACAAAACAAGTCACGAACCGCAGCGAAACGCCCTCTTTGGACAAGTACCTGCATGATATTGGTAAAGTTCCCCTGTTGACGGCGGATGAGGAGGCTGAATTGGCCCGTAGAATCCGCAACGGGGATCAAGATGCGTTGGAACGCCTTACCAATTCCAACTTGCGTTTTGTGGTATCAGTGGCAAAACAATATCAGAATCAGGGAATTACATTGTCAGACCTGATTAACGAGGGAAATCTTGGATTGATTAAGGCTGCCCACCGTTTTGATGAGACCAAGGGCTTCAAGTTCATCTCTTTCGCCGTGTGGTGGATTCGTCAGGCTATTCTGCAAGCCATCGCGGAACAGTCGCGCATCGTGCGTCTGCCCATGAACAAAGTGGGTGTCATCAACAAGATTTACAAGACGATGGGCATTCTGGAGCAGGAACTTCAGCGTGAGCCGAAAGTCTCTGAAATTGCGGAGCGTTTGGGCATGACCGAAGAGGAAATCAAGGATTCGATGAAGAACTCCCCGAAACACCTTTCCATGGATGCCAGTCTTACTTCCGACGACGATACCAATATGTACGATGTGCTTCGCAACGAAGATACGGTTTCCCCTGACAAGGAACTGATTTACCAATCGTTGCAGCAGGAGCTTGGCACCATCATCGACACCCTTCCTTCTCGCGAGGCGGAAATCTTGAAGCTTTTTTACGGTCTGGGCAGCAAGCACCCGATGACTCTGGATGAGATCGGTGAGAAGTTCGACCTCTCCCGCGAGCGCGTCCGCCAAATCAAGGAGAAAGCCATTCGCCGCCTGCGCCATAATGCCAAATGCAAGTCGTTGCAAGCGTATCTTTAGCTTTTAGCCAACAGCCAATAGCCAACAGCTAACAGCCAACAGCCAATAACAATACAAATAATTTAACGTAAATCAATTGAATATGAACAAACTTAGACTTAAAGATATCATTAAAACTCCCGAGGTTGTCGGTATTGGCAACCCCGTGGACGTGAAGGGTTGGGTGCGTACCAAACGCGGCAACAACTTCGTGCAGTTCATCGCCCTCAACGACGGTTCCATCGTCACCAACCTGCAGGTGGTGGCCGATACCGACAAGTTTGACGAGGCGTTGCTGAAACAGATCACCACCGGTTCCTGTATCCATGTGACCGGCAAACTGGTAGAGTCACAAGGCAAGGGGCAAAATGTGGAGGTTCAGGCCGAGACGATTGAGGTTTACGGTTCTGCTGATCCGGAATCTTATCCGTTGCAGAAAAAGGGACATTCCATGGAGTTCCTGCGCGAGATTGCTCACCTGCGTCCGCGTACCAACTACTTCGGCTGTGTGTTGCGTCTGCGCCACGCCATGGCTTTCGCCATCCATAAATACTTCAACGACAGAGGTTTCTTCTACCTCCATACCCCGTTGATTACCGCTTCCGATGCGGAGGGCGCTGGCGAGATGTTCAATGTCACCACCTTCGACCTGAACAACATCCCGCGCACCGAAGACGGACAAATTGATTACAAACAAGACTTCTTCGGCAAACATACCAACCTCACCGTTTCTGGTCAGCTGGAAGGCGAACTGGGCGCGATGGCTCTTGGCAATATCTACACTTTCGGACCGACATTCCGCGCTGAGAACAGCAATACACCGCGTCACTTGGCCGAATTCTGGATGATTGAACCAGAGATGGCTTTCTACGACATCAAGGACAATATGGACCTCGCAGAGGATTTCATCAAGTATCTCGTTCAATATGCGTTGGACAACAACATGGACGACCTCAAGTTCCTCAACGACATGTTCGACAAGGAACTCATCGCTCGTTTGGAGTCCGTTACCAAGGTTGATTTCGTGCGTTTGGGCTACACGGAGGCCATCGACATCCTCTTGCAGGCTAAGAAAAAATTCGAATATCCTGTGAAATGGGGTATTGATTTACAGTCTGAACACGAACGCTATCTTGTTGAGAATCACTTCAAAAAACCGGTAATCCTGACCGACTACCCGAAGGAAATCAAGGCGTTCTACATGAAGCAGAACGACGACGGCAAGACTGTTCGCGCTATGGATGTGCTCTTCCCGACCATCGGCGAAATCATCGGTGGTTCCGAGCGTGAGGCGGACTATCAGAAACTGCTCAACCGTGTCCATGAGTTAGGCATGACGGAAGAGCAATATTGGTGGTATTTCGATACGCGCAAGTTCGGTTCAGCGCCGCACTCTGGCTTCGGCCTCGGTTTCGAACGTCTGCTGCTTTTCGTCACCGGCATGACTAATATCCGCGACGTGATTCCGTTCCCGCGTACACCACAAAATGCTGAATTTTAATTGTTTATATGTCTTCCCAGAATAAAATCACATTAGAGCAGAAGAACGTCCAACGGCAAGTCGGCTTGCCGTTGACGTTGCAATTGATGCGACTTGTGGAGATGCCCTACGCCTCTTTGGAGCAGGAAATCCGCAATGCCGTTGATGAAAACCCCGCGTTGGAAATCTATGATGAAAATGCTGGGGAGACCGAAAGCCATGAGGAATTCGCATCTGAGGAGTATGATGCCAACGGAGACCCTTTGGAACTTTCGAATGAGCAACTTCCTGAAGATGAAATATTTAAGGAAGACTACTATCGTGATAATGACGACTACGATGATGGGTTCTCCGACTTGCAGTTGGAGAACTACATCTCGAAGTTGAACGCCCCTGACGAGCTCCCGCGCAATCCTAAATCGGATGTCTATTACGCTTCGTTGCATGAACAGTGGCAGTTGCAGTTGGATGCCATGGAAATGACAGATAAACAGTCACAAATCGCCACTTACCTCACGGGTACGTTAGATGATTCAGGCTATTTACAGGCTGATTTACAGGCGATTGTGAACGAACTGCTCTACACCGAATATATTCAGACAAATGTGGAAGAGGTGGAGTATGTACTGACCCATTTTGTGCAGGAGTTGGATCCGCCGGGTGTCGGTGCTCGTAACTTGCAAGAGTGTCTTTTGCTGCAGTTAGACCGTCTGCCGGAGACAACGCCCGCGCACACGTATGCCCGCGTGATCATCACCCAATATTTTGATCTGCTGACGAAAAGACACTACGATAAGATATTGTCTGCGATGGAACTCGCAGATGAGGAGTTGAAGGCTGCTTTGGAGGTCATCCAAAAACTGGATCCGCGTCCAGTCTCTCAGGATGCCCCATTATTGAAAAATGCCGAAATCATCATTCCTGATTTTACCATTACCAATCAGGATGGAAAATTGACGCTGACCTTGAACAACCAATATGTTCCTAAGGTGCGGATTAACAAGGAGTTCAGTAATGAATATCGTTTCCTCTCTAAAGAAGAGTACGATCGTCGGAAGTCAGAGGCTGAGCGTTTCATGAAGAAATATGTCGATGATGGAATGCAGTTTATCAAAACTTTGTCGTTGCGCGAGATGTTGCTCTACAACACGATGTATGCCATCATGCAGCATCAACGTGACTATTTCATGTCGGGTGATGATAAGGATCTTAAACCAATGATACTCAAAACGATAGCGCAGGAGGTTGGCGCGGATATCTCGACCATCTCGCGCGTGTCGAACAGCAAGTATGTGCAGACAGACTTCGGCATTGTCCCGCTTAAGCATCTCTTCTCCGAGGCTGTAAACGACGACGATGTCTCTTCCAAAGAGATTAAGAAGATGTTGGGCGACCTCATTTCCGCCGAAGACAAGAGAAAACCGCTGTCTGACGATAAGATTTGTTCCATGTTACAGGAGAAAGGTTATAACATCGCCCGCCGCACCGTTGCGAAGTACCGCGAACAGATGAGTATCCCTGTGGCAAGGTTGAGGAAGGAGTTGTAGGGTTTAGGGTTGAGAGTTTAGGGTTTAGAGTTTAGGGTTGAGTGGTTATTATATTATACTTCTTTTGGAGCTTAGAGAGGATGGCATATTATAGATGGTGGCGGGAAGGCTAGAAAAAAACAACTTTTGTTTGTTGATCGGTTTTTATTCATTTGGAAATACATAAATCAATAATAATATGAAAAAAATATTCGTTGCGTTGTTAATCAACATTTTATGGGTGGCAGTGCCGGTTGTCGTAATGGCGCAGAATGCCGCCGAATTGACCAATTTGGTCGTTTTTGTCCGTTTTGCGGATGATGCGGAAATCAATCGCCCTTTAGCACCCATAGACTCGATGTTTAATGGGAGAACGCCCGGTTACCTCAGTGTTTATAATTTCTATGATGTGATGTCATACGGTAAAATACACTACAACACCGTTTACACGAATAATGTCCAAAACGGGGTGATAATATCTTACCAAGATCCCTATCCACGAGGCTATTTCGAACCGTATAGTCCTTCAAACCCAATGGGTTACACGGAGCCGAATCCTTTCATGGGTGTTTCCATGCGAGAGGCAGAGCTGTTAGGCAGAATTGTGAGCTACGTGGATTCCGTGGGCTTGGTGGACGCCACGGTCGATTTGGACGGCAACGATGATGGTATGGTTGACAATGTCAGTTTCGTTGTGAAAGGCGGCACAGGCGCATGGGCCTCCATCCTTTGGCCTCACATGGAGTTTTTCCCGTACGATTCGCTTGATTATGAACCTCGTATCAATGGTTTGAAACTTAATACGTTCAATTTTGAGTTCGAAGGCTCTGTTTCTTATTTCACACCTCATGTGTTCCGCCATGAAATGGGACATTCTTTGAGCCTTCCTGATTTGTATCATTATATTAATTACCAAGATGTTACGCCTGCTGGAGATTGGGATATGATGTGCTCGAATACAGGAAACAACCATACAGCGGCCATCTTTAAAAACAAGATTTTGCATGTTTCTGACGACCCGATTGAGATCACGGAGAGCGGTGACTACACGTTGTTGAGTGTTGGCTCCAGCCCGTCGCGCAATTGCTACTACATCAAGTCCCATATTGACCCAACCCAGTGGTATGTGCTCGAATATCGGAGCCGGAACGACCTTTTTGATGAGTCTATTCCGGGGTCGGGGTTGATTGTTGCCCGTTGGAACGACACGGTTCCTCTCAATTACGAGGGCTTATACACTAATGGCTTCTTTGATTTCTACAATAGAGCCCATCAGTACTGGATTTTCCGTCCGGGAAGCAGCAGTGATATTGAAAATGGTTTGATAGACAGAGCTCATTTCAGTCAGCTCGTGGGTCGTACTTCTTTCGGTCCGACCACAGACCCGCATCCGTATTTGACAGACGGAACACCCGAGACCTGTTTTAAGATCACGGGTATCTACGACCACGGCGACAGCCTCACTTTCCACGTCCACTTCTTTGATGCCGGAATTGAGGATAATCAACTGGCAGAGAGTATCATCGTCTATCCCAATCCCGCCACCGAGGTCGTTAATGTGGAATGTAGAATGCAGAATGAAGAATGGGCGGTGACCAATATGGAGGTGTACGATGTTTATGGTAAGGTTATCCGCACTGCGGAGACGTTGCGCGCCACGTCTCCGCAAACCGCGCAAATCAACGTTTCCGGTCTCGCCGCAGGCATGTATTTCGTGCGTGTGACGACGGATAAAGGTGTGCTGACGAAGAGGTTTGTGAAGAGATAGGGTTTAGAGTTTAGGGTTTAGGGTTTAGAGTTTAGAGTTTAGGGTTTAGGGTTTAGAGTTTAAGGTTTAGGGTTTAGAGTTTAAGGTTTTGGGTTTAGAGTTTAAGGTTTTGGGTTTAAGGTTTTGGGTTTAAGGTTTTGGGTTTAAGGTTTTGGGTTTAAGGTTTTGGGTTTAGGGTTTAAGGTTTAGGGTTTATGGTTTAGGGTTTATGGTTTTTGGGGAGGAGGAACTATTGGTATGTAAAAGTGGGCGAAGGGAACCTCTGCGGAAATAATAGCACCCGTTAATCAATTTTGTCATTTTGATGATAAATAATCAATAAAATATGAAAAAAGCACTTGTTATATTGTTAGTCAATGTGTTGTGTGTGTTCGCGCCCATTGTGGTGATGGCGCAGTCCGCCACTGAACTGACCAATTTGGTCCTTTTCGTCCGTTTCGCGGATGATGCGGAAATCGACCATTCGTTTGCGTCAATTGATACGATGTTTAATGGTAAAACGCCTGGTTACCTCAGTGTCTATAATTTTTACGATGTAATGACATACGGGAGAATACATTACAACACCGTTTACACGAATAATGTCCAAAACGGGGTGATAATATCTTACCAAGATCCCTATCCACGAGGCTATTTCGAACCGTATAGTCCTTCAAACCCAATGGGTTACACGGAGCCGAATCCTTTCATGGGTGTTTCCATGCGAGAGGCAGAGCTGTTAGGCAGAATTGTGAGCTACGTGGATTCCGTGGGCTTGGTGGACGCCACGGTCGATTTGGACGGCAACGATGATGGTATGGTTGACAATGTCAGTTTCGTTGTGAAAGGAGGCACAGGCGCATGGGCCTCCATCCTTTGGCCTCACATGGAGTATTTTCCGTATGACTCTCTTGATTATGAACCGCGTATCAATGGACAAAAAATATATACGTTCAATTTCGAGTTTGAGGGTGCGGATTCTACCTTGTTCAACGCCCTTGTTTTCCGTCATGAAATGGGACATTCGTTGGATCTTCCGGACCTTTACCATTATATGTATTACGACGAGGTCACTCCTGCTGGCGCTTGGGACATGATGTGTTACGGCAGTTCCCTCAACCAAACAGCGGCCATTTACAGGAATAAGATCCTGCACGTGTCGGACGACCCTGTTGAAATTACCGAGGACGGCGATTACACGTTGCTGAGCGTCGGCTCTAGTCCGTCGCAAAACTGCTACTACATCAAGTCGCACATAGACCCTACGCAGTGGTATGTGCTGGAATACCGCAACCAGAACGACCTTTTCGAAGAGGGTATTCCTGGTTCTGGTTTGTTGGTGGCGCGTTGGAACGACACGGTCACGTTGGACTACAAGGGTTTGTTTGCCAACTCCTTCTTCGATTTCTACAATCAGGCGCACCAGTATTGGATTTTCCGTCCGGGCAGCACTATCGATACCGTTAATGGAGACATTGATAATGCGCATTTCAGTCAGCTCGTGGGGCGTACTTCATTCGGTCCGTCCACCAACCCGCATCCCTATCTCACCGATGGCACCCCTGAATCCAGCTTCGAAATTACGGACATATACGACCACGGAGATCACCTCACCTTCCACGTCCACTTCTTTGATGCCGGAATTGAGGATAATCAACTGGCAGAAAGTTTCAGCGTCTATCCCAACCCCGCTACAGAGGTCATTAATGTTGAATGTAGAATGAAGAATGAAGAATGGGCGGTGACCAATATGGAGTTGTACGATGTTTATGGTAAGGTTATCCGCACTGCAGAGACGTTGCGCGCCACGTCTCCGCAAACCGCACAAATCAACGTTTCCGGGCTTGCCGCAGGCATGTATTTCGTGCGTGTAACGACGGATCAAGGTGTGGTGACGAAGAGGTTTGTGAAGAGATAGGGAATAGGGAGTAGGGTTTACAGTTTACGGTTTACAGTTTATGTCTAAGTCTAAGTTTAAGTTTAAGTTTTAAGTTTAAGTTAAGTCTAGGTCAACTGCTAACTGCTAACTACTAACTGCTAACTGCCAATAGCTAATAGCCAATAGTCAAAGTTAAAACAATATGGAAAAAATTCTTGATGTATTAAAGTCCAAGAAGTTCTGGGTAGAACTGATTATCATGACCGTCGGTATGCTGATTACCGCCATCGCGGTCTATTATTTCCTGGTGCCGAGCAAGCTGATCATCGGTACCATTTCGGGTCTCTCCATCGTGATCAGCGGCGTTTCCGAGCAGTTGTTCGGGGTCGCGCTGCCGGTCTCCACGGTGATCCTGGTGGTGAACGCCATCCTTTTGGTGTTGGCGTATTTCTTGATTGGTAAGGAGTTCGGCATCAAGACCGTCTATACGGCTCTGATTTTAGGTCCGTTGATGGCTCTGTTGGAGAAGTATGTTCCCTACACAATGTTCCTGTCGGAGGGAACCACTTCCGTCATGGGTGACATTTGGTTCGATCTCTGCTGTTTCGTGTTGTTGCTTAGTGCGTCGCAGGCGGTGCTGTTCTCCATCAACGCCTCCACCGGTGGGTTGGACATTCTGGCCAAGATCGTTAACAAGTACCTGCACTTTGACATCGGCAAATCGGTGAGCATTGCAGGCGCGTGCATCTGCTGTACCGCCTTCGCCATCAACCCGTTCCGCATGGTGGTCATTGGTTTGTTGGGCACCTGGATCAACGGTCTGGTGGTCGATTATTTTACTGCCAACCTCAACAATCGCAAGCGTGTCTGCATCGTTTCCAAGGATTGGGACCGCATCCGTCGCTACATCATCGACGACCTCGTGCGTGGTTGCACGCTGTATGAGGTTATCGGTGGCTATACCAACGAGAAGTCCATCGAGCTGGAGACCCTGCTCACGAAAGATGAATTTTCCAAACTGATGGAATACATTGGTAAAGAAGAGATTAAAGCCTTCATTACCGCTGGTAACGTCAGTGAAGTCTATGGCCTTTGGTTCAAGGACAAAAAACGCGTGAAACAGCACGCGGAGATGCGGTAAGGCAATAGGGTAGGGGCGTGTCGCATACGCCCCTACCTTTATTTGGTGTCTAGGGAAGAAAGAATCTTCTTGAGCTCTTTGCGTTGAAGACCTGACAGCTTTTCGTTTTTCAAGGCCCATTGGCAATATTGCAAAACCAATGGATGTTGTTCGCAATTGCTGCGCATGGACCATGTCAGTGCGTTGTAAATCATTTCATTTATGGCATTTTGAACCTTCTTTTCGGGTATATTCTCCAAACCGTCTGCCCACTTTACCTTCTTGAAAGAGCCTTTGTATTTGGCATAATCGAGCGTTTGAATTAATATTTTCACAGGTTCATATCCGCCTGAAGCCATGAATTTAGCCCAAAGGATGTCCAATTGTACAGGATCTGTGATGGAACCTCCAAGTTCGGGGAAAAGAGTCGCCTTAAGTGCGTCCATAACAAATGTCACCTCCTCTTCCATGGATTGGTCAAATGTAGGATTCTCGATTCCCAAACAATACATCAGCAGGTTAATAGCGAAAGTGTCTTCTTGATTCTCATACAATTGCGGATAGAGGAAACGGTTGTGCTGAAAGACTTCCACCATGAAGCCCAATAATGGGATAAACGCGGTTTCATTATCGCTATACTTCTGATATGCATACAAATAATCGGCGGTTGCCCTTTCAGGATGCGGATTCAGGTAATAATGGTATGTCCGTTGTTCGAAATTATTGTTGTCGGTGACGAGATAGTGGTCGTATGGAGGAAGTCCCTTTAGCACGACCTGTGATTCCAACCGTTTGGTTTTGTTGGCTATTTTGTCAATAATGAGCACTTCGATTTGATAAGTTCCAAGCGGATCGCTCTTTTCAAACGAAAGATTGACAAAACCCCTGCTCATTTGGAACAAATGCGGATCTTTCACCTTCCCATTAATCAAAGGCAAACTGTCCACTACGGTGTATATAGAATTGTCGGGACTCAGAATCCGCACAGAATAGACTATATCGGTGTATCCCTTTTTGTCCATTTGGTAATCACAAGCGATGGCCGCAATGTACAGCGTCTGCTCCGGGAATACTGTGTCGGTAGTAGGGATGATGGCGACGGCGGAACTGTTGGTGCACACCCACTTCTGTCTGACCGTATAGTCGATGGTTTGAATCAGAATCCCGTCGATGGCGTAGCCGGGGAGCGACATGGCCATGAAAAGAAAAGGTAATGTCCACTTAAATACGCGTTGTTTTATTTGCATAGTTTTATAAACTATAATACGATTATACAGGTTTCATTAATCTTTTCCTAAATAAATGATTTCCAACATTTCAGTAGGCGATACCACTTTGCTGACATGTGGAAAATGTTTGAGATTACCTGTCACAAGATAAGCATCTTCTTTAGATAAGGCTACTTCGCTTCTCTTGAAAGTCTGATTTCTTCGTTGATTTCTTCTAAACTCATTTCTGAAAGGCCATTTCGTGCGCTATTGGCACGCATTTCTTCGATTGCTCTCTTTGCGTTTTCCATCACCATGCTGGAAGAATTGAGGTCAATTCGGAATGGAATGGCCTGTTCGCGTAAAGATTTTTTAATGAATAAGTTAAATGCTGTGGAAACGCTCAATCCAAGCCGTTTGCATAGCAAATCAAATTGACTTTTGGTCTCGTTATCAATACGAATAGTATAAGCTGTCATAATAATAATTTTGACTGCAAAAATACAGTTTTTTGCAATACTATTGCATGTAAAATGCAAATATTTTTTTACATAGTTTACTTCTCCATCAGCCACTCCAGCGTGAAATTATAAAACCCCATTTCGTAGGTGTCGCCGCCGTTGGGATCCTCCTCCACGTACATGCCGATGGTGCCGTCGGGGAGGATGCAAAGGGAGGAGTAGGCCGCGCTATAGGGCACAATCACGCGCCCGATGGACCAGCTTTTGCCCTCGTCATAGCTGAGCATCACCGCCACGTTTTCCCGTTTGTCGCCCAAAGGCAGGGAGTGGAGCAGCACGCTGGTGCCGTCTTGGCGGTCGTAGCGGAGGATGTCGCCGTTGCAGGCTGGGGCGGCAGGGAAGTTCGTCGCGAAGACCGTGTCGTGCCAGGTGACGCCGCCGTCTTCGGAGATGTTGAACCACCGCTCGCCGTTGTGGCGGATGCTCATCAGGATGCGGCCGTCGCGGAGTTCCACCACCTTGGCCTCGTCTCCACCCTTGCAGGCACGTTGCGAGCATTGCCAGGTCTCGCCGTTGTCGTCGGAGTAGAGCACGTAGTCGTTCGCCGACCAAGCCTCGCCCTCACGCACAGCGGCCACGAATAGAATGCGACCAGTGGAAGTGAGCAGCCCGTTGCCGGAAGCGCAGAAAGCCCCCCACCATTGTCGGCGAACGGAATCTACGCAGTCGGGACCGTAGAGATAGTGGGTGATATCGACGGCGGGCGACCAGGAAAGACCGTTGTCGGTGCTGCGCCGGCAGTAGATGCGGAGCGGCTCGTCGGGTCGCGACTGCCAGAAGCCGACACCGCCCGGATATACTGCTATCAGCCCGCCCTCGTCGCGGGTGTGCGCCAAGGCACAGTCGCCGAACCCCTGCCCCTTGCCTCTTCCGACGGCGAGGAACTGCGGCCCCGACCAGAATCGGCCACCGTCAGTGCTGCGGTTGAGGATGATGTCGATGTCCTCGGGGAGGTCGGCATTGCTGTATTTGCGGCGGTCGCAGGCGGCCACCAAACTGCCGTCCTTGGCGGTGATGAGAGCGGGGATGCGGAAAAACTGCGAGTCGAAGTCGCCGGGTTGGTAGAGCACCTTCCGGCGCAGCAGAATCTCTCTTTCGGACGTTATGTCAATCGGGTAGAACTCTTTGTTGGTTCGTAAATCTTTTAATGTCAAGACTATACGGTTGCCTTCTTGGGCGGTGTCGGTGATGTCGGCGGTGATCCAGAGATAGGTGGTGTCCGTTGAGAGACGAAAATGCAAGGGAATGTTGACATCTTCGGAGAAAGATGGTTTCAAGTCTTTGACCAGCACAGTTTGTAAGGGCCGGGGCTGTTCCCGTGGCGGATCATAAGTGGTGTTCTCCTGCAACACACTTTGCGGTCCGAGGCGAGTGGGCGCCGGGGAGTCTCCGGTAGAGAGTACTTCCAAGATGCGGACATCTCCCGCCTCTGTGCCTTGAAGGTTTATGGTCAAGGAGTTAAGTTCCGCTTCCGGTGTCTCCGCGCCGCGCACCACCTGTATGCGCATCAGCACCTCTCGGTGGTTCGACCGGCCGGTCATGCGCGTGTCGGGCGTAACGGAGATCTGCAGTCCGCCGCCGGGTTGCGCTATACCGGTCCAGCAGGACAAGATGAGCAGCAATGCGAGCATAAAAGGGTATTTCCGATTAGACATTGACATGATATTATGGGATTTGTGATGACGAGGGAATTCATTCGCAGAGTAAATGTTTGCGCAGTTCCAGTGCACTCTCCTTGGCGAGTTCCAAATCGTGTCCGGCTTTGATGAACACTTTCGGATGCTCGTCGTCGGTGGTGTTCAGCATGATTTCGTACTTCTCGGGAAATGTGAAATCTTGAATATGGTATAGAGGTCGTTCGTCGCGGTGGAAGGTGATGTCTGTGATATCCACTTTGTTGATTTGAAGATTGTCATAGCTAATGAATCCTTTGTCATCGATTCCGCCGTGGTCATAGACCAGAACGGTGCAGTTGGGGGCCATCCCGCGCGTGCCGTCGGTGACGATGATGGCATCCGGTTCGCCGTACTTCCGCACCATCTCATCAATGCTGTTGGGGACTCCCTGAGGGTCGAAAAAATCCATGTCTATATCCTTTTCTTCGGATTCGCGTTTTTTGCGGCTCCTCTCCACGACCACGCCCCACAGAATGGTGAAACAAAAGCTGGACATGGTGGCTTCCCTGTAAATTGCGTATGTCATCCTAATTCCGGATGCAAGGTTGTACATGACGAAAAGCCCAAATGAGACAGCGAAAATGAGCGTGTACCGGAGGATTTTATTCTTCATAGGTGATGATTTTATAGGATGCAAATATACATTTTTTTCAAAGTGCGGTATTGTCGGGAAAGTTCCTTTGAGGAAAAACCACATGCAAAGAGCTGAAGGAGGTGCGGCGGAAGATTGCCGACGCCAACGACATCCCGCTGCAGGAGCGCGAGTGCACCCACACGGGCGACTGTGCGGGCACGTGCCCCTACTGCGAGTCGGAGGTGCGCTACCTCGAACGCGAGCTGTCGAAGCGCCGCGCCCTCGGCAAGGCCGTCGCGGTGGCGGGAATCGCGGTGGTGGCGGTGATGCCCGCGATGGCGCAGACACCGGAGAATACTACAGTGCCAGATACTATCGCGTTGTCAGATGTGAATTTGATCATGTCAAATGACAATCCTCCTATGATGGGTGAGACGATCAGAGTACGTCCTTGGAAGGCTCCTCATCGGCAAGAGTGGCGTTTTCCGCGAGAATATGGCTCTGTGAAATCATACGTAAAAAAGGAAATTAATAAGAACCCTGCTTTGCGACAGTGGATTGATGACAAACTTCAAACAGAAAGTCCTAAACAGAGTAAATCCGATAGAGATTCTAAGAAAGCGATTCCTAAAAGCGAACGTTGGTATTATGATAGGATCATCCCAAAGAAAGAACAAATAACCTTGTTTTTGGATGATGATGGACGAGTGACGGCTGCTCATGTTTTTGAGTTTTTGAAGAATCCAACAGATGACGACCTTATTATGATGGACGAGTTGTCTCATATTTTCATAGGAATGCCTAGATGGGAGCATAATGACAAGGATTACCCTTCACCATATCAAATAGAGATAATTTCGTTGCCACATTCTATATTACGTTGAATCACCTGTTTTGTTGATAACCCTGTTGATAAAAATATACAAAAGGATATTTTTATCAATATTCGTTTGTGTATTTTTGCAGCATCTGTTTAAACAAAGTAAAACGATGAAAATAACCGAATTGAAAAGGAAATTGCGTGCAGCAGGATGTTACTTCGAATCTGACGGTAAGAACCATGAATGGTGGTGGAGTCCGATCACGGAACAGCGTTTTCAAGTGCCGCGCCACATGACGGCTGATGTAGGGAAGGAATTGTTGCGATATTTGAAAGACCAGTCGGGAGTTAAATTTAGATAGCCAAAATAATTGATATATGGAAAAGATAATGGTAATCATAGAGAGAAACGACGACGGCACGTTTACTGCTGTGCCGCAGCATAACCAAAAGGTGGGGTTCATTGGAATGGGAAAGACGGTGGAAGAAACCATGTCGGATTTGCGGAACTCTTACAGCGAGGCCAAGGAGATGCTCCCCACATTGCCGGAGATGTCGTTCGAGTACAAGTTCGACACGGCCAGCTTTCTGCAATATATCAACGGTCGGCTGAACCTTGCGGATTTGCAGACCATCACGGGCATCAACCGTCACCAGCTCAGCCATTACGCCACGGGAAAAAGTCGCCCAACGGCCAAAACCGTTCAGCGCATCCAAGATGGCATCAGCAGATTTGCGGATACGTTGAAGCAGGTGCGGTTAGTGTGATTTTTGTATTTTCGCCCACTCAAATAATCCCGAACAATGTCCCGAGGCAAAACCACATGCAAAGTCCTGAAAGAGGTGCGGCGGAAGATCGCCGACGCCAATGGTATCCCGTTGCAGGAGCGCGAGTGCACGCACACGGGCGACTGCGCGGGCACGTGTCCCTATTGCGAGTCGGAGGTGCGCTATCTCGAACGCGAACTTTCCAAACGCAAGAGCCTCGGCAAGGCAGTGGCGGTGGCGGGAATTGCGGTGGCGGCGGTGTCGATGGCGGGACAGGCTACCGCACAGCCAGTAAGCGCGCCTGCGGATAGTCAAATCCGGCAATGCGATACGATTCCGCCAATGATGGGGATTATACCTGTGGTGGTGGATACGACGAAAACCGACAGCGATCTTGAGGCTCAGATAGATACAGTGAGTATCGAATTCACTCCACCAGAATTTTTATGGCAAGGGACTTCGTCGGCGATGATTAAAATCACCCGAAACCTTTGGCGTTTCCCTTCCGAGTATGGCACGCTGAGATCCTATTTACATAAAGAGCTGAAAAAGAACCCGGAATTGCGGGCTTGGTTCAAAGAAAAGGCAAAGCAGGAGCGATTGAAAAAGAATGACATCGAGGCAAGGATCATTGCCAAAGAAAATAAGAAGAATAGTCGTTTTAAATCCAAAGAAAACTCCTTTTTGTTGCAAATCAACCAAGAAGGGGAAGTCGTGGGTGTATGGTTGCGATATGACCGGGATAATGATGAAGATTGGCGGATGAGCGAAGCCTTTTACCGCATCATCGACAATATGCCCCGCTGGACACTCAACCCCAGAAAATCCAAACCTACAGAAATAGTGGGACAAGAGTATTCCCGACGGATGTTGCGATAGGGGGCATTTCCCCTGGTGTCGTCCTTCATCGCTTTTCATCGCTTTTCATCGCTTTTCATCGCTTTTCATCGCCCCTTCATCGTCCTTTCATCGCTTTTCATCGCTTTCTTATCCTCCAATTCTCTTATCCTCTTATCCTCAAAGTCGATCTCAAACACCCTCTGTTCCACCCCGTTCGTGACGCACAGCAGCGGTGCCTTCAGGATGCTGTTGTAGCGGCCGGCCTGCTCCACGACCTTTTGCGTGAGCTTTATGTGCGGGGCCTTGCACTCGACCACCATATACGGGTTCAGATCGTCGTCGAAGACCACAAGGTCGTAACGCTGGGTCATCCCGTTGACGGTCACAGCGTGCTCCACCGAGAGGTGCGAGAGTGGCAATCCCTTGACGTTTAGCAGGTAGAGGATGAAGACCTGCCGCACGCGCTCTTCGGGGGTCATCACGACCCACTTCTGCCGCACGGGGTCGAAAACCTCCTGCTGCGAACCGTTTTCCCGTATTTTCAATGTAAATGCCATTTCTTGTTATAATTTACCTTCTACTTCTTCCTCCCTCTATCCTCTTTATTCATCATTCTTAATTCATAATTCTGAATTATCCCAACTTCGCCTTGTACGAAGCATAGTCCCCGGGTTGCGCCAACATTTCGAAATTGCCGTCTGTGTGGATGACCCCGATGGCGGGGTGCGCCACCCCGTTGAAAAAGGTGGTCTTCACCATCGTGTAGTGGATCATGTCGTCGAAGACAATGCGGTCGCCGATTTCCAACGGTTCGGGGAAGGCGAAGTCGCCCATGCCGATGAAGTCGCCGGCTAGACAGGAGCAGCCGCCCAGACGATAGACGTGCTTGCTGTTCTCGTCGGGTTCGGTGGCACCTAGCACCGTCGGCTTGTAGGGCATTTCCAGACAGTCGGGCATGTGGCAGGCGAAAGAGACGTTGAGCATCGCGATTTTGATGCCCTTGTTCTCCACGATATCCTCCACGGTGGAGGTGAGCACGCCGGTCTGCCAACCCACGGCCTCGCCTGGCTCGAGGATGACCTCCTCCAAGTTCGGGTAGCGGCTGCGGAAGTCCTGCAGCAGCCCGATGAGGTGCGGGATGTCGTAGTCGGCGCGGGTGATGTGGTGCCCGCCACCCATATTGAACCATTTACACTGCTTGATGAGGTCGGAGAACTTCTCCTCCGTGGCCTTCAGACAGCGTTCGAGGGCGTAGCTGTCGTTCTCGCAGAGCACGTGAAAGTGCAGTCCCTCGATGCCTTCGGGCAGCGTGTCGGGCATATCGTCGCGCAGGATGCCCAGGCGCGAGCCCGGTACAGCGGGGTTGTAGAGGTCGGTCTCGATTTCCGAATATTCGGGGTTGATGCGCAGACCGAGCGAGACCTTTTTGGGAAAGGCAGCGGCCTGCTCGCGGAACCGCTCGTACTGTCCCAACGAGTTGAACGTCAGGTGACTGCTGTACATCAGCAGCTGCTCGAAATCGTTGTCGGTATAGACGGGCGCGTAGGTATGCGCCTCGCAGCCCATCTCCTCGGCGATGAGCCGCGCCTCGTTCACGGAGCTGGCGGTGGCGCCGCTCAGCCACTCGTTGATGAGCGGGAACGACGGCCAGAAGGCGTAGCCCTTGAGCGCGCAGATGATCTTCACGCCGGCCTCTTTCTGCACGAGGTCCAGCAGCTGCAGGTTTGCCAACAGAGCCTCTTCGGAGAGGATGTAGCAGGGGGAGGGGAGAGAGAGATACTGGTTCATAGTTTCAAGTTTCAGGTTTCTTCCTTGAACGGCCCCGTTAGGGGCAAGAGCTCGGTAGCCAAGGGTAAGGTGCAAGGAACGGGCGCCACAACCCTGGGGTCGAACGAATTATCCATTACGAATTATTGTTCACGATTTTTCCGATGATGAAAAGCAGCATCCAACAGACGAGGGTGCTGCCGCCGATCATGGTCATCACGTTGCCGCCGGGCAATTTGCATAGCAAAAAGACAATGCCTAATCCGAAGACAATCAATGCATAAACCAGCAGTTTTTTCATAAACGCCTTGTAACCGGCGGAGTTGATTATATCTTTAATACTGGCCATAATGATGTTTATTTTGAAAGCGCAAAAGTACAAAAAATAATTTTGTATCTTCGCGGCATCATTAAACCGCGGATTATGAAAAAGTTTTTTCTGCTCCTTTTTGCGCTCGCAACGCTTGCCCTGCAGGGACAAACCCTCACGGAAAGGCTTTTGTGGGCTGACTCCTCGGGGACAGCTGACGAAATAGAACTGTACAATCATATGTTTTCATTTGACCGTGACGGGAACTACTGCTTCTGCGTGAGCAAAGACGGCAATCGAACGGTGGTCGCGAGCAAAGCACCGATCGAGGGCCTCTGCTATGACGGAAGTGGTTACAGCAAAGGCTGCAATAGTCGGTACCTGCGTTTGTGCAATCAGAAAGATGCTGATTTTCTTTATGTTATGAATGAAGGTGCACCATATTTCTACGGCCCGATTGCTGGAAAGGTGCGAGGGTATCTCTCTGGAAACACCCGTCAGCATTTCGCGAACACGTCGGTCCGCAACGACACCGCCTTTTTCTATCTTGACGGCCGCTTGGTCTATTCTTCACCCCTCGAAAGCATCAAAAAGTTTGATCTGGAGAATGAAGATTGGGTGGATTTCAGTGAAAATGGCAACGTGATCTATTATCTGGAGCAGAATGGCCGTTTTGTGCTTTACGTCAATGACCAACCTGTCGACACTTCCGACCGTCATTTTAACGCCTTGGCTATCAACGACAAAGGGGATTATGTTTATGCTACGTGTTATAAACCCGAGAATCCTGTCGGGAAGTACGACTATATGTTCTTTATCCATACCCAAGACACTGTATTTGATTATGTCAGATCTACTTGGAACTCAGCCCTGACGGAAAGTGGCGCGTACTATTTCAATGGCGACGATTGCGGACCCGACTATCTTTTGCTGAACGGACGATTGCGCAAGGGCATAGAGAGCTTCAAAAACATCACACTTGTTGACAGCAGGAATGCATTCTATACCTATGAAATAGACAAACAGCTCTATTTGAATGTGAACGGCAAGGATTATCCTGTTGATTTTGATGGGATATATAATCCTACGATGGACACCAATGGACATTTTGCCTATTTCGGAATCAAGGATTACTACCTATACAAGGTGGTGGACAATGTTAAAGTCGAAGAGCCGCTTTCGAAATACGGTGTCCGGGCGATGCCGATCTATATTTCACCCCAAGGCAGTTCATTGCATTATTTCAAGACGGACGATACTGTCTATTTGTATAGGGATAACGAGTTGCTATTCAAACCGATACATGTATCGGGGACGATCACAGTACAGCCTTGGGATCATGTGTTGCCGCGTAATTATGCTTCCAAGCCACTGGAAAACGGTCATTCACTCGTTTGTCTCAACTATGGAGACTATGGCTATTTTGTGCTGGATGGTCAGCTCTCCGAGCCATTGCCGCCCCTTGCGGATTATCCATCATGGGGCGATTCGGGAAACGGAAATGTCGTGGAGGGCGTGTACAATGAGCACGGCTATTTTGCGGTTCTGAAAGTGGGCAAAGAGGACTACCAACTGGTTGTGAACGGTCGGATTTGTAGAGAAATACATGATGTGGACAAGGTCTTTCCCAGAAAAGGATACCTTGACGCTCAGCAAGTGTCATTTTATGGAATGAGAAACAATGCTATCTATCAATTTATTGTGACATTATGAAAATCAAGCTGATATTATCTCTGTTGTTGTTCGGTGTTGTTGCTTTCGGACAGAAAATGCCTTCCGACTATTTCCAAGAGGCTACCCGATATTTTAACGAAGGCGATATGGACAAGGCGTTGGAAGGATATCTCTACATCGTGGAGAATCATCCTCGCAACGAACTCTATCCGAGAGCGTTGCATAATGTAGGTTATGTCTATTTCTTGCAGAGAAAGTATCAGGAGTCGGTGGATGCCTACACCAAGCTGCTGAACGGGGGACATAACGAGCTTGAGCCGTTGGGCGGTGACATCATGGCCGATCCTTACACCAATTTTCGGCACAGAGCGGCGACCCAGATCAGCGATTGCTATTACGAGTTGGGACAATACGACTCCGCGCTGCATTACCTTGCGCTCTCCGACACTGTTTATAAGTACATAAGCACTTGCGGCAATGCCTACGCTGAGTACTATATCCGGACCGCTCTGCGCTATGCCGACATCTACCAGAAGCTCGGACAACCCGACAAGGCCATCGGAAAGCTCCTTCCGCAGGTTTTCGACTCTGGATTGGCGGATAATTCGAAAATCATCGCCGAATTGGAGAAACTGCTGAAAGGGAAGCCAAAGTTGCTCAAAAAGTTGGAGAAATCCATCGATGGCGTCTATCTGAAGACGTTCACCTCGGATTACGGCGACTACGAACGCTATTGCATCCGATGGTTGGGCGTGGAGATCCGGTATCCGAATAAGTCTTGGGAACAAAACACCAAAGAAGATGTCATGAGAAAAATGCGCGAAAGCGAATTCTACCAGATGATATTGCAAATGAAGCGATAATTATAGCTTTCACCATTAGAAATTAACAGTTAATTGTAAAGAAATGAAAATAAAAAATATTTTTCAAAAATAATTTTCGTATTGGGGAAAATATTATTTTTGCCGCTGTATTAAAAATTCAAAAATTATGGAACAAAGTAACCCCATCGAAGAGGCACGGCGTTATGTGGCCAACGCGCAAGAGATCATACAAAAGTCCAAGTATGATCCCGTAACTAAGTTATATTTAGACAAGAAGTATGTCCGAATTGCGGGTGACACATTATGGAAAGGCTGTTTGATAGCATTGGATGCCGTGCTGAATGTGCGCCAAGGTAAAGGCCGTCCATCAATCGAAAAGTATAGAAAGGCCGCCGCCCAGCGCGATGGAAGACTGTTGCAGCTTGTCAACACGGGCTATGAAACCATGCACTTGCACATGGGCTACGACGGAACGAAAAACAAGAAGACCTGTGAAGGCGGTTTCGACATGGCAAACGACATCATTAACTATTGTGCTAAACTCTATCGCAACGTCGCCTGCGCGTAACTACTAACTTAAACGGGGAACCCTTCCGAGTTCCCCGTAATTATGCATTATGCATTATGAATTAAGAATAAAGTACCCTCCTCTCTTTTTGCTGCCGGTGTATTCGATAAGCCCTTTCTTCTTGAGTTCAAAGAGGCAGCGATCCATGGTGGTCTGCGAATAGGAGGTGTGGGAAATGAGTTCCGTGGAGCGGCAACCGGGATGCTCTTTGATGTAGTTGAGTACAGCATCGAGCTTCTCTTTCGGCGGAACAGACGGGCCTTTTTTGCCTTTTTCTTCTTCGCTTTCCGGCTGTAACACGTTCTTTTCTTCTATGTCAGCGTGCAGATATTCATCGATGGCAGCTGCAATCTGAGGGGCTCTTTTGGTGTCCAATGGGAATGAGAGGGGAACTTCTGTTCGAGACAGGTTCTTCAGGGTCACAGCCTTTCCGTCACATGAGGCAATGTACTGGTAAGGGACGATAACGGAGGCGGATATGCGGATAAACTCTTTGTCTCCAAGATGTTGCTCCAAGTATTTGATAGTACAATAGCGGGTGTATTTGATGCCATCAATCGTGTGGATTTCTGTTTCATTCCCATTTTTCTTACAGTAAAGGACCTTGTCTATGGGGATGTGCTGGCAGTTGTTTTTGTCATCGCAAACGTCAAGCATTCTGGCAAATTGATAGACAACCTTGCTCTCCGTTTCCAAAGATTGTTGCAGTTGTTTTCTTTCTCTCAACACGTAAGCAAAGAGGTTGAAAGCGAGGTTGCGGAAAACAATGAGGGACAAAACCTCTGAAAAGAAATAAAAGGGACCAACTTTTTGGATGACTTGGGCACAACAATATGCGATAATTGTATGGCCAAGAGCCAGTTCAATGCTTCCTGCAACCAAACAAGCAATGACAACAGAAGACCAATACAGTGAAGTGTGGCTCCGATACAATTTTGGATAGAAAAGATAATAGTTGGCGTACAATGTGGCCAATAGCAATAATCCTGAGATATATTCCTTGGCCTGACTATCTAAAGGTGGACGAAGGAATGCGTTTCGGGGGAAGAACCACAGCAGTGCGGCGCAAAACAGGATATTCAGTAAAATGGTGACAATTGTTTTTTGCTGTTTCATAATGTTGAACTTTGCAGTGGCAAAGATAGTCATTTTATTCCGTCTGTTAATACCCCAATATTCGTTTAATACCCCAAAATACCTCTTTGGTGTATTAAACGAATGTTTGTGCATAAGATGCTGATTGTCAAGTGCTAATCACCCCTATAAGGTTGTTGCATTTTGTTGAAACGTCATATTTTTGGTTGTGAGGGAACATATTTCTGCTGTGAAGGATAAAAATGTTCGGAGATATATGGTAATTTTGCGGCCGAAAAATCGAAAATTTTTTGTTGATTATGAAAAAAAATAGAATCTTATTAGCTTTTCTGTTCCTGTTTTTCATGCTCCCGGGCCGCGCACAAACCCTTGTCCCGAATGGACCGGAAACCGAAATTGGCGACAACACAATCGTCACGTTGATGTCTGAGGATGACAAATACCTCTATTTTTGTTCCAACGATAGGAATTATGATGACGATCTATGCATTACGGTATATGACAAAGAAAAAAATGCTGTCGTAAGAGAACATGAGATGGATGAAGATCTGCTGTTCAGAACCGCATATATGCAAGACAACAATGTAGTGCTAATGGGATCTAAATATAACAATAAGACTAAAAGCATAGAGTATTTCCAGTGTTCATTCCCTGTTATGGGGAAAACGCCCCGTAAATTTATCAAAACAGTTACCTATAGCGTTCCTGCGGAGAACTCCAACCTCGTTTTTGCTGAAATCGTTTGGTCTCCCGACCACACAAAGATGGCATTTGTAACTTATACCCGTCCCAAAAGCAGCAAGACGAAATCCTATTCGATAGATGTGAAAGTCTGTTCAACAGACGGAACCGAACTTATGAAAACCCAACGGCAACAGGATGGCGTTTGGCCCATGGGGAAAACAATTTTTTTGACAAACAACGCCACAGCATACGTGATAGAAGAACGAACAATCAGCAAATTTGATGAAAACCCAAAAGAAGAATTGGGACTTGAAATCAAGACAAAGGACCTTATTTACAGATATTTGACTATCACTTCCGATGGCGAATTCGCTCCGCCCGTATATTCAGACATCCAGATGATCAAACCGATTTCCGCTTTAACACCTAATGGTAATTTATACCTGTTCAGTGAGACCCCGTCGGGTGTGACAACTCTTGAGATAGACCAACAAGGGGAACTACTATGGCAGTATAGCTTCGACACAGAATTTCCCAAAGAGCCGGAAGGTATCACGTATGAAGATCGAGAAGAGGGGCTCTGTTTCGTTCCGATTCAAGTCCTGCCATTAAGTGATGGACGGACAATCGTTTCCGGCACACAATACAAACGCCATGTTGAAAGTGGCGACCGTATTTACGTGTATTATGCAAACCAAAGCCTTATTTTATTCTTGTTCGATAATAATGGAGAGATGAGTACGCAAGTGCTACCTTTTTCCTATTTGAGTTGGGATTTACAATTAAGCACTGACGTTCCATTGATAGAATGGGAAGGAAACGCGTGGATAATGTATAATGGCCATAAAAACAATTATGGTCCTCAGAAAAGCAGTAAATGGGAAACACCGGACAAACACCAAAAATACTGTATCGCAATAATAAAAATAGATGATGATTTGAATTGCGAATCATCAGCTCTCTACCTGCCCCCTAAAAACAACGTTGGCAATGAATATTATATGGGAATCATGCACGTCTCTGATGATGCCGTGTATTTTCTGAAGCATTGCTATGGGAACAATCGAATCGAAAAAATCATAAAATAGTGCGAGATTATAGTTTCCCCGCGTATCTTGCTTGATTATATCTCCGCGTATCTTGCTTGATTATATCTCCGCGTATCTCGCGTATCTACACGTATCTATTAATAAAAAGCACTGAACCCATTAACGAAGGTGGTTGCCGATGTCTTCGTGACACGGACTTCCGCGAAGAGGATCACAATCATCTATATTATATCATCCAGAAGTCCTTTGAGAATAAAATGAAAAAAGTATTGGTTTTAGTGTCCGCAGTTTTCATGCTGGCAGTTGTGTCCACCTCATGCAACAAAACGGGTTGCCATTGCTACGTCAAGACGGATGTCGCGCACATCACACCACCCGCTTACGAAGATGAGACTTCAACCAAAGCTGAGTGCAAGGCCATGCAAGACAAGCTCAATGAAGAGGCAGGCATGGACTTCTACAGATGCAATCAGTAACACAACGTATGACAGCGGCGGACGAAACTGACACGTCCGCCGCTTTTCTTTCCGCGTATCTCGCGTGGTTTTATCCCCGCGTATCTCGCGTATCTGCACGTATTGATGCTGCACCTTTCCAATCCCCGTAAACTACTAACTGCTAACTGCTAACTAAAACGGGAGCCCTTCCGAGCCCCCGTAATTATGCATTATGCATTATGCATTATGAATTATGAATTACTCCCTCACTGCCACCTTCCTGAGGTAGCCGTCGCCGAGCTTCACTACGTAGGTGCCGCTGCTGACGGGGATGGCACAGGTGGTCGAGCCGTCGTCGGGACGGTGGGCGACCAAACGGCCTTGCATGTCATAGACCCAGATCGGTTTCGGGATCTCGACACTCACCATGATGGTCCCGGGACGGGTATAGACAAGGATGTTCTCCATCGAATAGTCCTCCACACCGTCGTTATAGGCGAAATAGGCCGTGAACGTGGTGTCGGAGGTAAGGACGATGTTGCGCGGGTTCTCCGTGCTATTGTCGTTCCAATTCGTGAAGTGGTAGTTGGGGTGCGGTACCGCTTCGATGCTCACGGGATCGTCGTCTGGCCATACGCCGCTGCCCGTCGCATAACCCATCGTCTCATCGGCGGATAGCACCGTCAGGGTGAAATATTGGGTGATATGCGTGCGCACGAACGTGTCGGTCTGCATCACCGTCATCGGGGTGTTGGCACAGTTGGTGACGTAGTGGTCGATGGTGTGTGTGCCATCCGCTAATTCAAGCATGTCGAAGCTCATGGATACAGCGCCTCCTTGCGAGTTGAAGTCAACGGTCTGGAAATCACCGCCGTCGATACGGTAGTGGAAGGTGAAGGAGGTACACTGCGCAGGGACTGGCATCTTATAGAACAGGTGTTGCTCCACGCGGATGTCCGTGCCGACCATGCATTGGAGCGTGAGCGTATGCATGCCGACGGGCAGCGAGGAAGCGTTCAGCATCAGGGTGCCGTTGGTGAGTGTGACGTTTTGGGCATCCGCAGTGTTGTCGTCGAACCAGTATTTGTAGATGGCAGGGGCTGATGCAATGGAAGGAACGTGCAGGAAGAGGAACGAACGGGGTGACGACCATACGCCGGCCGCGTCTTGGATGTGCAGGTTCAAGCAGTGCACTCCCTTGCTGAGCGTGGTGGCGTCAATTTGGAACTGCAGGGTGCTATTGCCGAGCGTTACCTCCTGAGCGGCGCTGTAGTTCTGGTCAAACCAGTACTTGCACCGCGTCAGGTTCTGCGCCGACAGCGTCCCCACGGCCAACCATGCAACGATAAGGATAAATAATCGTTTCATAACGGCAGGAGATTATTCGTTTACAACTTCGATGGTGACGGGGAGTTGACCCTGATCGTTGGTCTGACCGCCGACGGTGATATGGCCGATGCTCGGGTTCAGGATTTTCGGATCAAACGGCATGGAACCACCATAGATGCCGATTTGCGTGCCGTCGCTGCCGAGATAGGTGGTGGCCACGCCAGGAAGCAAGTGATAGTCGGCGTAAATAGTGACATCGAAATCGAAGCCGACAAACACTTGGTTGAAATTGCTGAAGTTGTACAGATGATTTGCCTCCGCCGATCCTGCGGGATGGAAGAAATTGTTAGCATGGTGTGTGATGCCAATGCCATATTCGTGATGTGTGCAGGTGTTTTCTGGATCCGTGGCGATTGAAGACGAGGTGTCCCTAGGCACTAAAATACTATTAGTGGAATAGATCTGGTTGATGGCAGATGATCCCCAATAATTGTTGCAGTTGAATTTAATGATACAGTGGTCGAATACACATTCCCCTCCTGTAAAAGTAGTATAATAACTCGGATCGCAGACCACACTGTTGTAAAAATGGGCGTTTTGGAATTTAGATGCATTAAATGCCGGTATAATGCAGTGTACAATGTTGCAGTTGTTAATGCTTGCATTATAGTAGGGGACGTTGTCGAGACTAGCGATGAAGCACTTGGTGAATTGAAGATTCCATACGGTGTCGGGATGTACACCGTTGAGGTAGAGTCCTTCAAAAGCAACAGATTTTGTGGAATCAAAAATCTCAATTACGAAATCGCCATTGATGAGCGTGCGGGTGACCCCAGTGGCGGTGTCGGTCATCATGCCAGCGCCGCGCACTGTGATGGCTTTGTGGGATGTCACAGGCGTTGAAGACACCGGGTGAAAGGGTGATGATATCCTCGTCCTGGGCGGCATTGTAGGCGTTGATCAGCGCGTCATTGCCATAGAAAGGGGTCAAGTTCGTCCCATGTTGGAGCATGGCGATGGGCGCTTGCGCGTAAGTCAGTGCCATGCAGCAGATGGCCGCGAAAAGAAATAATGATTTTTTCATACTATTGATTTTTTAATGAATGGACTTCCTGTTTCGTCTGTTTCCCGCCCCATTATTTACAAAATTTGCAAAGTCCGTTAACAAAACATGAAAATGGAGCGTGTAAAAATACAAAAATTTGTGAATGCCAACAAATTTATTTTGTTTTATTGTAAATATCTGAAAATCAATGTTTTATATTGATTATTTCGGCACATGCAAGCTCAAGGGCGGCGAATTATCGGAAGATTTCTATATTCATCATTCATCATTCTGCATTCATAATTAAAAAACGGGGAACCCTTCCGAGTCCCCCGTAATTATGCATTATGAATTATGAATTATGAATTAAATCAGTGGTTTTCCTTAAACAGTTTCAGTCTTTCCTCCAAGATCGGGAACTGTCTGCGCGGGGTCAGGGAGACGCAGGCGCGGAGGCCTTCGCTGCGGTCGCTGCCGCAGGTGCTCAATGAGATGGCGCTGACACCGTAGTACAGGAATTCGTGCAGGAGTTCTTCGCTGCTCATGCCGGGATAGGCCACGGTGAAGTAGAAACCGTCGGCCAGCGGTTTGTCGCCGTCCTTGTCATAGACGATTTCGAAGCCGTTGTCTAAGAACATCTTCTTCATGATGGCGGCTTTTTCGCCGTATTCCTTCACGTCTTCGATGTAGTTGTAGGTGCCGTCGTTGCAGCCCTTGAGGATGGCGGCGAGGGCGTATTGTGCCGAATGGGCGACGCCGGAGCTGATGGCATAGACCGTGCCGTAGATGATGGCGCGACCCAGCTTCTTCATGCGGAAGTAGGGTTCCAGATCGTCGAATTCTCTGTTGTAGAGCTTTTTGGACATGATCATCAGGGCGATACGCTCACCGGCGTAGCTGAAGGCTTTCGAACCGGAGATCAGCAGGGCGTAGTTGTCGGTGTATTTGCCGACGCTCGGCTGGTAGGGCGGGATGCCCGGCGCGGAGATGTTCTGGCGGAAGTCCATGCCGAAATAGGCGAGGTCTTCGAACACGAACACGTCGTACTTGTTGGCCACGTCGCCGATGATTTGCAGTTCCTCTTCGGTGAAGCAGATCCACGACGGGTTGTTGGGGTTGGAGTACATAATGGTGTGGATGTTGCCCTTTTCGAGGTAACTCTCCAGCTTGGCTCTCAACTTCGGGCCGCGGTGTTCATACACGTCGAAAGTCTCGTATTTGAGACCCATGACGCGGTGCTGTTGTTTCTGCACGGGAAAACCGGGGTCAATGAAGAGGGTGGTGTCGCGTTCTTTGCGGCAGCGCACGAAGGTCATGAAACCGGCCATGCCGCCCATCATGGAACCGACGGTCGGGATGCAGTTCTCGGGATCGACTTCAAGGTCGATGAAATTCTTGACAAAGCGTGCGGCTTCCTGCTTCAGGGCGGGGATGCCCTCGATGTCAGGGTAGATGGCGGCGACGCCCTTCTTCAGGGCCTCGATCTGCGCCTCCACGCCCACGGAGCACGGCGGCAGTCCGGGAATGCCCATCTCCATGCGCACAAACTCCTTGCCTGAAGCTTGCTCGATTTCGTTGATCAGACGTTTCACCTCGCGGATGGAGGCTTTGCCAACGCTGCTGATGCCGCTTTCAGCGACTTTCTTGTCCACAATTTCTGCGGGAATCGGTGTGTTCTTCATATTGATATTTAAGTGTTTATAACTTCAGAAAATTTTCGGCAAAGATACAAATTTTTCGGTAATACAACTGAACGCACTCTGGAGAGTATAAAATAAAACAACGTATAGGTTGATTATTCAGAAAAAAGTGTATCTTTGCAGCGATTATAAAAATTAAATATTATGATGACTTTTGAAGACATTAAACAAGACGGTCGTTTGTGGGCCGTACATTATGCTGACGAAGAGTTGAACGAATTGGACCGAGTTTTCACCCAATGGAATGATGCGTCATGGTTATTAAACTTCTTCCGTGAAAACTTTAGTGACCTCGTGTCTTATTCAAAATAACAAAGCTGGATGAGGCGGTCTATGACACGATGGAAGATAGTGATGAGCTGGAATGCCTCATTTTGGATATCAACCCAGAGGCAAATTTGGACGAGCTCTTTCGCCCGCTTGAAAGTAGCCGTGCCACTGAAATGAAATTGGGAAGGGAAAAGGCTCGATTAAAAGACCGTTCAAACCATACCAGTTGGTTGCGCATCTATGCCATAAAACTAAACCCGGGCATATATGTTGTTACTGGTGGTGCAATAAAATTGACCCGCACGATGCAGGAACGTGAGCATACGCTCAAAGAACTGGTGAAGATGGAGAAGGTGCGGCAATATCTTGTCGCAAACAATGTGATTGATGACGATAGTTTTACAGATTTCATCAAAGAAAAAGGATAAAATAATGAAGACCGCAGCAGAACAAATAGAGTTTTTGGAAGAACATTCTTCGTCTGAACCTTCGAAGTGGCGCGAGAAGGCGGAATGGCGGAAGGCGAACCGCGACTGGCTCCGCTATTCGCAGAAAATCGCCATCGTTGTGGCCTTGTCTTTGGAAGAACTGAATATGTCCCAAAAGCAGTTGGCGGAACTTGTCGGCTGCTCCCCGCAATATGTTTCCCGACTGCTGAAGGGCGAGGAAAACCTTACTTTGGAGACGTTGTGCAAGTTGGAACGTGCATTGAACCGCCCCATTATGCAAAAGGTTTTTGCATAGCTTTATGGTGTTTTAAACAAATAGAGACGTGCCATGGCACGTCTCTACATTGTTGAAAATCATTAAATTAAATCTCTTCTGTTATTCGCAGAAATGTTCGTAGAAGTGTGTGATCACCTCGATGCCTTTGCGGAAGTGGTCGAGTTTGTAGTTTTCGTTGGGAGAGTGGATGTTGTCCTCGGCGAGACCGAAGCCGCAGAGGATGGACTTCACGCCCAGCACCTTCTCGAAGTGCGCCACAATCGGGATGCTGCCGCCGCTGTAGGTCGGGATGGGACGTTTGCCATAGACATCCATGTAAGCCTTCTCGGCCGCTTGGTAAGCGGGCACATCCACGCCGCAACGGTATGCTTCGCCGCCGTGCGCGGGAATCACCTCCACCTTCACGTAGTCGGGCGCGATGTTCTCGAAATGTTTCTGGAACAGTTCCGCGATCTTGTGGGAATCCTGGTTGGCGACCAAGCGCATGGAGATGTTGGCGGAAGCCGTCGCGGGAAGCACGGTCTTGAATCCTTCGCCCGTATAGCCGCCCTCGATGCCGCACACGCCCAAGTTCGGACGGATGCCCGTGCGCTCGATGGTGCTGTATCCCTCTTCGCCAAATAATGCTTTGACATCCAGTGATTTCTTGTATTCCTCTTCGTTGAACGGGGCTTGCGCGATGAGTTCGCGTTCCTCTTTGGAGAGCACCACCACGTCGTCGTAGAAACCGGGGATGGTCACCTCGCCCTTGTCGTTGATGAGTCCGCTGATGAGGTCGCAGAGCACGTTGATGGGGTTGGCGACCGCACCGCCGAAGATGCCGGAATGGAGGTCGCGGTTCGGACCGGTGACCTTCAAGATCATGTTGCACAAGCCGCGCAGACCGGCGGTGATGGAGGGCGTGTCGCTGGCAATCATGCCGGTGTCGGAGACGAGGATGACATCGCACTTGAGCAGGTCTTTGTGTTGCTCGCAGAAACTGTAGAGCTGCGTGCTGCCGATCTCCTCCTCACCTTCGAGCATGAACTTGACGTTGCACTTCAGGTTGCCGGATTTCACCATGTACTCGAAGGCTTTCGCGTGCATGAACGACTGTCCCTTGTCGTCGTCGGCACCGCGTCCCCAAATCTTGCCCTCCTTGATGACGGGCTCGAAAGGCTCTGTGTTCCAGAGGTCAATGGGATCCACGGGCATCACGTCGTAGTGGCCATAGACCAGCACGGTCTTGGCGTTGGGATCGACCATCTTCTGTCCCACGACAATGGGGTTGCCCTCGGTGGGATAGACTTCGCATTGGTCAGCGCCGGCGGCCATGATCAGCTCTTTCCAACGCTCGGCGCAGCGCACCATGTCGCCTTTGTGCTCACTCTCTGAACTGATCGACGGGATGCGCAACAGACTGAACAGTTCGTCTAAAAATCGGGTTTCGTTCTCTTGAATGTAATTTCTGATGTCCATAATTTTTGTTCGTTTTGTTTGAAAGGGCAAAAATACAAAATTTCTTTTGGATTGGCAGATCGAATTGTAATTTGAAAATTTTGCTATTTTTGCACCTTTGACCGATCGATTTCCGGTCGGTGTTATCATGATTTTTAAAGCAAAAGAATATGAAAAAGATTATTACAACTGTGTTGATGCTTCTGACGCTCATGGCACCTCGGATCGGATACACACAGCAGTATTTGACAGTCCACGACGGGACAGACACCAGCGAGTATATTCCTGTTTATGGCTTTTTCGTGGATGATTATCTGAAAATGGAGATGGTGTATCCGGCGCAGGAACTTTCCGTCATGAACGGAGCCAACCTCACCGGTATGAGTTTCTATGCTGAAGAATCCAGTTCAGATTGGGGCAATCCCACTTTCAGGGTTTTCCTCGCCGAGGTTTCCTCGCCGACAGTAAGTGCTTTTGTCGGTTCCGGAACTGTCGTTTTCGAGGGCACTTTGGAAATCAGCGGTGGGGTCATGACCGTTCTTTTTGACCAGCCCTTCACCTATCATGGGGGCAATCTGCTTGTCGGCATCTATGATATTCTCCCCGGAGACGATTTTTCCGACTCCCATTGGTATGGGGAGGCGGTGAACGGTGCTGCTATATTGGGCTTGGCCAATAATGAAGAAGCGGACTTCCCAATGGATTTCCTGCCGAAGACCACCTTCCAGTACATACCTGCCGGTGTGTCGTCTTGTCTTCGTCCCACGAACCTCATGGCGAGCAATGTTTCCGCTCATTCCGTCACATTGGGCTGGACGGAAAATGGCTCAGCCTCGTCCTGGCAGATTTGTCTTAACGAGGATGAGGACAACCTCATTACGGTTACCAGCAACCCCTATACGTTGACGGGTCTCACTGCTGGCACGGACTACAGTGTCAAAGTGCGTTCCAGATGTAATAACGGCGCCACTACCAGCACATGGTCGAACGCGATTAGCTTTTTGGCAACCGACGACGTGGTCATCGGTTACGGCGCCTCCTCAAGCAACAATCTTCCCAGCACTTCGTTCTACAAATATTCGTTGACCCAGCAGATTTACACAGCTGGAGAAATCGGGATGGCCGGTACCATCAACAGTGTCGCCTTCTACAATCAAGGCTCGGAAAAGACCCGCAATTACGATATGTATATTGTCCATACTCCTAAGACCTCGTTTGCGTCCAACAATGATTGGATACCGGTTACGGCCAGCGACAGGGTCTTTAGCGGGGAAGTGACGATGGCCGCCAATGCATGGACGGTCATCCAGATTGACGGTTTCGATTATAATGGGACGAGCAACCTTGCCCTCGTCATGGATGACAATACCAATTCTTGGTCCGAAGGTATGTCTTGTCGCGTTTTCAGTGCCGCCAGCCAGGCTATATTAGTTTACGCCGATGACACGAATTATGATCCTTGTGGTTCGTTGGGCTATTCCGGCACCGTTGCGAATATGAAAAACCAGATCGTGCTGGGCATTACGCCTGCCGGCATGGTCGCTTGCGCGAGACCGGCCACCTTTTCGGTGAACAATATCACCGCCCATTCGGCTGTGTTGTCATGGAGCGGCGGCAGCGGCACGTACAATGTGGAATATAAAAAGGATGCCGACGAGGTTTGGTCCGTGTATGCGAATGGCGTTACCAGCACCAGCCTCAACATGAACAACCTTTCCCAGGCGACCCAATATGCGGTCCGGATTCAGTCGGTCTGCCCAGACAGCGTGAGTGGCTGGAAAAGCACCTTCTTCACCACACAGGTCGCCTGCACTGATCATATCTACGTGACCGAGAATGGTACGGGCGACGGGTCCAGTTGGGCGTTGGCGACGAGCGATCTGCAATCGGCGTTGAGTACCGCGCTGGACATCCGTAACGCCTACGGATTAACCTTGGATGTTTGGGTGGCCAACGGTACCTACTACGGCGACATGATCGGTATCAATGCTTTCACCATGGTGGAGGGCGTGAACTTGTATGGCGGTTTTGCCGGCAACGAACCGGCCAGCTACAACCTGTTGTTGCGGAACTTCAATACCCACGCGACGATTCTGGACGGTGCTTCTTCGAGACGGGTGCTCTACCAGCCAACCGATTTCAACACCCTGACGACTTGGGACGGCTTCACGATCCAGCATGGTCAGATGGCCACTGACGGTGCCGGGGCTTTCTTGCGTGAAGGAAGCCGTTTGTCAAACTGCAAGATTTTAGACAATGTTTCATTGAGCGGCGATGGCGGCGGTGTGTATTGTGACGACCATGCCGTTTTGGAAAACTGTGATTTTGAGAGGAATACGGCATACTATTCCGGCGGCGGTGTCTATGCTTACCGCTCCACAGTCCGCAATTGTCGCATGGCGAACAACACGGCCAACAGAGGAGGTGGGGTGTATCTCTCCTACCAGTCCAATCTCGTCTCTTCTCGGATTAGTCATAACCAAGCTTATGAAGGTGGTGGAATTTACATGCTTTCACTTTCGCAGGTCCGCAACTGTTTGGTCGATAACAACACGGCGGATGCGTCGTCCTATAGTCTTGGTGGCGGCGGAATTTGTTGTGCCAGTACGGGCGCAGTCGTCAATACGACCGTCGTGCGCAATGCCTCCACCGATGGCGGCGCCGGTGTTTCCGGGCAAGGCGGTGCTTCGCTGACCAACTGTATAGTGTGGGGTAACGAGCAGGACGGGAACCCCTCCAATGTCGTCGGCAACCTTGCCGTCTCGTTCTCTGCCGTGGAAGGCGGTTGCCCGGGCGATAGCATCATTGTACTCAACGATGTCAACCCGCCTCTGTTCGTGAACAGCTCTGCAACGGCAGGCGCGTCCGACAATTCTTCCGGTGCAGACTGGCATTTCCAGAACGGATCCCCTTGTGCCAATGCCGGCAATAATGCTGCCGTGACGGACAGCCTCGACCTCGACGGCACGGCGCGTGTCAAACGCGACACGGTGGATTTGGGATGTTATGAGTCGAATTTCTACAGCGTGCCGGTCAGTTATTGCGTCACCGTTTATCATGAATTCTCTGACACGGCGTGTGTCAACTATACTTGGAATGACCGAACTTACTACTGGAGTGGTGACTATACCCAAACAATGGAACTTCCCAACGGCTGTGACTCCGTGGTGACATTGCATCTCACCATCAACCGCTCCGTTTCCACTTACGAATCTCTTTCTATTTGTGAAAGCGAACTGCCCTACACTTATTTGGATACGGTCTTCGATGTCGGCACCCCGCAGAATTCGTATTTCACTTTTCGGTTGATGGCGGATAACGGTTGCGATTCTGTCATTCACCTCCACCTCACGGTACAGCCTTCCATCTTGGGGGCGTTTGGGGCCATGACTCCGACGAACAACTATACGGTCACCAACCAGGCGGTGCACTTCACCTGGGATGCGGTGGAGAATGCCACCGGTTACGCGCTCTACGTGTGGCCTGTGGGCGACCCCCAGCCGCAGCAGCCTGCCGTTTCCCAAGACTACTGGACACAATGTGTGGTGACCAATCTGCAGAACCGCCGGGACTACCAATGGTTCCTGAAAGCCTATAGCGCTTGCGACACCACCGTGAGTGCGGTTCGCCAGTTCACGCTGAATGTGGCACCGGTGTTGACGATCAACAGTGGCGCTATCATGGATTTCGGCGAGATTCCGTTGGACAGTACCCGCAGCCGCTATTTCCAGGTGACGGGTACGGCCTTGACCAGTGCCATTTCCTACCAACTCTCAGGAACGGATGCCTCCTCCTTCTCCCTTAGTCCGTCCAGTTCGTGGAACAGCATGACGGGCGGCGGAATGCAGATTTCCTTCCATCCCACGGTGCCTCAAAACGAATATGTCGCGCAGATTACCATACAGAGTGACACATTAGTGAGAACCTTTACGGTGAAAGGCTGTCTTTCCGGTTTCCTGACCTTTACCACCACCGTGGATGCCGATGTGTATGCCACCGACAGCGAGATACCCATCCATGGTCAGGTGACGAACCTGCTCAACGATCCAGTTGCCGGACTGGATGTGGAAGTGTATGTGAAGGTGTTCGACCTTGTCCGCACGATTCCGGCCACCACAGATGCTAACGGGCTGTTCGAGGTCTCGTTCGTCCCGCAGCAGTCCGAGTCGGGCTACTACACGGTGGGTGCACGTCGGTTAGGTGCCGACGGCATGGCGGTGCACGACGCTTTCAACATCCCGGGCATGATGCTGCTCTCTTCCGACTGGATTCTCTGGAAGCCGAACACCGCGCAAGCGGATACGGGTACGATTGCCGTGCGCAACCGCAGCCAGGTCCCCCTCACGAACATCCAGGTCACCCCGGCATCGCTGCCCAATGGATGCACGGTGCAGTTCGAACCTCTGAATCTTGCCGGCTTGGCTACAGGCGAATTGCAGTATGTCGTCAGCGGCTCGGTGGCTTCCACGGGCGTGAACTACGAGGAGGTGCGCCTCAATGCTTTCAGTGACGAAGGAGCAGCCATGAACTTCAGCGCATGGTACTACTGTATGCAACAACGTGCCGACTTGGATGTGATGCCCCTGTCGCTCACCAACACGATGAACCGTGGAAAGAGCAAAGTGGTGGATTTCAAGATTTTCAACAATGGCAATGGTCCGACAGGCAACATTTACGTCACGCTGCCTGACGTGCCGTGGATGTCGGTGGTCGGGAGTGACACGCTGCCCTCCCTGGGCGTGCATGATTCCGCATACGTCTCCATCCGTCTTTCCGCAGACAGCACCACCGCCCTCATCCGTTACACGGGCAACATCGCCATCAACTGTGAGCGCGGCGAGGGGGTGAGCATCCCCTACAGTATCACCGCCATTTCCGACTCCACGGGTGCGCTAATGGTGGACGTCACGGACGATTATACGTACAACACCAACAGCGGTAACGGCCCGCACCTCGCTGGTGCCGACGTGATCGTGAAAGGATACTATTCGTTGGAAACCGTTGCCACAGGGGTGACCGATTCCAACGGAGTTTTTGTGGCGGACAATCTGCCGGAAGGCTGGTACAAGCTCATCATCCGCGCCGACCGTCACGATGAGTACCAGAACAACCTCTATATCACGGCCGGAGAAACCAACCATCAGGACATTTTCATCCAGTTCCAGGCCATCACCTACTCTTGGGAGGTGGTGCCCACTGAAATCGGGGACGAATACACCTACGAGTTGGTGGTGAATTACGAAACGCATGTGCCGACCCCGGTGATTGTTTTGGAAATGCCCAGTGAACTTCCCGCTCTGCAGGAGGGCGAGAGTTACACCTTTGACTATGTCTTGACCAACCACGGTCTGATTGCCGCTTTTGACGTGCAACTCTTCGCTCCGCAAAGCTCCCTCTATACGTTTACGCCGCTGTATGACCAGATGGACAGCCTTCCCGCACAAACCTCGGTGTCAATTCCTTGTGTGATGAGTCGCCCCGTGCAAACCCGTTCAGCCAATAACGCTGCAGGTCTGAGATACGGCTCCGATGGGGATTGCCCGCATCTTATCAGGACCTCGGTAGTCGGTTATAAATTATGCGGCGGAGATAGATACCCGATTTGGGCGTACAAGATGGTGACCGACGGAACCTATGAGCCGTGTCCTACGTGGACGTCGATGCCGATGTACTACGGCGGAATTGCAGGAGGCACTTCCGTGTTGGCAGGAAATTACAGCTCCGAGCCACTCACAACCCCGGTGGCAATATGTGAGTGCGAGGACGAAGTGGTGAGTTACGATACCACCCTCACCAATAAGTTGGACACCCTCTTCTTCGTCTTTATTAAGAATTTAAGAAACTGTGTCACTGGCGAACTCTATCAGATTCGTGATACGGTGCCGATTCTTGATGAAGATTGTGAGGTTACGGTTACCGTCAATCCTTTTAATAGACCCCTGTCTGGAGTGGGACGAATCGGCGTGGCCGCCGACGGCGCGTCTAAGATGTATATTTATGTCAAAAGCAATTGCCAATTGCTGTCATCACAGCTTTTGTGGTCGTTGACTTATAATCATACGACGGATTCGACTATTGTGGGCTCCATCTCTCCCGAGATCGTTCAAGTGAATGACACCATGTTGATGATGACCTATATTGCGCCATCGGAGTTCCCCGCCAATGTGGACAAAGCGTATGAGGTCACACTCACGGTGATGATGATTGTGGGGGACGGCGGCGAAGGTACGGACGTTTTTAATGTGGTTTTCCCGATATCCATTGTTCGTCCGCCGGTGTTGTTGATTCATGGTTTGGGCAGTGACGCTGGCTGTTTTGCAGATTTGTATGATATATTGAAATCGCAATATTATGATGAATGGCAGTTGAAGAAAGTGGATTACCATAGCACAAACAGCGATTATTTTTCGGAAAATGAAGGCGTAGTACAGAGAAATTTGAACGACATCTTCTCCTTGTATAGAGAGCATGGATATGCTGTGTCGAAAGCGGATCTGGTGGGACACAGTATGGGCGGTATTTTGTCAAGATTGCACGTGGAATATGTGGACAGCAGCAACATCCATAAAGTGATAACGGTCAACACACCGCACTCGGGCGCTCACATTGCCGATATTGTGATAGGAAATAAGTATTTAAGCAGTGCTGCACGTGTGAAATTTAAGATGGGAAAGTTCACGGAAAATATTTGGGACTGGACGATAGGTGCTGTGGAGGATTTGCGAGTGACATCATCGGCTATCAGGACATATTTGAATAACAGGGCTAGATTGGATAGAATGAATAACATTCCTGTACACGCAATCGTGTCAACAGTAAATACAGGAGCTCCCAATCTTATTGATGCAGAACTGAAATCAGATATCATTTTTGAGCTTAAGCTTTGCTCGATGCTATGCCCAAATGATACTATTCGTCATCTTGCAGATGATTTGTTACGTGGTGCTGCATTGTCAGAAGCGGCAGTGGATGCCTTGTTTTGTGGGTTGCAAAAGGTTCTGCATAATTATGTGTTCCATGAAGAAAGCGACTATGTGGTGCCGTTGAGAAGCCAGCAAGGAGGTTTGCCAGCGAATAATGTGACCCTGTTCGACAATAATGTTGCCGAAACTTCACATGTCGGTATCACATCGTATGGACCTGCGATGAATAGAATCATTGAATTGTTGAAAGCCCCTACAACTAGTGATTTGTTTTGTATGACAGGATTCCGCCCTGACACGTTGCCTTATCCGTCAGTGGGACCTGAAGAATCCTACTCTGAATGTGTTCTGAATTTGATGCTTTCGCTTAATCAAACGGCAAGCCTCCATGAAGCGACGCACCCTTCGGGATTATCTGGCCGTGGGGCAGCTGTTAACTCTCGGAGCGGACAGTCTAGCGCTTCTTTGGCAGCAGAATATAATGATGCAAACCGCACGATTACAGCTACTTGCAACTATTCGGAAGATGTGGGCAATAGACTTGTGATGGCCTGTCTGTCCGATGGAAGAACCCTTCTCGCCTTCATGGATACTGCCCAAATTGAGATTCCTGCCACATACAAAGGACCTGTCAAGGTATTCGCCGTAGGGGAGATTGATGGTGGTAATGTCGTTACGGACTCTGTAACTGTGCAGATCGGCCAGTATGGGACGACCCCGCAGAGTATCCATTTTGTCAATGACACCCTTTATATACTTGAAAATGACACGATTTTGCCGATGGTGGAATGTGTCTGGACAACGGGGGACATTACCTACGTTACCCCTGTCTTCCAAGCCAATGACAGTGTCCTGTATGCTGCCAATGATTTGGTTGTAGGACGAAATGAGGGCACCTCGGGCCTGGTCGCTCACTTTGAAGGCCTGACAACGACGGCTCCTGTTTCCGTTTATGGTTTACGTCTCGATAATGATGATTTTTATAATGGCCAGGGGGGCGGCGGTACCGGTGGCAACGAGAATGACACGTTGTCCCATTCCGGGGTCTGCGCCTCCATCACCGTGCAGTTCTCACAAAAGATGACCATGACCCGCGAGGCATTCGAGGGTACGCTCACCATCAATAACGGGCACGACAGCGACCCGATGCAGGACATCGATGTGGAGTTCGTCATCCGCGACGAGGCTGGTGTGGATTGCACGAACCTCTTCCAAATCAACTTCTTGTCTTACAACAACATGACGGGCTCCAACGGCAGTGCGTCGTTGGCCGCTCAGAATGAGGGCAGCATCGTGGTGCAGTTCATCCCCACCAAGCAGGCCGCTCCCGAAATCGCCAAGGTCTATTCCTTCGGCGGATCGTTCAGCTTCCTCGATCCCTTCTCAGGCGAAAGTGTGACCTACAACCTCTTCCCGGTGGATATCACGGTGCATCCGAGCCCCGACCTCTATGTCAACTACTTCATGCAGCGCGACATCCTTGGCGATGACCCGCTCACCGAAGATCGCGTGGAACCCATGGTTCCGGCTGAGTTGGGTGTGATCATCCATAACCGTGGCGCGGGTGTCGCCAAAAACGTTGTCTTGGAGACGGCTGAACCCCAGATCGTCGATAACGACAAGGGACTGGCCGTCGATTTCGCCATGTGCGGAGCCTCCTTCAACGGCAGCGAGCGCCAGTTGGGCCTCATGGAAATTCCGTTCGGCAATATCGAACCGCACCATGCGGGGGTAGGAGAGTGGTGGTTCACCAGCACGCTCCTCGGACACTTCATCTCTTACGAGGCGCACGTGATTCACAACAACAGCTTCGGCAACCCCAATCTCAGCTTGGTGAGCAGCCTCGACATCCACCCGCTCATCCATACCATCTATGCGTATGGCAATTTGGACGACGGCATCAACGACTTCCTCGTGGATGATGTGGAGGACAACCTCAACTACCCCGACAGCCTCTACTTCTCTGATGGCAGTCGCACGGGCGTGGCCACCGCTGACAGTATCAGTTTCGACCACTACGTGACTCCGGAAGATACGGTGGTGATCCTTACGCTGGATCCGTCCCGTATCGGCTGGAACTACGAGCAGACTTGGGACCCCGGCCAAGGCCAGTACGAGCTTCTCAGCTGCACCCGCAACAGCGACCAACAGCTGATCCCGCTTAGCAATGTGTGGCAGACGTTCGTCACCCTTCCCGTTGGTGCGGACCCCGTCTATGAGAACAAACTGCATATCGTGGATACCCTCGACAATGACTTGCCCACCACCTATACGCTGGTGTTTGGCATAAAGGTGCAAGTGCTGGAGGTGGACACCATTCTCGACGTGCCGAACAACATTGTCACCGCTCCGTTGAGCGAAGTGACGGTGAAATTCAACAAACCCATCGTCGATTCCACGTTCGATTATCAAGATATGAGCTTGAAATGCAATAATGGACAGAATCTGTTCGACGGAAACTTGATAGTGGAAAGAATCGATTCGATGACCTATAAACTGCATTTGGAGCCTTATACCCAGCTGTCTGGCTATTATGTGCTGAATATCCATACGCAGAACATCACGGATGTGAGCGGCTTTAACGGTTTCTATGGAAAACAGGCGGTTTGGACTCAGAACATCGCTTGTGATGCGGATTCTACGTCCATAACGGCAACAGCTTGCGACAGTTACACGTGGAATGGGTCGATTTATGACCATTCGGGCGTTTTTGAGCAGCATTTCACCAATGTTGACGGCTGCGACTCTGTGGTGACGTTGACGCTTACCATTTTGCATGGTGACTACACGGAAACCGCCGTTAGCAGTTGCGATGCCGGATACTATTGGGCTCTGGAGGGCATCACACTGACACAGCCGGGCACCTACTATCATTACAGCACGAATGCGAACGGTTGCACTGACACTGCCGCCTTGGTGCTTTCGCTGTATTTGCCGGCCACGACGGAGATCATGGCGCAGATTTGCGAGGGTGAAGTGTATAACCAAAACGGCTTCAACGTCAGCACGGCGGGTGACCACCAGTTGAATCTGCAAACGGTTCACGGTTGCGACAGCACGGTCATTCTGCACCTGGCGATAGGCAATGAGCATGTCATGTATTATGCCGCTTCTATTTGCGAAGGGGAGACCTTTAGTGACTACGGCTTTGACATCACGGCTCCCACGGCAGGCACCCACGTCTATTCCGACACAGTCGTGCGTCCGGGCACCTGTGACAGTGTCGTGGTTCTGACGCTGACGGTGAATGCAATCACGTATGGGGATACCACCGTGGTGGCGAACGGCAGCTTCGACTGGTACGAGTACACTAACCTCACGCAGAGCGGCGACTATACGCACACATTCACGAATGCCGCGGGTTGCGACTCGGTGGTGACCTTGCATCTGACGGTGAACGTCACCATTTACACAGAGTTTACGGATGCCGCTTGCGACAGCTATGTGTGGAACAACGTGACTTATACGGCAAGCGGTGATTATATCCAGTCGTTCACGGTTGCGAATGGCTGCGACTCCATTGTCACCTTGCATCTGACCATCTTCGAAAGCCCGGCCGTTCAAGCCATTTCGGGTGAAACAGAGCTGTGTCAGAACCAGTATGCTACCTACTATTACGATGTTTCGGATCCTAATTACCAGTATAAATGGTTTAAGGACAATGTGTTGTGGGCAACAGATGTTCCGGCGATGACCCTCCACGAGTTGACTTCGGGAACGGTGCTGCTGACGATGCAGGTGACGGATACACAATACGGATGTGCGGCAGATACTTCGTTGTCTGTACAGGTGGTCAACCGCATCGCGCCCGACACCACTGAGGTTCGCCTTATGGCGAATTCGAATATCCTGGTCTGTCAGCCAGTCAATTCCCAATATGGAGAAGTGCATTATCGTTGGGGTTACACCGACCGCATGACCTCCGCTGAGGTGATAATGCCGGGTGACCATAATTACTGTCTCTATGACTTCGGTATTGACACCCTGTCGTTCCATTACTGGGTGGAGACCTATCTGAACACCGCAGTTGGGGAAGGCTGCGACAACCGCTCCTACTATGGGCACGGCAACGTCATGACCTTCACGCCCGATTATGGCGACAATGTCGTGGAGGCTTACCTCTCGAATGACCGTATTGTCTTGTATGTGAATGCGTTGTCGTCTGATCATGTGACGGCTGCCGTATATGATGTGAATGGCAAACTGTTGGTCACGAAGGGGTATGGAATCACGAATCAGGTCTCAGACATGATTCCGGTATCTATGGCACCGGGTGTCTATTTCCTGAGGGTAAGCATCGGCAGACAACATTATTCCGTTAAATTATTGAAAATTTGAGAATCATGAATAGAAAAAGACTTTTAATAGCAGTTTTGTTCGTATGTTTTGGCCTTGCGGTGAGCGGTCAGGAGGATGCCTCTTCTGCTCCGCGGGCCTTGGCTCCGAATGAGGTGTATCTGCGCTTTGACGCGCTCTCTGGCGGGGGACCTAAGTGGCTGAGGGCGAAGGCGGTGTCTGAAGCCACGATGTCTGGCGCTTCTGTCAAAGTGGGGAGGGAATATGTGCGGGTTGACAAGCAGATTTTTGCCGACATGGAGCGGAAAAGCTCTGCTGCGTATTGGTATAATGTGCTTCAGGAAGAAGATTCCTTGCACTTCTTGGTGCATGCCCGGACAAGCAAGAACGCCATCGGAATCGGGAGCTCGTTTCTCTTCTATCCTGGAATCGTGCCCCATCGCAACTGGCTGCAAGATGAATATCAGAACAACTTCGAGGGTGCCGTTTTCAAGTTGCGGGACATCAGCGTGGGCTTGCTGTATGCTCGTCAGCTGTTTGGGGTGAACAGACACCGCATCGTTTTTGAAACGGAGCCTGGGTATCGGCAAATCCACCAGACTTTTTCTGCTGACCGTTATACGACATCTTATCCGGCGGTTGATCCAGCCGGCAACCCTTACGACCGTTTCATCACTGTCTCGAATTACAACGAAACGAGAGAACGGCATTGTGTGGATATTCCTTTGGATGTGCGCTATGATATTTTTGTCATCAAGCAACTCTCGCTTTTTCTGGCGGGCGGCATAGACAATGTGTTCGTTGTCAGCGATAGGGGACAGGCCACCTTTGACGCTTCATACGCAGGACGTTATGGCGAGGACATGTTCAATGTGTTGATTGATGACAACGGGTATTATGATTTCGGACATTATCCGAGCATTAGTCTCACCCAGCAGGGCAAATTCGGTTATGGTCTGTACGGCATGGGCAAGTTCGGGGCGCAATATTTCGTGGGAACGGTCTTCTCTGTGGAACTGGCGTGCGTGTACATGAGATACTTGTGCGGGAACCTCCCGGATGGGAAAGGCGGGGACTTTTGCCTGTCTGAATCCGCTGACACCTATCAGAGCATGGCCGTCACCATGAAACCGACCACCCAACACCGCATCGGGATTAATTTGAATCTGAAGGTCAACTTCTGATGCCTGTTGTTGATGTTTTCAGGTCACCTGTCGTCCGATTTTTTGTCTCTTTCTGCGATACAGATTGCAAATCAAGTTTGCGGAACTTAAATTACATTTTTTCACCAAAAATAATGTGTAAGTGCCAACACATTGTTAAAAGTTGTATTTTTGCGCGGTTTTTAGAATCATCGTGTAATGGGAAACCAGTCGAACCAAGCCACTAAAAAAGGAATGCTCCTCCTGCTCGGTATTGTTATCGGGCTTCTGGTGGGCGTGCTTGTCGCTTTCACCATCGTGAAGATGCTCAATCTCAGGACACCACAGGAAAAAGAGGAGACGATTGTCCCCCCAACGTCAGCAGAAAAGGATACAATATATAAGTATATTGTGCATCGGTATGAACCTGCGGTTGCGGAGCGCGGAGAGGCTATGATGCCGGATTCCTTGGCCGCCGATACGATGTTTGCGGACGAAAGCAGTATGGACTATATGCTGGAAGATGATGTTTATCCCGGATATGCGGAAAACGATTACGCCAATACGAGCGCCAACATCTCTTCTGCGAAGCTGCTCAACAAGTACGAGGCCCCTATTCTCTACTTCGACGCCAACAAAAACGCGGTGGAAGCACCCGCCAACGCCCCGAAATTTGTCGAGGTCCAGTTCTGGAGCACCCCTATCCAAAATAAAATTTCCTATCAGTATAAGGACAATATTCTCAAAATAAAAGGACTGAAATATAACGAAGTGTATGTCGTTCATTACAACAATCGTTATTATCTGAAGAGCGACAGACACGTCTATCAGATCCAGCAATCTAATGATTATCAGCGACTTGTGGAAATTCACGATGTGCAGTTCTTCTGATTTTCAGGCCTTATAAAAAAATATTCCTTGAACAGCCCCGGCAGGGGCAAAAGCTCGGTAGCAAACAGCCCCGGCGAAAAAAAATTTCAAAAGTGTTGCACCGATTAAAAAAAAGTGTATTTTTGCAGCCGCATTTGAGGGACGTTAGCCCAGTCGGTTCAGAGCGCTGCCTTCACACGGCAGAGGTCACTGGTTCGAGTCCAGTACGTCCCACAAGACAGACGGTTTTCGCAACCGTCTGTCTTTTTTTTACTTTTTACTTTTTACTTTTTACTTTTCACTTTTCACTGCTCACAACTAATCACTAATCACTAATCACTGATCACTAATCACTAATCACTAATCACAAGCTTCAATAACCCATAACCCATAACCATTAAAATTGTATCTTTGCCGCATTGATGTAAAATCCTGAATATGGCAATGGTACAACCCCATAAATCCCAATTGGTCAACAAAGACCCCTATTTGGAACCTTACAGCGAGGCGTTGCAGTGGCGGATGGATCATGCGCGGCTGCGGGAAATGCAGCTCACCGACGCTCGCTGTTCTCTTTCCGACATTGCTAACGGGCATCTACACTATGGCTTACATAAAACGGCTGAGGGGTGGGTGCTCCGTGAGAAAGCCCCTAACGCTGTGGCGCTATACCTCTATGGTGATTTTTCGGAATGGCAGATTCGTCCCGAGTTCGCGCTGACGGCCGTCGGCAACGGCGACTGGGAAATCCGACTGCCTGAGGAGACTCTGAAGCATGGGATGCTCTACAAACTCTGGATGGTTTGGCATACGGGTGCGGATGAGCGTCTGCCCGCATACGTGCAACGCGTGGTGCAGGATGATGTCACCAAGGTCTTCTCCGCACAAGTTTGGGAACCAGATGCTTACGAGTGGAAGAATCCGCTTCCGCCGAAACCGAGACACCCGCTCATCTACGAAGCGCACGTGGGCATGTCTTCGCAAGAGGCAAAAATCTCTTCTTACCACGAGTTTCAAGAAACGATTCTGCCTCGCATTAAAGAACTGGGTTACAATACGATACAGTTGATGGCCATCCAGGAACATCCCTATTATGGCTCCTTCGGCTATCAGGTTTCCAACTTTTTCGCCCCCTCGTTCCGTTTCGGTACGCCTGAGGAACTCATGGAACTGATTGATACAGCGCACGGTATGGGCATCTCCGTTATCTTGGATGTGATTCATTCCCATGCTGTGAAGAACGAAAAGGAGGGCATCGGCGCTTTCGACGGCAGCGATTATCTATATACTCATCATGGCGAAAAAGGACACCATAGGGTCTGGGATTCCCGTTGTTTTGACTACGGAAAATCCGAAACTATCCATTTTCTGCTCTCCAACCTCAAATATTGGATGCAAAAATTCCATTTTGACGGTTTCCGTTTCGACGGGGTGACCAGTATGTGCTATTTCGACCATGGTCTTGGGGTGGATTTCCTCAGTTATGACCAATATTTCAACGAGAATGTAGATGAAAATGCCGTAACCTATCTGACGTTGGCCAACCGATTGGTGCGCGAGCTTCGTCCCGACGTGCTGACCATTGCGGAGGATGTGAGCGGAATGCCGGGCATGGCCTTCCCCACCGAGGAGGGCGGCATCGGCTTCGACTTCCGCATGTCGATGGGCATTGCCGATTTCTGGATTAAGACCCTCAAAACCCGTTCCGACGATGAATGGAACATGGGAGAGCTCTTCTTCAAGATGACCGACAGGCGTGCAGAGGAGGAGACGATTAGCTATGTGGAGTGCCACGACCAAGCGTTGGTGGGTGACAAAACGTTGATTTTTAGGATGATAGACAAGTATATGTACGATGCCATGTCGGTGTTTGTGCAAAACCTTACGGTCGATAGGGGAGTGGCGTTGCACAAACTGATCCGTTTAGTTACCCTGACGCTCTGTTCCGGTGGCTATCTCAACTTCATGGGCAACGAATTCGGCCATCCTGAGTGGATAGACTTTCCGCGAGAAGGAAACGGTTGGTCGTACCAATATGCTCGTCGCCAATGGGATTTGGCAGATGACAACACACTGAAATACAGCGGGCTGAATCGCTTCGACCGCGACATGATTCATTGCGTGAAGGAGAACAAAATGCTTGAATTCGCACCCGTTGCGTTGTGCGAAAACGATGGCGACAAGGTACTGGCCTTCCGTCGCGGCGACTGCGTGGTGGTCTTCAATTTCCATCCCGAGAAGTCGTTCACGGACTATACTATCTTCTGCGAACCTGGTGAATATCAGATCGTTCTGAACAGTGATGATCCGCTTTATCACGGTTTTGGCAATGTGGACGCGGCGATGACCTACCGGACGATGCCGTTTGAAGGGAAGAACCGGCTGCTGCTGTATCTGCCCAGCCGCACGGCCATCGTACTGCGAAAGATCCTTGATATAACTGAAATCTGTTAACAATCTGATTTATATATGGTTTTACTTGTCTGAGCATATTTATAATTTATGTACATTTGCACCCATCTTTAATGTCCATTTTTTTATTGTTGACAAATATAATAATTATAAAAATGATGAAAAAATTAAGAACATCGAATCATTGTGGCGCTTCTTTTCAGAGAATTAGCTCTTTTGTCGCATTTGCACTCTGCATGAGTGTTCTCATGGGACAGACTTATAACATCGCATTCTCAGGTGCGGACTTGGACGGACTGTCCGTGTCGCTTGACAAGGTGGTAATAACCGACCTGAATCAGAATTGGTCAGACACAATATACTTCCCTGACACGACGTTTGTACTGACCAATTCGACGGGCGTGACAGACATAGGCGGCATTGCTCCGTTCTCAGTTACACCAGCTACACCTAATCCGTTCATGGGAACTACGTGTCTGCGTGTACAGGGAGTGACTCCTGGTTTTGTGACGGTGAAAGTCACCAATCAGGTTGGTGCTCTGGTTGCTTCCGCGCAGTTGTTGTGCGATGAGAGCGGAGAGCTCCCTCTGCGGGTGACATTGAATACCAGTGGGTTGCATGTCTTTGCCGCAATCCAAAACGGTAGAGTAGTGTCCACCAAATTGCTGAATGTGGGCAACGGAGGAAGCAATACCATCGAAAGCGAAGGTGGATTATGGGGACAAACTCCAGTTAAAATAGGCACCGGTTATGAACGATCTTCATCCCAACACCCAGTTGCTCCTAATGACCGAATGCGTTTCGTAGGTTATACTACCCGTGAAGGGGAGGAAGTGGCGAGTGCCTCTGTAGAGATGCTCTTGGCATCTTGTCAAACAGTGGAACTGCCCTTCGCGTTCACGAATAACGGGCTTCCGTGCGAAGGTACGCCTACTGTTACGGACGTGGACGGCAACGTGTACAACACAGTCCGCATCGGTACACAGTGTTGGATGAAGGAGAATCTCCGGACTACGCACCTTGCGAACGGTGACACAATTCTTTTCAAGACCAATACGCATGGGCATGCGATGTATCGCTACGCTCCCAATAATGACACCGCCAATGTGCCTTTGTTCGGCTATTTATATAACTGGCATGCGGCAACTTGGGGCTTTAATGGTTGCGCGCCCCATCAGGGAGCTTGTCCCACAGGCTGGCATGTGCCTACTACCGATGAGTTGAACCAACTGTTCAACCATGTGAGGGGTATGAACATCTATCATTGCGATGGTAATCCTAACAGCTATAACAAGGCGATGTCTGACAGTATAGGTTGGACACCCAAAACATACGCCTGCAGCGCTGGCTATGAACCTGCCACGAATAATGCAACGGGCTTTTCGTTGCGTCCCGCAGGCTATTACAACTGTACAGACGAATACTACAGTTTTGGAAATGCTGCACATCTGTGGAGTTCTACAGATGTGCCCGCTGGCTTGGCAGCTTCAGTGACTGCCTATAGCCGGTACGTTGAAAACTTGCCCATGTTCCCATCCCCCGACAATTACTATTCAGACATAGATACAGGTTTGTCGGTGCGCTGTCTCAAGGATTGAATAACGTTTCTTTTTGGATGTTATGGTCACGACTATAGCCAAAAAAAGTGTATCTTTGCCGATTGTTTGAAATTAAGATAAATATTGCAATTATATGATCAACATCACACTGCCTGACGGCTCAATTAAACAAATGGAAAAGGGCTGTACCGCCTATGAGGTGGCGCAGGCCATTAGCGAAGGCTTGGCTCGTAACGTATTGGTAGCCAAAGTGAACGACCAAATGGTGGAACTCGATAAACCCATCAACGAGGACGCGACACTCACCCTCTATACGTGGAACGATCGCGAAGGTAAGGACACCTTCTGGCACAGCTCCGCACACTTGATGGCAGCGGCTATCGAGTCACTGTACCCCGGCGTGAAGTTCGGTATCGGACCCCATATCGAGACCGGTTTCTACTATGACATCGACTTCATGGACTACAACATTTCCTCTGACGACTTTCCGAAAATTGAGGAGAAAATGAAGGAACTGGCTTCCCAAAAGATCCAGTTCGTGCGTCGCGAAGTGCCTAAAGCTGAGGCTCTTGACTACTTCACCAAGAAGGGTGACGAGTACAAGTTGGAACTTATCGACGGTTTGGAAGACGGCCAGATTTCGTTCTACGAAAGCGGTCCTTTCACCGACCTCTGTCGAGGCCCGCACTTGCACGACACCTCTATGATCAAGGCTATCAAGCTGTTGAAGACGGCCGGCGCTTACTGGCGCGGCGACGAGAAACGCAAACAGCTGACCCGTATCTACGCCGTCACCTTCCCGAAAAAGAAAGAGTTGGACGAGTATCTGGCTCTCTTGGAAGAGGCCGCCAAGCGCGACCACCGCAAATTGGGTCGTGAGATGGAGTTGTTCACCTTCTCCCCGCTGGTGGGACAAGGTCTGCCGTTGTGGTTGCCCAAGGGTGCCGCCCTGCGCGACCGCCTCGAGCAATTCCTCCGCAAGGTGCAGAAAAAATATGGCTATCAACAGGTTATCACTCCGCATATCGGTAATGTGAACCTCTACAAAACATCCGGCCACTATGCGAAATACGGTGCGGACTCTTTCCGTCCGATCACCACGCCGCAAGAGGGCGAGGAGTTCTTCCTCAAACCGATGAACTGTCCTCACCACTGTCAGATTTATGCTGCACGCCCGCGTTCCTACAAGGAACTGCCTCTCCGTTTGGCGGAGTTCGGCACTGTCTATCGTTACGAACAGAGCGGTGAATTGCACGGTTTGACCAGGGTTAGAGGCTTTACGCAGGATGATGCTCACTTGTACTGTACTTCCGACCAAATCAAGGAGGAATTCTGCAAGGTTATCGACATTATTCTCTACATTTTCAAGACTTTGAAGTTCGACAACTATAAGGCTCAGGTTTCCTTGCGCGACCCGAACAACAAGGAGAAGTACATCGGTACGGATGAAAACTGGGAGAAGGCGCAACGCGCTATTATCGAGGCCGCTGCTGAAAAGGGCCTGAACACCATCGAGGTGGAGGGTGAAGCTGCCTTCTACGGCCCGAAACTCGACTTCATGGTGAAGGATGCCATCGGTCGTGAGTGGCAGCTCGGCACTGTCCAAGTCGATTACAACTTGCCTGAGCGTTTCGGCTTGGAATACACCGATGCTGACGGTCAGAAGAAACGTCCGGTGATGATTCACCGCGCCCCGTTCGGCTCCATGGAGCGTTTCGTGGCAGTGCTGTTGGAGCACACCGGCGGTAACTTCCCGTTGTGGCTCACCTCCGACCAGGTCGTCATTCTGCCCATAAGTGAGAAGTATATGGACTATGCCCGCAAGGTGCAGGCTTTGCTTGACGAGCAGGATGTGCGCTGCTACATCGACGAGCGCAGCGAGAAGACAGGTCGTAAGATTCGCGATGCTGAAACCGCGAAGGTGCCTTACATGGTCATTGTGGGCGAAAAGGAAGAGGAAGACGGCACCGTATCAGTGCGCCGCCATGGCAACATCAACGATGGCACGATGCCTGTCGGCGATTTCGTCACGCTCATCCAGAACGCCATCAAAGCGGAATTGGAAAATTAATCCATTGTAGAGACGGGGCGCGCCCCGTCTCTGCGTTTAAATTGAAAATTGGAACATGTTTGAAAGTTTATCAGATAGATTAGAACGCTCGTTTAAAATCCTGAAAGGTCAGGGTAAAATCACTGAAATCAACATTGCGGAGACCACCAAGGAGATTCGCAAGGCGTTGATTGATGCCGATGTCAGTTACAACATCGCCAAGGAGTTCACCAACAGCGTGAAGGAAAAGGCTATCGGTCAGAATGTCATCAACGCCGTGTCGCCTAACCAGTTGATGGTGAAAATCACCTACGATGAACTCATCGCCCTCATGGGCAGTCAGGCCGTCGATATCAACCTCAAAGGCTCTCCCGCTATCATTTTGATGGCTGGTTTGCAAGGCTCTGGTAAGACCACCCACAGCGCGAAACTCGCTAACTTGTTGAAAACCAAGCGCGGCAAGAAACCTCTGCTCGTGGCTTGCGACGTTTACCGTCCCGCCGCTATCGACCAGTTGCAGGTGCTCGGACAACAAATCGGAGTGGAAGTCTATTCCGAACCCGAGAACAAGAAACCGGTGGAAATCGCCAAAAATGCTGTGCGTCACGCCAAAGAGTACGGCTACGACGTGGTCATCATCGATACCGCCGGCCGTTTGGCTGTGGATGAGGAGATGATGGACGAGATTGGCAATATCAAGGCTGCCGTCAATCCGCAGGAAATCCTCTTTGTGGTGGATGCCATGACCGGTCAGGATGCCGTGAACACCGCCAAAGCGTTCAATGACAAACTCAACTTCGACGGTGTGATTCTCACCAAGCTCGACGGCGACACCCGCGGCGGTGCGGCGTTGACCATCCGCAAGGTCACTGAGAAACCCATCAAGTTTGTGGGTATGGGCGAAAAGATGGAGGCTCTCGACGTGTTCCACCCCGACCGTATGGCGGAGCGTATCCTCGGCATGGGCGACATCCGTTCCTTCGTGGAGCGCGCACAGGAACAGTTCGATGACGAGGAAGCTGCGAAATTGTCCAAGAAGCTGGCTAAGAACCAGTTCGACTTCAACGACTTCAATCAGCAAATCCAGCAAATCAAGAAAATGGGCAATGTGAAGGACTTGATGGGCATGATTCCGGGTATGGGTAAGCTGATTCGCAATATGGATATTGACGACGACGTCTTCAAGAGTGTGGAAGTGATGATTCAGTCCATGACCCCTGAGGAACGCGCCAATCCCGATATCATCAACGGCTCACGCAGAAAACGTATTGCGCGTGGCTCCGGACGTGATATTCAGGATGTTAACCGTCTGATCAAACAGTTTGACGACATCCGAAAAGTGATGAAGGCCGTGAACAACGGTTCTGGCAAAACCAAAGGTATGATGCGTGCCATGAAGGCTCGCGGCAGAAGATAGTTGCCTTTAAGAAAGAAATTTACTTGACTAAAGTAGGACATCCATGCAAAGGTGTCCTATTTTTTTGGGTTTTCAGTGGCGATTTGTCGATACAGAAGCAGATTGCAAGGCGCTTTTCGATACAATTCGTAATTTGGATCGTCAATAGGTTGGATGCAAAGTAGGTATTCATGGTTGTTCCACGGATCCACACTCACCTTTTTCAAGAAATAGAAATAGGCACCTGCGGAATAATTGACAATCAGATCGTCGTTGATGGTAATCACATCATGTTCCTCCATTTCCGGCAATAACGCGTAGATGTCTGTGAGCAATTCTTTATCTCGTCCGATTTTGCCTGCAAAGAACACATTTGTCCCGATGGCGGCAATGACCACGCATATTGTCAGGACTTTGCATACCGTTTTGAATTTGAGGCCAAACGAGATATTCTCCAAAAAGGATTCGGCGAAAAGGCCTAAACCAATGGATATCAAAGGGAAAACGGTCAGTATGTAAAAACTGCTTTGCTTAAGGCTGATCATGATAGGCAAAACGCCGGCAAGCGTCAGGAACAGGAACGCCAAAGCCCATCGATTACGAGTTGAAGAGAGTGAATTTTTGAAAACCTTCTGTCTCACAGCGATCAAGAGGAGGCCTCCCACGATGACAATGGGCACAATTATCTCTCTGAAAAAACGGAATACGATATAAAAGCGGCTGTCAACGGTATGAACGCTTTGAATGCTGCGGACAATCTGGAAGGTGAAATATTTTTTGAAAAAATGTTGCGCGGCGGGGTTGAAAAACCAAATCAGTACAAACGGAAGTGTCATGAACAACAAGATGACAAAAGTGTCGATGACCATGTCCTTGAAGGTGGTGTTGCGCACGAAAAGCCAGCAAATGGCAGGGAATGCCAAAGGATATAAGCCTGTGAATCCTTTCGTGAGAAAGGCGAGAAAAAGCATAAGACCTGAGCTGGCAAGCATAAGAAACCTCCTGCTTTTCAAGCTTTTCAGATAGAAAATCACGGATAGCAGTACGAAAACGGCCATGGTGTTCTCAAGGAGATTGTTTGTGGCGCCCCAAGATACCAACGGAACCGTGATCCACAGAACCAGCACAAACCAAAAATGGTGTCTTTTCATGTCGAGCTCACGGCAAATCCAATACATCAGCACTCCGCAACACAGGTAGGTGAATACGGAGTAGATTTTGGCAACTAACAATGATTTACTGATATGGAAGGGAATTGACTGGAAAAGGAAGGCTAAAGGAGGATGCCCGTTGCCCCAACGGAGCGTTTCTGTGAACTCAGGAGCCCAAAAAGTGCCGAAATGCTCCGCCAGGTTTTTTGAGATGGTGGCGTAATAAAGCCCATCCATGAACATGCCGTCTGTGAGAAAAGCCGGGGAGATGAGAACAAAAAACAGCCCAACGGCAAAGAGCAAAGGGTAAAGGTTGGATTGTTTCATTTGGAATGGTGTAGATGACATGACAAAAGTTGGAATCGCCCGTTGGAGTAGGGAAGGGAATCCGGAGCGTTAAGCCTTGGTTTGGTTGGCCACACCTTCTTGCTTGGCTTTCAGTTCTTCATCTGAGAGGCCGAGGTAGTGGTCACTGATCACCTGCATCTCGTTGTCGAGTTCCAACAGATAGGGTACGCCGGTAGGAATGTTGAGTTTCACGATTTCCTCGTTCGACATGTTCTTCATGAACTTGATGATACCGCGGATACTGTTGCCGTGAGCCACGACCAGCACTTGTTTGTATTGGCGCAAGGATTCCACAATGTTGACGTTCCACAAAGGGATGATGCGCTTGGTGGCATCCATCAGGGATTCCGTGGCGGGGCGGGCGGCCTTGAATTTGATGTCCTGGTAACGAATGTCAAATTTCGGGTGACGCGGATCGTCGTCGGCCAGCGGTGCCGGTTGCACATCGTAGCTGCGACGCCATTTGGTGACCTGCTCTTCGCCGTAAATCGCCACGGCCTCTTTCTTGTTCTGTCCTTGCAGTGCACCGTAGTGCTTTTCGTTCAAACGCCAGGTTTTATGGACGGGCAGCCACATACGATCCATCTCCTCAAGCACGTAGTTCAGGGTCTTGATGGCGCGTTTCAGGTAGGAAGTGTAAGTGTAACGGATGTCCAGCCCAGGCTCGTCACGCAGGATGCGACCCGCCTGTTTCGCCTCTTCAACGCCCACAGGGGTGAGATCCACGTCCGTCCATCCGGTGAATTGGTTCGACAGATTCCATTCGCTCTGTCCGTGTCTTATTAAGATTAGTTTGTACATTCTTTGGTAATGGTTAGTGGTTAGTGGTTATGGGTTATTGAGGGTTATAGTTTAGGGGTTATAGTTTAGGGGAATAGGGAGTTGGGAATAGTCTATGTCAAAGTTCAAAGTTCAAAGTTCAAGGTTCAAGGTTCAAAGGCTAACAGCTAAATCCTGTTCCCCTCGTTCGGAAAAACAATCGACGGTTTAAAATTCTTTGCTTCTTCGAAATCCATGGAGGCGTAGGAGATGATGACGACGACATCGCCGACGGCGGCCTTGCGGGCGGCGGGACCGTTAAGACAAATCACGCCTGAGCCTTTCGCTCCTTTGATGACGTAGGTTTCCAGTCGTTCGCCATTGTTTACGTTCAGCACCTGAACTTTCTCGTTCTCAATCAGATTCGCAGCCTCCATCAACGCCTCGTCGATGGTGATGCTGCCCACGTAGTTCAAGTCGGCCTCCGTCACGGTGGCTCTGTGAATTTTGGATTTCAGGATTTCTATGTTCATTCGTTTGGGTTTAGGGTTTAGAGGTTAGGGTTTAAGGGAGTAGGGAGTAGGGAATAGTTTCAAGTTTCAAGTTTCAAGTTTCAGGTTCCGAGTTCAAAGTTCAAAGTTCTATGTCAAAGTTCTATGTTTAAGTTCTATGTTTAAGTTGAAAAGCCAACAGCCAATAGCTAACAGCCAACAGCTAACAGCCAACAGCTAGTACTTCACGTTGTCGATCAACCGCACAGGTCCGACAAAGACGGTGATGAATCCCATCACACCGTGGGGGTTGTCGAGGGTGTCGGTGGTTTGGAGGGTTTCGGCATCGGCGATTTCGAAGTAGTCGAGTTGGAATTCGGGGATTTTGGCGATTTCGATTTCCACGAATTTTTTGATTTCCGGTACGCTGGCGCAGCTTTTGGAGGCTTCGAGGATGCGGTGGATATTGGCGGCGATTTCGAACTCATGCACGGATAGACGGCGGTTGCGGGAACTCATGGCCAGACCGTTGGGCTCGCGCACGATAGGGCAGGGGATGACTTCGGTGAGAATGCGGCATTGACGACACATCTCGCGGATGACGGCAATCTGCTGGTAGTCCTTTTCGCCGAAGTAGGCCTTGTGCGGGCGCACCCATTCGAGCAGGCGGCGCACGATGACTCCTACACCGTTGAAATGTCCGGGCCGGGCGGCGCCTTCCATCACGTTGGCCACGCTGCCGAAGTCATAGACTTCCGTGGGGGCAACGGGGAAAACTTCCTCTACAGTAGGGGCGAAAACATAATCGGCTAAGTCGCCAATCAGTTGAACGTCAGCTTCTAACGTGCGGGGATACTTCTCCAAATCCTCAGCATTGTTGAACTGCACTGGATTCACGAAAATGGAGCAGAACACCACATCGTTTTCTTCGTGTGCGCGACGGATAAGTGACAAGTGACCTTCATGCAACGCACCCATAGTGGGCACCATACCGATGGTCTTTCCTGCAGCACGCTCGCGCATAGCAATCTCCAAAAGATTTTCAACAGTCTTAATTATTTCCATACCTGTTTGATATTCAGATGTTTATTGATGAATGGCCATTTAGGCAAAACGGTCGCAAAGGTATATTTTTTTTTGATAAGTTAGTGCGTTTTTTGTCAATTATAGATATGATTTTGAAGAATGATACAATTTGTGTATTTTTGCGGCCTGAAAAAGGAAAAACAGTGTTTTTACAGTTAGAATAAAATATGAATGAACAGGCTATAGGCATTGACATTGGCGGTACCAATACGGATATCGCACTGGTGAATTCGGATGGTAAAGTGCTGCAACACAAGATCTTGAAGACTGCCGAATACGAAGACCACCATCCTTACATCCTTGATATTGCCGGTTCTATCCGCGCAATGCTGTCGGAAAGTGGTGTTTCCGAGGTGGCGGGCGTCGGCATCGGTGCACCCAATGCCCATTTCGACACGGGCTGCATCGGGGCGGATACCGCCAACCTGCGGATGAAGAAGGAGATCCCGATATGTGAGATGCTGCAGCGGATGCTGAACATTCCAGTGACGCTCTCCAACGACGCGGACGCCGCCGCCATCGGCGAGCACATCTATGGCGGCGCGAAGCTGATGCAGCATTTCGTGACTATCACCCTCGGCACGGGCGTCGGAAGCGGCATCTTCGTTGATGGCCGCCTTATCCACGGTCACGGCTGCATGGCCGGCGAACTCGGTCACGCCATCGTCAATCCGCTCAGTGACCGGCTCTGCAGCTGCGGGCGCAAGGGCTGCTTGGAGATGTACGCCTCCGCTCGCGGCATCTGCCAGACTTACCGCGAGGAGGCTGCCAAGGGCGAATTCCCCGACACGTTCAAAGGTTCCGAGATCACCTGTAAGGATGTGGGCGAGATGGCCGTCGCAGGCGACCCTCTGGCACTCAAGACCTACGATGTCACGGCCTACTGGCTCGCCCTCGGCATGGCCAACGCCGCCGCGTTCTGCTCTCCCGAGGCCTTCTTCCTCATGGGCGGCCCCACCCGCGCCGGCGAAGCCCTGCTGAAACCGCTGCGCCGCTATTTCGCCGAAAACCTGCTCTACATCTACAAAGACCGCATCTCCATCCAACTCTCTGAACTGCAATCCAACGACGCGGCCGTGTTGGGCGCGGCGGCACTGGTGCATTTGAAATAAATGCAAGGGTGTATGCGAAAAGGGGCGTATGCGATACGCCCCTACAATAACCCACAATAACCCATAATAACCCATAACCTATAACCATTACAAAAATGCGTACCAAATTCAACATCCCCCACACCTTCACCATCGTTTTCTCCATCATCGCCGTGTGCGCTGTCCTGACCTGGATTGTGCCGGGCGGACAATTTGACCGTCAGACCGTTACGGTGGATGGGCACGAGCGCAACGTGGTGGTGGCCGACTCCTACCATCGTGTCGATCCCGCGCCGCAGACCTGGCAGGTATTCACCGCCTTCTTCAAGGGCTTCGAGCGCACCTCCAACATCATCGTCTTCATCCTGATGATCGGCGGGGCTTTTTGGGTGATGAACGAGACCGACGCCATCAACCGGGGCATCTGGCTCTTCCTCGACAAAACCCAGCGGATGCAGCAGCACACCTTCTTCCGAAAGGTCGGGGTCAACAACCTGCTGATTATCGCCATCATGCTGATGTTCAGTCTTTTCGGGTCTGTGTTCGGGATGAGCGAGGAGACCATCGCCTTCATCGTGGTCTTCGTGCCTTTGGCCGTTTCCATGGGCTACGACTCCATCACGGGGGTGCTGATGTGCTACGTGGCCGCGCACGTGGGCTTCGCGGGCGCGATGCTCAACCCCTTCACCATCGGCATCGCGCAGGGGTTGTCGGGACTGCCCACCTTCTCGGGCATCGGCTACCGACTCGTCTGCTGGATTATCCTCACCCTGATTGCCATCGTTTTCACCCTGATATACGCCAACTACATCAAGAAACACCCCGAAAAATCGCTCACGTATGACATTGACAGCTATTGGCGCGAGAAAGCCGCCGTCTCAGAATCCCACCAGGAAATGGTGAAATCCAAATGGAACGCATGGGCGGTATATGGCTGTATTTCAGCGATTTTGATTTACTGCGCCGTCACGATGCCCTACACCGACATCACGGTGGGCTTGGGTAGCCGCAGGGTGCTGCTGTTCCCGATTTGGGCCGCGCTGTTCGTCCTCATCGGCTTCTTCGCCACCCGCAAGTCCGTCCACCACCTGATCCTCACCATCCTGCTGTTCACAATTTTGATTTTGGTGACGAGCGTGCTGGGTTACGGCTGGTACGTGATGGAAATCGCCGGTCTCTTCTTCGCGATGGGCATTTCCGCCGGCATCGCGTTCGGGATGAAATTCGACAAGGTGGTCCGCAGCTTCTTGGAGGGCTGCAAGGACATCCTCGTGGCCGCGCTGGTCGTCGGTTTGGCCGGCGGCATCATCATCATCCTGGAAGACGGTCACATCATCGACACGATTCTCTACGCCGTGGCAGAAGGCATGAAAGGGGCGGGCCGTATCGGCAGCACTGCCACCATGTACGTGATGCAGAACCTGCTTAACCTGATCATCCCGTCGGGTTCCGCCAAGGCCGCGCTCACCATCCCGATGATGGCCGAATGGTCCGACCTGATGGAGATTCCGCGGCAGCTCACCGTCCTGGCCTTCCAGTTCGGCGACGGCTTCACCAACATGATCACCCCCACGTCCGGCGTGCTCATCGGCGTGCTCGGCGTCGCCCGCATCCCCTATTCGACGTGGGCGAAGTTCATTTGGAAGTTCCTGTTGGCGCTCATCGTGCTAGGCTTCCTGCTGTTGCTCCCGCCGTTGTTCATGCCGTTCGCGGGATTTTGATTCAATTAAGAATGATGAATGATGAATGATGAATGAAGAAACGCATTATCTTGCTTTTTCATTTAAGATTCGTCTTGTCCATAACTGTTCACTGTTCAACACGGTTCACTGATCACTAATCACTGATCACAAAAAATATGTAACCTTTTCATATTTTTGCATCCTAATATCAGAGGCGAGAACGAATGAAGAAAGAAGCATTCTGGGCGGAGCAATATCGGCGGCACATCGGGAAGATGGTGGGCGCTTGCTACCGGTATGTTGCCGACTGGGATCTCGCGGAGGACTTGGCGCAGGACGCGTTCCTCGCCGCGATGGAGAAAGCCAGTACCTTCCGCGCTTTCGGCAGTTTCGAAGGCTGGCTGAAGAAGATCGCCGTCAACCAGGCGCTGATGCACCTGCGCGACTGTCCGGAGATGGTGGAGTGGGACGAGAACCTTCACAGTCAGGAAGTGGAGGAGATTGCCGACGACCCGGAGCTTTCGCGAACGGATTTCACGCAGGAGGAACTGTTGGAGGTCGTCGGGAAGCTGCCCGTGAAGCAGCGCACGGTCTTCAACCTCTACGCGCTGGAACACTACTCCCACTCGAAAATCGCCGAAACGCTCGGCATCTCCGTCGCCAACTCCAAAGTGCTGCTCACCCGCGCGAGGGCGGAGTTGCAGCAGCGACTGAAGGTGGTGGCGAGGAAACGATGAATGACGATGAAGGACGATGATGCGATGTGTGAATCGGTAGGGGCGTATCGCATACGCCGTGTAAATAAAAAATTGTCAAATTAAAACGATATTGATATGAAAAACATCATTAAAACTGCTGTAATTGCCGCATTAGCGGTTCTGGCAACCGCCTGCAACAAACCCGAAATGCATAATCTCGAAGGCACGTGGCAATGGACACGCACCTTCGGCGGCATCGCAGGCGTCAACTACACCCCTGAAAGTGAAGGTTTCGAGGCCGAAATCGTATTCAAAGGCAACCGATTCACCTTTTACAAAGATGGGGAAAAGGTCACATCTGGTACGTATCACATCGATAATGACGTAGATGTAGCCATGTACACCAATAAAGGTGGCAAAGACGAACCTCTCTACTCCTGGTTCCACATACGATTCAACCTTAACAATGCGCAGTGTGAGAAAATATCGGAAGCCACCGATGGAAAAATATTGCTGCTATGTGCATACAAATGTTTAGGTACACTCGGATACAGCGAAGCAGAAGGACAAGTGTTCACGATAACCGATAACATGGTCGATGGATTCACCTACAGCTTCGTGAAAAAATAGTAAATATGGAAAAGAAATCTTTCCTTGAACAGTCCCGGAGGGACAACACGCATGAAGTGCAAATAACCCCACATAAGGCCGAAGGCCGCAATGTGGGGCGTATGACAACAACCGCAGGCCGCAGTGTGGGGATGATCGCTGCTCTGCTCTTCCTCGCCGTGTGCATCGCCGCCTGCGACCCCGGGTACACCGAAGACGTGGTCATCCGCAATGTTTCAAAGCATTACGTCACCATCATCCCTCATGACGCGATGCTCAACGATTCCACATTGGAGTCCTCTAATAAAGTCTATACGTTAGCCCCCAATGAGGAAGTCGTCATTGAGCAACTGGGTGGCATCGGCAGTGCCAGTCTCGAAGAGGGGGTGAACTATTTCAAGACTTTTTACGGCGATTCGGTGAAACTGGGCTTCGGAGGGTTCGGTGAAGACGGTCTCTGGCGCGAAAAGACGTATTTTGCCCGGGAGACAACGGGAATCAGCCCCTACAATTTCCAATCTTTGAACTACACCTACGAAGAGAAACGGAACACGGGGCGTGTCTTTCACGACCTGCCCTATTACGGCAAACTCACGTTCACGATTACGGAAGAACATTACGAAGAAGCGGTAACAATGTAGAATTCAGAATTATGAATTATGAATTATGAATTGGATCGCATATTTGAACAGGGATTGTCTGACCTGACACGCACTCCGAAAACCTCGCTGTCGGACGAGCAGATTGCATCGGCAGCGAAGGAGTCCAAATCTGGTGCGGTGCTGTGGCTGAGGATGCACGTGAAGGAGATTTTGGCATGCGCCATCTTGCTTTCGCTCGGAATCGCGGGCACGTTGTTGGTTTCGCATTTTACCGGCAATCAGGAAAGTACACTAGAACCAGCGGAAACCGTGGCAGCGGTTGTATGCGACACGACAATGAGTGCGGATGATACGAATATACTATACGATGAACCGACCACGACCGTTGTAGAGACGCAATGCATTGCGTCTCTACAGACCGACCAAACTACCAACGCCTCCGCAAAACAAGATACCGAAGCGGCCGCATCCCCCGTCATCGTCAAAAAGACCATCGTTCAGCGAGATACCGTTTTCATCAACGAAACGGTCATCATTAAAGACACCACCTATGTGCCGTAGTTTCCTATTACTGCTGGTTGCAATGGCAGCAACGGGACTCTTCGCGCAGAGTTCCGACACCCTCTACATCTATGAGACGGTGATCGAGTACGACACGCTGATCACCCGCGATACGACGTATGTGCATGATACCATACGCATGTCATACGATAGTCAAAAGCAAACTGGAAAGGAGCATCACCAGAAGCAAAAGTCTGACCGTAAACAACCTGAAGAATCGCCTATTTTGGAAGAACTGTTCCAAGGCTTCCATCTCGGTTATACTGGGCAGTTCGACTTGATGATGCCGGCACAATTATCCGATGCGATGATGCCGATGCAAACGACAAATGATCCCTATTTATTTAGCGTTCCCCGTGCGGGCGGGCACGCAGGTCTGGAATTCTCCTACCATTTCGCCCGCTGGTTCGGGGTATCGGCGGCACTTAACTACGGTACCACAGGAGCGCTTCGGCTTAAGTTTTACTGGCAGGAGGGCAGTCCTGAAATGATCAAGCGCAATTACCTTTATGTCACAGGCCTCTCCGTGCCTGTCAAGTTCGAGTTTCACTATCCTATCTCCCCGAAAGCGTGGGCGGTAGTGGATGCGGGCGTGCGCATACGGATGCCGTGGAACACCTTCATCTACGGATATGACCGCGATCACAGCGCGATGGAAACGGAGAACAACAGTTCCGACTACGGTGAACAGCTATCCGAAGACAATCCGCTGATTCTCAATTACAATTATATCGACCGAAACATCCTCAACCTTGATGTCCTTACGAGCGTGGGCATGTATTTTCGTCTGCGGAACAACGACCTCCTTCGATGGAATGTCGGTTTCAACATGGCCCTTAGGGGTTTTGCCATAGGTAGTTACACTCACCGCATATACAATAACATGTCGGGTGTGTTGCCGCCGGAAGATCCATACCGAGACATTCTCGGGGATTTCAGTCTCCGCAGCCATTATTTTTACGCACAAATAGCTTATATCCACACATTTAAGAATTCCAAGCAACGGCAGGAGACCGCCCCGTACGCTTTGAGGTACGGCAACAATAAGATGTACAACCACGAGATCAAGTTGGAGGTCAGTGACCCGCTTGGTTACACCATCCTGCTATCTCCGCAATATCATGCTTTTTTCGGATATGAGCCCGAATGTTCCATAGAATCGAAAACCTATGTCCCGATATTCTCAGCTGGCTACCACTACCGTGTTTTGCCCTGGTTTTGGGTTGGGGCGTCGATCAATTACGGCTATACCAAAGACAATGTCTCTATCCGTTATACCCTGGACGACCCTCTGGCTTTCAGCTTAGTGGGCACACAGTCGTATCATCTGATAGGAATCCTCCCCGACATACGCTTTTCTTATTTCAACCGTCCCCACGTGACCCTCTATTCGGCGTTGTCTGTCGGTGTGGTAGCGCACATTCGTGGTAAGTACGAAGGAGAGGAAGCGTATAAGGATTATTACACTCATTCCAAGATCTATTCCGCCTTCCAAGCCACCCTCTTCGGCGTGAAAGCCGGCGGCAACCACTGGTTCGGCAGCTTCGAACTCGGCGCGGGGTATAAGGGAGTTGCGTCGTTGGGGGTTGGGTACGAATTTTAATGATGAATGATGAATGATGAATGAAAAATGACGAATTGGGCGCGACCGCAACGGCCGCGCCCTATTTATACATTGTTCATTGTTCATTATTTCATCACCCTTTGTTTGGTTTCCGCATCCAACGCAATATACTCTTCGATGGTTTGCGGTTTCACGCCCGGGGCGGTGGCGAGCGCGTGCTCAATGATGCGCGGGATGTCAGTGAACTTGATCTTCTCCTCCATGAACATCTTCACGGCGGCCTCGTTGGCGGCGTTCATCACGCAGGGCATTCCGCCACCGGCAGCCGATGCTTTGTAGGCCATGTCCAAACACGGGAACATCTCTCTGTTCGGCTTTTCGAAAGTGAACTGTCCGTATTGGGTGAAGTCCAAGCGCGGATAGGGCAACGGCAGACGCAACGGGTAGGTCAGCGCGTACTGAATCGGTAACCGCATGTCGGGGATACCGAGCTGCGCCTTCACAGAGCCGTCTTCGAACTGCACCATGGAGTGGATCACCGACTGTGGATGCACCAGCACGTCGATCTTTTCCAACGGCATCCCAAACAGCCACTTGGCCTCGATGACTTCCAAACCTTTGTTCATCAGGCTCGCGCTGTCAATGGTGACCTTCGGTCCCATGCTCCAGTTGGGATGCTTGAGGGCGTCTTTTAGCGTCACCTGCTCCAACTGCTCGGGGGTAAACGTTCTGAACGCGCCGCCGGAAGCGGTGATGATCAGCTTCTCGACGGGATTGAAGTGCTCACCGGCAAGACATTGGAAAATCGCCGAATGTTCCGAATCGACGGGGATCACCGGCGCATTGTGCTCCTTCGCGGTGCGCATGATGAGCTCGCCGGCCACCACGAGGGTCTCCTTGTTGGCGATGGCCAACGGTGTACCGCACGACACGGTGCGGAATGCCGGCTTCAACCCCGCGATGCCCACGATGCACGAGAGCACGATATCGACACAGTCCATCTCGCAAACATCGCACAGCGATTCTTCGCCGCAGAAGACCTTCACGTCCTCGTCGGCGAGTGCCTCTTTCACCTTGCGGTAGGCCTCCTCTTGCACCACGACGACGATGTTGGGGTGGTACTGTTTCGCCTGCTGTATCAAGATGTCCGCGCTGGAGTTGGCGGCGATGATTTCCAACTGCAACAGCTCGGGATGGAGGGCGATGACCTCCAACGCTTGCGTGCCCATGGAGCCTGTCGAGCCGAGGACGGCGATACGGCGGGGATGTTGTTCGTTGTTTGTATTATTCATGATGATGTTTTTTGTCCCAGGGCTCGCTATCGCTCACCCTGGGTTGACATAGGTCGGGCTTTCAGCCCTTTTTGGAATTCTAGGAATCCACCTCGCGCCACCTCGTAACGTATCGTTTATACGTTTCTTTTGCTAACCAGGGGTGGCAGCGCTCATTCCTCGCGCCTTACCTCTGGCTACCAAGCTCTTGCCCCTAACGGGGCTGCTCAAGGAAGTTGTTTGATAATATGGTGGCTCTTAGGTTACAACTGTTAACTGCTAACTGCTAACTATTACAAGCTTTCCACTACCTTGCAGATGTCGGCGAAGACGTGTTCGATATCCTGCATCCCGTTGATTTCCACCAGTTTGCCTTGGTTGCGGTAGTAGTCCACCAAAGGCATGGTCTGGGCGAAGAAGTTCTCCACGCGGGCTTTGACGGTGGCGGGAGTGTCGTCGGCGCGTTGCTCGATTTCGGCGCGTTTGAGGATGCGGGCCTGCACCTCCTCCATCTCCACCTTCAGGTAGATGACCTTGGTGATGTCGAGGTTGGTGAAGAAGGTCGGGTCGTCGAGCATCTCGGCCTGCTTGATGGTGCGCGGCACGCCGTCGAAGATAAAGCCCTTGGCGTCAGCGTGTTTCTCGATATGGTTGCGCAACATGCCGAGGGTGATGTCGTCGGGACAGAGGTCGCCGCGGTTGATGATCTCCTGCGCTTTCAGACCCAGCGGGGTCTTGTGGGAGATTTCGTAGCGGAACAGGTCGCCGGTGGAGACGTGTTGCAAATTGAATTTTTCGGCCATCTGCTTGGCCTGGGTGCCTTTGCCGCTGCCGGGGGCACCGAACATGACGAGGTTGATTTGTTTGCTCATATTTTATTTTATATTTGTTGTTTGTTCCGGGGCCCACACTGCGCTGCGCTTGTGTGTCTTTCTTATCCCCCACACTGCGCTGCGCTTGTGTGTCTTTCTTGTCCCCCACACTGCGCTGCGCTTGTGTGGGGTTAATTGCGCTTTGCGCGTCTTGCCTCTTCGAGGCTGCTTAAGGAATAATATTTCTTTCTGATCACTGATCACTGGTCAACCTGATAAATGTCAGGCAAATTCCGGCCGTAGCCGTCGTAATCGAGACCGCGCCCGACGACGAATTTGTTGGGGATGTTGAATCCGACGTAATGCACGGGCAGGTCGGCCTTGTAGGCGTTGGGCTTCATGGTCATCGTGGCCATGCGCACGTCCTTCGCACCTGCATCCATTAGCATGCCATATAGATATTGGTAGGTGCGGCCGGTATCTACGATGTCTTCGAGGATGACGATGCGTTTGCCTTTCACGTCTTCGTTCAGACCAATGAGACTGTTGATAGTGCCGGTGGATTCTGTACCGCTGTAGGAGGATATCTTCACACAGGAAATGCGGCAGGGAAAATCCAACTTTTTAATCAGATCCACGGCGAAAAAGACCGCACCGTTGAGCGTTATCAAGAAAATTGGGTCGTCATTGCGGTATTCCTCGGTGATTTCCGCAGCCAAACGCGCGATTTCCGCGTCAATTCTGTCGGAAAGAATGTATTTGACAAAAGTTTTGTCCAAAAGGGTCACTTTTTCGCTCATATTCATTAAAATTTGGCGATGCAAAAATACAATTTTTTGGGATAGGTGAGCAAAGTTGTTTGGCAAAGGCAATACTTGCCATGTAGTTGTCATGTTTCCCTTTGATTTTAACAGTTAATTGTTAAATAATGGCATGAAAAAATATTTTAATTTTTGTTATTCGAATATATTGAGAAAAAGTGTAATTTTGCAGCGTTGAATTTTATTGTTCTGAAATCTGAAATAATGAAAAACTCGAAAATCACTTATTCCATCGAAGAGGCCAGAAGGTACGTGGCCAACGCGAAAGAGACCATCAAAAAAGCCAAGTATGATCCTGAAATACAGTCATATACGGATAGCAAATATGTTAGAACCGCTGGGGACATCCTCTGGAAAGGCTGCCTGATAGCACTCGATACTGCCTTTCAGGTGCGTACGGGCAAAGGACGCCCATCCATTGACAAGTACCGTGATGTTGTTGCGAATCGAGACAGAAAGTTGCTGAATTATGTGAACAACGGTTATGATATCACTCATCTAAACATGGGTTATGACGGCGTGACGGACAAGAAAATCTGCGACAGAGGTTTCGAGATCACCAACATTATTATCGACCATTGCGCGATGCTGATGCCGAAGGTGGTGTGTGCGTAAACGACTCTTACAACAATTTAAAACCCTCGCGTCGTTCGACCACCGCTGCCAATCACGCTGCTGCGCGGACGGACAGAACCGGAAGAGGAAGGACGGGTAGGAGACGAAGAAGTACTTTTGGATGCGGAGGTGCGAGTGCTATTGGAGGAGGATTTGCCGCTGGTGGAGGGTTTTGCGCCAGACGGCTTGGCACTCGAAGAAGGTTTAGAACTGCTTGATGGGGTATTCGTCCTAGGCGCAGTTGGCTTCTCAGACGCGGGCGGCATATTCGCTTGCGCCACCGGCGCTCCGCCACCGCTGTATCGTTTGTAGTTCGTGGTGCTGCCCACACGGCTGATTCGGGAGGAAATGTTGTGACCGCCCGTAGTGAGGAGGTCGTTGTAAGTCACAATGACAGAAGGCGTTTTCAGGTAGCGGCCGCCGCTGTTGCGCAAACTGCCCACGAAATAATCTCGTACCTTTGCCAAATCAACACCCAATAAGGGAAGGTTGCTTTTGCCCACATGACGCAGAAGGTTGTTGATCTTCTGTGCCTGCAACATCCGATGGTAAGTCTCTCGGCTGTTGATGGTTGTGCCTCGTGGATAGGAAAGGTAACGCACTAACTTCGTATATTCCTCCTCGGAAAGTCCCTTCAACATCGAGCGTACCCCGCGGAATTCCTCCACCAAAGACCTTTTCTCGTTCTGGTTGACATCTCGGTAGATGTTCCGCGTATGCTCGTCAGAGTAGGTGAAGTTGTAGTCGCGTTCGTTCTGACGCAGCTGCTTGTTGACCTGCTCCTCGCCGTACGCAGCAAAATGAAGGATTGCAAGTGAATCGGAAATGGTCTCTATCTGGCTGTCGGTCAGGTTTTTGAGAGTGTTCATCAAATCTTGGCAAGGCTTGGTCAGCAGGTAAGGCTTCTGCGAAGGAAAAGCTGCGTGAAGAAGATCTCCCTTGTAGGTGACGCCGTTGTCCATAAACAATTGGTACAGCGCGACATATTGCACCACACGGGCAATGTCGGTGTTGCCCACACGCGCGAAATAGTTTCCCGCTTGCCGCTCATATTGCGCCCCGACACTGTTTCCGCTGTTCTGCGAACGGAAATAGGAGACAGGGAGTGCTCCCGTGCGGTTGAGCGTGTAAATCGTGTATTCGGGCAGGTCGATGGCGTACATGGTGTTGGCGGTGTTCCAATTATAGACCAATTCGCTGAGTCCCAGCTTTTTGAAAAGTGGACGGTCGAACGGGAAATGACCAGGAGAGGGGTAGTGATAGCAAGCCTCCTGAATGGTGCCGTTCTCCGACCAGTCCTTGAGCAGCACATCCGTGATGGTGAGCAGATGTCCCAATTCGGTGTTCTCCAGCTCGCGACTGAGGTACGTGGGGCACCAGTCGCGGCCGTTGCTCATCTTACCGGCCATACAGTCGTTAATATCAAGACTTTGCGAGAGCTCTTTGCTGCTGATGGAGGCTACCAGAAGGATGCTTTCCACGCGCAGGGGCGGCAGTACTTCCAATGGGGTCTCCCGTTCGCGCCCGATGACCACCAAGGTGGCGGAATCCCGCAGAGCACCGAGAATCAGGTCTGCATCGAGGGCGAAACGACGAATGTCGGAGGTCTGCTCAGAGAGGTCGCTGTCACGACGAATGCTCCAAGCTACCAAACCCGGTTCCCGACTGAAGAAGACACCGCGGCGCTTCTGGCTAAACATATCACTGACAGTGAGGTTGTTAGCGGTGTCGCTCTCGTCAATGAACGCTTCTCCAGCGGCAAAGAACCAGTCATCGAATTCGCCCAAAGTGATCTGATAATCCAGGTTGTCTTGGGTAAAATAGTGACGGCTTTCGTCGCTCAACAGGTCGAGAGCGTTGGGCTTATAGTCAGAGAGGAACTGCTGTTGTGAAATCTTGGCTACCAAGTTGTTGAGGTTCTCGGTGGTGGCGTTGCCTAACACCACCACCATATCGGTGACATGCCCGTCATAGCCAATCTTGAAGGTGCGCTGTGACGTTTGGTGGGTGAAACGGCTGCAAATCGATTCAATGCTGTCGGGTTCGAGAAAAGGCGCGGGTTCGGCAAGGAGGATGATGCGACTACTGTCGGGGAAAGTGGCCGTGGCAAGGGTCTGGTAATGCATCCTGAAATGCTGCCGAAAGACATGATAAAGCGAATCCGCTTTCTGGAAGGCCATCGTCGATTCCAGATTCACATTTTGGTCGGGGATGTATTCTTTTTTGAGGATGACAGCGGTTTGCTGACGGACACTTTCCGCCAGCTTGGTGTGCCGCCCGAAGATGGCGAACAGGCTGACGGCGAGGAGTATTACCCCGCTGATGATGATGGCTGTTCGTTTGGTCCTCTTGTTTTTCATATTTATCATTCTTTGTTGATCCAGGGCTCGCTGCGCTCATTCAGCTTCGTTGATCCAGGGCTCGCTGCGCTCATTCAGCTTCGTTGATCCAGGGCTCGCTGCGCTCATTCAGCTTCGTTAATCCCAGGGCTCGCTGCGCTCACCCTGGGTTGACACGTGTCGGGCTTGCAGCCCTCTTGGAATAACTGCTAATTAGTAACTACTAACTGCTTCACCGCTTCCCACAACGTGATTCCCGTGGCCACCGCCACGTTCAATGAATGTTTCGTGCCGAATTGCGGGATTTCAATGGCGGCATCGCACAAGGGGAGCAGCTCGTCGGAGATGCCGAAAACTTCGTTGCCGACGAATAAGGCAATCTTTTCATATTGTGCAAAGTCAAAGTTTTGCAACATCACGGAGTTGTCGGTCTGTTCCACCAATAGTATCGCATAACCTGCTGATTTCAACTCTTTTGCGAGTTCCTCCACATGCTCTTTGTATTCCCATTCCACGCTTTCCGTGGCACCGAGGGCAGTCTTTGCGATTTCTTTGTTCGGGGGCGTACCCGTGATCCCGCATAGGTAAAGCCGTTCCACGTTGAAGGCATCGCACGTGCGGAACGCGGAACCCACGTTGTGCATGCTGCGGATGTTGTCCAACACCAGCACAATGGGGCTTTTTGCTTGTTGTTTGAACTCGTCGGCGGTCACGCGCCCGAGCTCGTCCATGGATAGTTTCTTCATATTTCTGTTCGTTATATTCTAGGGTTCCGCTTCGCTACACCCTAGGTTGACACGTGTCGGGCTTGCAGCCCTCTTGGAATTCATCGCTTCATCAAATCATCGCATCATCGCCTAAAACGGCGTGTCATTCTCATATCCCTGTTGCATGGGGTCAACGCCCAAGTCACCGCCGCCGTCGTTGCTGGCGGCACTTTCGAAATAGCCGAAGTTTTGGTTCGGGGTGATGCCCGCGTTGGGGTTGTCGTAGCTGCCGCCCTCGCCAAAGCTGCCCTCGCTCACGTCGCAGAACTTCGTGAACTGGCTCTGGAAGCGGACTTTCACGTTGCCGGTGCTGCCGTGACGGTTCTTCTCGAACATGATTTCCGCCATGCCGTCGGAGGGAGTGTTGTCCTCGAAAGTGTCAAGGTGGTAATACTCAGGACGATAGATGAAGAGCACCATGTCGGCATCCTGCTCGATAGAACCGGACTCACGCAAGTCGGAAAGCTGCGGACGCTTGGAACCGCCACGGGTCTCCACGGCGCGGCTCAACTGTGACAGTGCGATGACAGGGACATTTAATTCCTTGGCTAACGCCTTGAGGGAACGGGAAATATAGCTGATTTCCTGCTCGCGGTTGCCGCCGTGCTTCGAATTGTCGGTGCCGGCCTGCATCAGCTGCAGGTAGTCGATGATGATCATCTGGATGTTGTATTTGTGCTTCAGTCGGCGGCACTTGGCTCTGAGGTCGAAGACGGACAGCGCCGGCGTGTCGTCGATGATCAGGTTTGCACTGTTCAACCGGCTGACATTCTCCCACAGTTTCGACCACTCCACGTCGGAGAGAGTACCCTTTGAGATATGGTCGGAGGGAATGCCCGATTCGATGGAGAAGAGACGGTGAACCAGCTGAGTGGCAGACATTTCCAATGAGAAAAACGCAATGGGCTGGTCGAAGTCGATGGCGGCGTTACGGGCAATGGAGAGCACGAAGGACGTTTTACCCATACCAGGGCGGGCGGCCAAAATCACGAGGTCGGACTTCTGCCAGCCGCCGGTCTTTTCGTCGATGGCGCGGATGCCGCACGGAACGCCTTGCAGCTCGTCCTGAGAGTCGCGGATTTCGGTTAACTCGTTGAGTGCCAGACTTACCACGTCGCCGAGCTCCTTGCTGTCACGCTTGAGGTTGCTCTCCACGATGGAGAATATTTTCGATTCGGCCTCGTCCAACATCTCCAACACGTCGTTGCTGTCGTCGTAGGCGTCGTTGATGATGGTGTTGCAGTGACGGATGAGTTCGCGCAAGATGAACTTCTCCATCACGATACGCGCGTGGAATTCCACGTTGGCGGAGGAATTCAATCGGCTGGTCAGCCCTGCCACATAAGAGGCTCCGCCAGTCACTTCCAGCAGCTTTTCTTTTTTGAGTTGGTTTGTAACCGTCAGTACATCAATTGGTTGCGATGCGGAAAAGAGCTTCCGAATGGCATCGAAAACATGTTGGTTCGCCTCCACATAGAACATTTCGGGCTTCAGAATGGAGAGAACCTCGGTCACGGCATTGTCGTCAATCATCAGTGCGCCCAATACCGCCTCCTCGAACTCCACAGCTTGAGGCGTGAGCTTCCCGGTGGTACCTAAGATGTTCTCAATGCGGTTATATGACATTGAGCGCACAGGCTTGTTTGTTGTAATCGTTTCGTTATCCATATCTTACAAAGAATCTTCGATAAATTTTTTTGGATGGCAAATATCTGATTTTTAGGAAGGCGTTTGCAGGGGAATTATGAACAATTCATCACAAACGATTGTGAACAATTGTTGATAAGTGAATGGTTATTGGTTATGGGTTGTTTAAGGTTTATTGTTTAAGGTTTATAGTTTAATAGTGACAATCCTTAGTCAAAGTCATTGTCAAAGTCAAAAAAAATGTATCTTTGCCGCTCCGAAATTCTAACATATAAAGATATGATATACTTAGACAATTCAGCAACATCGTTCCCGAAACCCAATGAGGTTTACGAGTTTATGGATCATTTCTATCGTGTGCACGGTGTGAGCCCAGGACGCGCAGGTTATGACGCAGGCATCGAAACTGGTGAGGTTTTGACCGAAACGCGCCGTATGCTCACCAAGCTCTTCAACGGCGGTACAGATGAAAAACGTCTTACTTTCAGCTACAACGCCACCGACTCCCTGAACATTCTGATTCAGGGTCTGGCAAGAAAGGGCATGCACGTGATCACCACGATGCTGGAACACAATTCCGTGCTTCGTCCGCTCTATCATCTTGAGAAAGAAGGTATTATCGAAGTCACTTACCTGCCTTTCGACGCTGCGGGCTATGTGCATCCTGAGGATTTCGAGAAGGCCATCCGTCCGAATACGAAGATGGTGGTTTGCACGCAATGCTCCAACGTCATCGGTACGGTGCAACCTATCAAGGAAATCGGCAAGGTTTGTAAGGAACACGGTCTGATTTTCGTGGTTGACGGTAGCCAAGGTGCTGGTGCGGTGAAGATGGATATGATCGACTATAACGTTGATGCATACGCATTTACGGGACACAAATGTCTGATGGGACCCACTGGTATCGGCGGCAGCTACGTGCGCGAGACGGTGGAGGTGCGTCACACCCGTTTTGGTGGCACTGGCGTGAAATCCGCTGTGCGCGACCACCTCGAAGAATTCCCCTATCGTCTGGAAGCAGGTACTATTAACATGCTGGGTATCAGTGGTCTGCACGCAGGCGTGAAGTGGATTACCGAGAAGGGCATCGAAAACATCCATAATCAGGAGATGGCATTGTGGAAACGCCTTCGCGACGGCATCAAGGACGTTCCCGGTGTGATTATCTATTGCGCAACCTCTACGGAGAATCAGAATCCCGTGCTCTCCATCAACATCAAGGGCTTCGAAGCCATGGATGTGGGCACCATGCTGGACGTCGATTACGACATCGCATGCCGCACGGGCTTGCAATGCGCTCCCCTGGTGCACGAATGTCTCGGCACGATGAAGATTGACGGCACGGTGCGTTTGAGCATCGGAGCCTTCAACACCGAAGCCGACATCGACGCGTGCATCCAAGCCGTGAAGGAAATTGCGGCGTTGAAAAACTAGTGCTGGCTTTTGGCTTTTTGCTTTTAGCTATTGGCTGAAATGGCACTTGCGAGAAACTGTAGAGACGTGGTGCACCGCGTCTCTACATTGTTTAAGGGATTTTGTCAATAGCCAACAGCGAACAACCAAAGTCTATGTCTAAGTCATTCGTCTAAGTCAATATCCAATGTCATCACCAGCAAACAAAAGCAAATGGATCGGCCACCTCGCGGTGCTGACTGTCTATATCATCTTCGGGGTGAACCCGAACTGTTCGAAGGCGGTGGTGCCGGAATATATCACGCCGGAGGCATACACAGCGCTGCGATTGGCTGTCGGGGCGGCGGGTTTTTGGCTGATTTCCCTTTTTACACCGAAAGAAAAGGTCGAGAAGCGCGACATGCGTCTGATCATTATCGGCGCGGTCAGCTTATACGGCACATTATGGGCTTTTGCAGAGGCAATGCGCTTTATATCACCTACTTACGTATCTCTTGTCTCTGCAATGTCGCCATTGGTGGTGATGTTGTTGGCCGCCGTTTTCCTGAAAGAGCCGATTTCAACCCGTAAGGCTCTCGGGGTCTTTTTCGGTATCGCGGGTGCGCTGATGATGATCCTGTTTTCGCTGCACGGCGACACACATTACAGCAATACAGGAGCACTTCTCTGCTTCGTAAATATCTTATTCTATGCGGCTTATCTCTTGATAACCCGAAGCATCTCCTCGAAATACTCACCCGTCACGATGATGAAGTGGATGTTCCTTTTCTCTTTTGTACTGGGTCTGCCGTTAGCGATCCCGACGGTGACAGATTCTCCGATTTTGATGGGCACCGCACCCGCGATGGCATACGTCAATATGGGTGTTGTCGCCGTTTTTGCCACGGTGCTGGCCTATTATCTGCTGCCGTTGGCCTTGCGGTATATCCGCCCGACCACGGTGAGTATGTACAGCAATCTGCAACCCATCGTGACGGCGGCGTTGGCCATTGCTGTCGGACAGGACGTGTTTACCTGGAACAAGCCTATCGCACTGGCCTTGGTCATCTTCGGAGTTTTCCTGGTGACGACCAGCCGCGCGAAAGGAGATCCCACGGTGCAAAAATAGGTCGAAAGGGTAGGGGGACTAGTCAGCTGAGAATTCCTTGATTCTTTGCTCTTCACTGCGACGGCAAATCAGGATTCTGCCGCCTTTTTCAGAAACAATATAGCCGTCTAATCCTTGAATGACAACCTTTTGCGCGTCTTCGGCGTGTACCACACAGTTGTTGCATTCGTAGAGTTTCACATTGCCGACAGTGCCGTTGCAGTGGCTGTCATGGTTAAGTTTATCGTGCAGGGAGGCCCAGTTGCCGAGGTCGCTCCAACCGAAGTCGGCGGGGTGGGTGAATACCTTGCCGTCGGCGGCAGCAGGTTCCATCACGGCGAAGTCGATGGAGATTTTCTCGCATTGCGGGAAGATATGCTGCACGTCGCCTGTGGCCGTCATGCGGTCCATGTCGGCGGCGATGTTGGGCTTGTAGGTTTTGAGTGCGGCGGTGATCATTTGGATGTTCCACACGAAGATGCCGGCGTTCCACAGGTAGTTGCCGGCCGCCAGATATTGCTCAGCCACTTCGCGTTGCGGCTTTTCCTTGAAGGCGGCCACGCGGCGGATTTCACCTTCCACGGCATCGCTCGCCTCCACGTAACCGTAGCCCGTTTCCGGTCTGGACGGTGTGATGCCGATGGTGACGATAGCATCGTTTAAGTTAGTGAAAGTCAACGCGTTGTCGATGACGCGACGGAATTCCTCCGGGTTCATGACGACGGCGTCAGCGGGGGTGACGACCACGTTGGCGTTGGGGTCTTCTTCGCGTATGCGCCAGCACGCCCAAGCGATGCACGGCGCGGTGTTGCGCGCGGCAGGTTCCGCCAAAATGTGCTCGGAAGGTATCTCCGGTAGCTGCTCACGCACGATATCTACGTAAGCGGCGTTGGTCACCACCCAAAAACGCTCCATCGGACAAACGCCTCTGAAGCGGTCAACGGTCAGCTGGATCAAAGTACGTCCGCAGCCCAGTATATCAATGAATTGCTTCGGGAATTCGGGGGTGCTGAGCGGCCAAAAACGGCTCCCGATGCCGCCCGCCATTATCACCACATGGTTGTTTCTCGTCATAATCATGCTATCAAAAATGATTCCGCAAAAATACAAATTTTCCAAGCAAATGATATACCCTGATTCCACGTTTTTTTTGTACTTTTGCGCCCCAAAAAATATATGAATATGGATAGAGTAGTAAGTGGCATCCGCCCGACCGGTTTTTTACATTTAGGCAACTATTTTGGCGCCCTCAGAAACTTCATCAAAATGCAAGAAGAGAACGAATGCTTCTTTTTTATTGCTGATTATCACTCTCTTACAACCCATCCGACTCCGCTGGATTTACAATCGAATGTCAGGAATATCCTGATTGAATATATTGCTGCAGGCTTGGACCCCGAGAAAGCGACTATTTACGTGCAAAGCGATGTTCCGCAAGTCTGCGAGCTCTCATTGCTGCTTTCGATGAATGTTTATGTCGGTGAACTTCAGCGCGTTGCATCCTTCAAGGAGAAGGTGCGTCGCCAACCCGACAACGTGAATGCGGGTCTGTTGACCTATCCGGTGTTGATGGCAGCGGATATCCTCCTGCACCGCGCCGACAAGGTGCCTGTGGGTAAGGACCAGGAACAACACTTGGAGATGACCCGCGATTTCGCGCAACGTTTCAACCGCATCTACAAGAACGAGTACTTCAAACTGCCTGTGGCTTACAATTTTGGCAGTGAATTGGTGAAGATCCCCGGCCTGGATGGCTCTACCAAGATGTCCAAGTCCGATAATGAGAATTCCTGTATCTATCTTTCTGATGCACCGGAAGTTATTCGTAAGAAAGTGATGAAAGCCGTTTCTGATAGCGGTCCCACAGAGCCGGGTCAGCCCAAGACGCAGGCCGTGGAGAACCTCTTCCAGTTGATGAAGGCCGTTTCCGCACCGGATACCCTTCAATATTTCGAGGATCAGTATCAGAATTGCGCCATCCGTTACGGTGACATGAAAAAGCAGCTCGCCGCGGATATGATTGCATTCGTACAACCTGTGTATGAGCGTATTCTGGAGTTGCGTGAAAAGGACGATTACATTCGCAAGGTGGCTCGTCAAGGTGCGGAAAGAGCTCGCGAGAGCGCGGCCAAGACCATCAAGGAAGTGCGCGAAATCATCGGTATTAAATCTTTCTAACCGTCTGAAATGTCGCTACTTACACAATATCCGCTCTGGCTGGTGATTTTTGCCGTCCTGTTGGGCGTTGGCTATGCGTTGTTCCTCTATTTCCGGGACGAGAATGTCGTTTTCGAGAAGAAATCCCGCATAGTGATGGCCTCGTTGCGCGGCGTGGCGATGACGCTCGTCGCCTTCCTGCTGCTCGCGCCGATGATCAAGATGATTCGCAAACAGACCGACAAACCGGTCATCATCCTGGCCATTGACAATAGCGAATCTGTGAAAATGGGTAAAGATTCGGCGTTCTATCTGTCTGATTATCAGAAAAAAGTGCAACAACTTGCAAATGAGTTGGGCAAAAATTATGAGGTGAACGCTTGCCTGCTCGGGGATGAGAATAATTACGTTGATTATCAGGAGATAAAGGCGGATTTTTCTGACAAATCTACCAATCTCTCCGCACTCTTTGACGATATCAATCTGTTGTATTCCAACCGCAATGTGGGTGCTGTGGTGATGCTCACCGACGGTATCTACAACATAGGCTCGAATCCTTACTATGCTGCTCAAAAGGTTGATTTTCCGATATATACGGTTGGATTGGGCTCCGATGAACAAGCCAAGGACCTCTTTATCGCCGACATTATCCATAACAAGGAAGTGTTGAAGGGCAACCGGGCTCCTGTGGAGGTGAAAATTCGCGCGGGTAAACTTTCGGGCAAATCGGCCAAGTTGACAGTGTCGGATGAGAGTGGTGAAGTCTTTTCTAGAGTGTTGCAAATATCTGGAAATCAGTTTTTTGAAACTGTTTCTTTCTTGGTGGATGCCAATAAGACGGGGCTGCTGAAGTATAAAATCGATTTGGACGAACTGGACGGCGAGGTGACCTACAAGAACAACCATGCGCAGTTTTTTATTCGCGTGATTGAGTCGAAAGACAAGATCGCCATCGTGTATGATGCGCCGCATCCCGACGTGGCTGCTATCCGTTCGGCTTTGGAACTTTCTGACAATTATGATGTTACGGTCGTTCCAGTCCAAGATTTTAAAGATAAACCCTCCGATTATGGTTTGATTGTTCTGCATCAGCTGCCTTCGAAGAAGAATCCGGCTTCTTCATTGCTCTCGCAGATTCGTCAGAGTGGAGTCTCTTCATTGTATATTATTGGTACACAGACAGATTTGAATGCGTTCAATGGTCTGAACACGGGTTTGCAGATTACGCAGAGCAAGAATATGACCAACAACGCAACGGCTGCCTACAACAGTAATTTCATGCTTTTCTCATTTTCTGAGGAGACGCAAGATTTGTTGCCTACGTTGCCGCCATTGCAGACACCTTTCGGTACTTATAAGGCCGCCGTCTCTTCAAATCTCTTTATGACACAGAAGATTAGCGGCGTGGAAACCAAATATCCGCTCTTCCTTTTCAACGATGTGAATGGCGCGAAAATCGGGGTCATCTCGGGTACGGGGTTGTGGTCGTGGAAGGTCTATGACTTCGTGAACACGCAAAATCACGACGCTTTCAACGAGATTGTGAACAAAACGGCACTCTTTTTGGTGGCGAAGAACGACAAAAGTCCGTTCCGCGTGCGTCATAACGCTGTTTTTGCGGAAAACGCGCCGGTGGAGTTTTCTGCTGAGCTCTATAACGAAAGTCACGAGCTGGTGAATACCCCTGACGTGAAACTGACCATCAAAGGTAGCGGCGACACCGCCTACGATGCGCAATTTTCCAAGCAAAACAACGCTTACTACCTGAATATGGGTGAGTTACCGGTCGGTACTTACACTTGGACGGCTAAGACGCAGTTGGGGAGTAAGAGTTACGAAAAGAGCGGTACCTTCTCTGTGCAGGAGATTTTTGTGGAGACCGCCAACCTCGTCGCTGATTTCGACCTGCTGAAGAGCATCGCAAAGACCACCGACGGTAAGTTCTTTGCTCGCAATGAGATAGAGAAGGTGGCGAAGGAAATTAAAGCCAACGACAATATCAAACCGATTGCTTCCTATCATAAGAAATACTCCATGTTGTTGAATTCCCCGTGGTATCTCGCTGCCATTGTCCTGCTGCTGGGCATTGAATGGTTCTTGCGGAAATGGCACGGAGGATACTAATGGATTAAGAATTAAGAATGGGGATGCACCCACCCCTATTTTTAACATATACCAAAAGCCCTGCAAGGGCGACACGTGTCAGCCCAAAGCGAGCGTAGCGAGCCCTGGGGTAAATGGTGAACGATGAATGGTAAATGGTAAATGGTAAATGATGTATGATGAATGGTAAATGATGAATGACGAATGGTAAATGGTAAATGATGAATGGTAAATGGTAAATGATGAATGATGAATGATGAATGACGAACGATAAATGATAAATAGATGAAAAAATATATTGTTAGTGTTTTGTTGTTTGTGATGATGTTGACGGGCACGGCGCAGCAGATTGCATTGCTGAAGTACAACGGCGGTGGTGATTGGTACGCCAACCCGACATCGTTGCCGAATCTCATCAAGTTCTGTAACCAGCAGTTGGGCATGTCGTTGGAGGCCAAGCCTGCGACGGTGGAGGTCGGCAGTGCGGACATTTTCCGCTATCCGTTCATCCACATGACCGGGCATGGCAATGTGGCGTTTTCGGATGCCGAAGCCGAGAATTTACGCACGTATTTGATTGCGGGCGGTTTCTTGCACGCGGACGACAACTATGGCATGTCGCCTTATATCCGTGCGCAGATGAAGAAGGTGTTCCCGGAACTGGAACTGGTGGAACTGCCTTATAATCACCCGATTTTCCATCAGAAGTACAATTTCCCGAACGGTTTGCCGAAGATTCACGAGCATGACAACAAACCGCCGCAAGCCTTCGCCCTCTTCTGGGAAGGACGCATGGTGTTCCTCTTCACCTACGAGTGCGACCTCGGCGACGGCTGGGAGGACTTCGTGGTGCACAAAGACTCTGAGGCCACCCGCACGAAAGCATTGCAAATGGGCGCGAATATTATTCAGTATGTGTTCTCTAATTGATGCTGGCTGTTGGCTGTTAGCTGTTGGCTTTGAACTTTGAACTTTGAACTGTAAACTGTAAACCGTAAACCATAAACCATAAACCATAAACTATTCCCTATTCTCTTTACACCCTTAGAATCATCAAACAATGAAAAACCTTCTCACTACCTTTATCATCATCATTGCGTGCGTCGTGCCGGCGTTTGCGCAAAAGGACACCGTGACGGTGATTTCCTACAACATACGTTACAACAATCCCGATGATGGCGACAACATTTGGGATAACCGCAAGGCCAACTCTGTGACCATGGTGAACATGGAGAATCCCGATTTTCTGTGTGTGCAGGAGGCTTATTTTGTGCAGTTGGAATATCTACTCCAAAGTTTGCCAAAGTATAGTTACATTGGTGTGGGTCGTGATGACGGCAAGCAGGGTGGGGAACACATGGCCATCCTCTATGACAAAGCGCGTTTCGAGGTGGTGGAGCACGGCGATTTTTGGCTGAGCGCCACACCTGATGTGTGCTCGCGCGGGTGGGATGCCGCCTGTCACAGAATTGTGACATGGGGCTATTTCCGCGACAAAAAGACGGGCAAGCATCTCTATTGTTTCAACACGCACTTGGACCACGTGGGCGAGGTGGCGCGCCGCGAGTCGGTGAAGCTTATCACACAGCGTATCAAGGAGATAGTGAAGGACAAGAAGGCTCCGATATTTCTTACCGGCGATTTCAATTCCGACATCAACAGCGATATTTTCGACCCGCTGAAGAAGGTGATGAAGCAAGCCCGCAAAGACGCGCCCGAGACCGACAGCAAAGGCACTTTCAACGGCTGGGGCTCCGCGCCCAACAACATCGTCATCGACCACATCTTCTACAAGAATGCCAAACCGATGATATTCAAGACCTTAAACGAAAACAAATATGGTCGGAATTTGATTTCCGACCATTATCCGATTAAGGGAGTGTTTGGGTTTTAATGAAAGCGCGTTATCAGATCTCTCCTTCTGATTTTGAACGTTTTTTCTGCTTATTTGCTATTGATGATCTGTTTTAATTCTTTGACGGTTAAAACAGTGCGGAAACTCTTTCCTGATTTGCTGCCTTTGTATTCGAAAATGTACTTGTTCTTTGTTTCAACGAGCCGTTTTAGTAAGTCTATAACATCAGGATCCTGCCCTTCTTTAAGGTTGTTGATTATCTCCTGCTTTAACATAGAAGCTTCTACCATCAATTCTTCTATTGAAAAATAATCCTCATCCATTGTGATTTCGGTGACAAGTCCGTCTTTCTCCAGTCTATAGTCGGTCATTACCATGTTATTGCCGAGATCGTTGGGGCAAGAAGCCCTTACATTTTCTATCTCTTGCCGCAATATTTCCAAGGAATTAAGCTTGGTTTTCTTGAGAATGCTTTGTAAATCAGATTGATATAACACTAACAGTAGTTCTTTGCCTGTTGTTAGGGACTTATATAAAAACCCCATGTTGTTGTTGGTGGAAACCAGCAAGTCCATAAGCGTCTTGACATCAGCGTCTTTCCCCTCGATAAAACCATTGATTAGGTTTTGACGCATGAGATCTTGCATGTCGATGAGGTCTTGAACGAAGTCTTCGCCCTCTTTTTCGCTAACGGTGATTTCTGTAATGAGCATTCCTTTTTCCAATCTGTAATCCGTCATCACCATCCCGTCGCCGAGGTCCATGGGACAGCCTTTCCGGCCTTCTTCCACTATAAGTAATAGGGCCTCGTAGTCGGAACTGTCCTGATTTATTAGATTATCCTCTATGTAACCCATTGCATTCCAATGGCAGTTTGTCATAGAGGTAGAGTGAGCATGGGTGTTAGCCGATAGCACTTTTGCCGAACCTAATGCAAATAGAATCAAAATGTGCACGATGAAAGGAAAACAGCTGAAAAAATCCAAGGCGGTGACTCTTTTCATACTAATTCTTAATTTTTAATCTTTAATTCTTAATTCCCTAATTCTTAATCAACAAGGTATTTCCCCACCGTCATCGTCTCCCTGTCGAAGGCCACGCCAACTTTGACGACCTGGCGGCCCTCGGTTTGATAGGGTAGGGCGTAGTTATTGCTGTTGATCTGGTCGAGGGCTTCCTGCGCGGTACCGTTCACCTTCAGTTCGAAAACGTAGGTGGTGTCGGGCATTTGAACCACAAAGTCGATGCGACCGCCTGCGCACTTCACCTGCGTGCGGGCATACACATTCAACATGTTGAATATCAACCAGAAGGTGTATTCGTAGAAGCCTTCATAGTTCTTCACGTCTTTCAGCTTTTCTTTGAAACCCTCCACATAGGGGATGCCCGCCAGGAATGCTTTCATCTCTTGCATGGCGGTGTCGAGGTCGTTTTTCTTCAATGCGCGCCAGAACTTCAGGGCGAAGCCATCCTGCACGTAGCTGCCGTCCAACCCGATGTAGGTGGGGGTCAGTCCGTCAATGAACCCCGTGCGAACCTCGTTGTTGGGGATGGCCAGGATGTAGGAATTGGACTCCCGGTCGTAGTCCTTGATGGTGAGGTAGCCGGTCTGGTAGAGCAGCGGCAGGGCAGTGTTCATTGCCTCTGAGGGACGGTCGAAAGCGGTGGCCGAGGCTTCGATGTGCTCCAGGGTGGTGATATCGGTGCGAAAGTGCTGCATCTGGCGGATGAGGAAGGTGGGCGTTCCGCTATCGAACCAGTAGTTGGCTACTTTTTGTTGCAAAAAGCATTTCAACAGGCTAAAAGGATTATATACATCCGGCGATTTTTCCGAAAAACGGTAGCCATCGTACTGCCGTTTCAGCTTGGCGTGCATCTCTTCGGGGGGGCATTCGTAGGTTTCGGCCAGCGTCGCAATGTCGGGTGCCATCTGGGTGGCGAACTCCTCTTCCGTGATGCCGCAGATGGCGGCATACTTGGCATCCATCGAAACGTTCGTGAGGTTGTTGATGGTGGAGAAGATGCTGAGTTGCGAAAATTTGGTGATGCCGGTGATGAAACAGAAGCGGATCATGGCTTCGGAAGCTTTCAGCGGCTGGTAGAACTCTTGCATCACGCGGCGGAATTCCGGCAGAAGTGACTCTTCGTGCAGCACATCCAGCAACGGTGCGTCGTATTCGTCGATGATGACGGCCACTTGTTTGCCCGTTTTCTGGTAAGCCCTGCGGATAAGCCCCTGGAATTTTTCGCCGGGAGTCTTCTCGCTTTCTTTCGAACCAAACGTCTCCTCAATAGGTTCGAGCAGCAGCGATAACGATCGTTGCAATTCCTCTGATGAGGGCTTGTTCTTGGCGGTGCTCAAATCCACGTGTATGACGGGATACTGTTCCCACTCTGTCTCCAAATCCATGATCTTCAACCCCTCGAAAAGCTCCTTTTGGCCTTTGAAGTATGCTTCTAATGTAGTGGTTAATAATGATTTGCCAAACCTGCGGGGGCGGCTCAGGAAGACAAACGGGCTCTCCTTGGTCATCTTCCACACCAAGTCGGTTTTGTCGATGTAGAGGTACCCTTCTTCACGGAGACGGGAGAAGGTCTGTATGCCAACGGGGTATTTGCGGGTGGTGTTCATAACAAGTGATTTTTCCGCGGCAAAGATAGACAAAAATTCTGATTTTTGCTGTCTTTAGTGTCAACTTTTTTCAGTGAATCCACATGTTCAGGGGAATGTGAACTCTTCTACATTTTCCTTGTGCTGTTTTCCGGCTCTAAAAAGGCCGACGGAACATACGCCGTGGCGACGGCGCAGAGGCCTTCGAGGACGATGACCACTCGTTGTTGACCGGCGAAGCGTGCCACGCGGCCTACCACCCCTTCGAATGCACCTTGGGTCACACGCACAAGATCGCCGTCGCGGAAATGGCATTTCGCAGGATCCACCACTCTGATATGATCGCTGTCAACGGAGGTCAGACGGATGAAATTGCTCATCTCATGCTCTGGAACAATTAGTGGCGGATTGGTGCCATCGGGGTTGAGAATCAGATGGTTGAAATAATAACGGATGAATTTTGGAAGGGTGTGATGCTTCTTGACGAGATGGTCGGCTTGCGTCGGACTGCAATATACAAACAGCAGATTCGGAATTAACGGCTTCTGAAGTGTCCTTGTCACGCGGCCTATAACAACCTTTTCCCGCTTTTGGGGCAGATACGCCCGCACGCCTTCCTGTCGGATGATTTCACACGCTTTGCCTTCGCGACCGTAGGTGACGCGGAAGACAAACCATTGTTGGATTGATGCAGAATTTATCATTCCGCAAAAATCCCAAATTTATTAATATGAAAGGATAATACTTTGTTGCAACTTTTACCTCAAGCTGTCGCTAATTTTACCCTATTTTTTCTTCTTCTGTTGCTGCCCTTCCTTCACTTCGTCAATCATGGCCGCGTAGGCGTCGAGGATGGCTGGGTTGATGTCGGGGATGGTCTTGAGGATGGACAGGGCTTTCTGAAGGTTCTTCACTGCTTTGTTGGTTTTCCCCATCGCATTGTAAATAAAGCCGATGTTGCCGTAGTCCACGGCGATGTCATAGTTGTTCTCCTTGTAGAAGGCGCGTCTGATTTTCAGGGCTTTCTGCATGGCTTTCAATGCTTTGTCATAGTCTTTGACAGCCGCATATTCAGCACCTATGTTGTTGTAACTGACGGCCACCTCGGGGTGCACCTCCCCGAAAACGGATTTTCGGATGTCCAACGCCTTTTGGTAGTATTCTATCGCTTTGTTGTGGTCGCCCTGCTTGGAGCTGGCCTTGCCCATGTTTTTGTAGATGGTCGCCAAATCGGGATGCTTGTCTCCGTAGAAGTTCTTCAATATTTCTACGGCCATCTCGTAATATTCCATAGCCTTGGCATTATCCTTCATCAGAAGGTAGTCGGTGGCGACATTGTTGTAGCTGATGGCTAAATCCGGATGCTCCGCGCCATAGATGGATTTCTTGATATTCAATGCTTTAAGGTCGTATTCCACTGCTTTGTCCAGTTGCCCCATCTTGTTGTAAGCCACCCCGATGTTGCTGTAAGCCAACGCCACTTGAGGATGGTTCTCGTGATAGATTTGCAACCAGATGTCCAAAGCTTTTTGGTTGTATTTCAGCACTTTGTCATATTCTTTGTTCGCAAAATAGACGCTGCCCAAGTTGTTGTAAATCAGGGCTACATCGGAGCTCTGCTCTTCGTTGAGTCGTTTGTTGATGTCCAATGCTTTCTCGAAACACTCGATGGCAGTGGCATAGTTTCCCATGTAGTTGTTGTTTTTGCCCAGACTGTTATAGCTGCGCGCCACGTCCTGGTGCGTTTCACCGAAAACAGCCAGTCTGATGTTCAACGCTTTCTGGTTGTATTCCAGGGCAGAGGGATATTCGCCTTGCATGTCATAGACGGCACCGATATTGTTATAGGTGGTGGCTATGTCGGGGTGGTTCTCGTCCAACAGTTCCTTCCTGATTTCCAAGGATTTGTTTAACACCGACAAGGCCTCCGCATGTTTGCCCTGAAGGGTGAGGGTGGCTCCCATATTGCAGTAACAGGTCGCCACTAACAGATTCTTTTCGCCGAACAAGGCCATGGCATGGCGCAACGCACGCTGATAGTAAAACAAGGTCTTGTCATAGTTGGCCATATACTCCTCAAGGAATGCTCCTGCATCCATTTGCCACTCCACATTGGTGGTGTCCAAGTTCGCCCGCAGTTCCAAATAATAGGCGGCGGAGTCGTTCTGGTGCGCCAATAGGAAGCGCTGATAGAAGTTAAAACAGTCGGCGGCAATGGTTTCCAACTTCCGTTGCGTGCCCGCTTTGCTCTCATCCAATTTCTCTTGCCGCTGCTTGAGCTCTTTTGCCTCCTTGCTTTCGATTTCCTGCTCCTTTCTCACCTCCAAGATGCGGTTCTTCAAATCGCCACGGGAACGCAGCATGGAATCCGCCTTCTCCAGATCTCCTTGCTCTAAGAGGTAGTTCACCTGACGTTGGAATTCATCCAAAAGATCATAGTCAAGGGTAGTGTAGTACTCGGCTAACTGTTTGACAATCTTTTCATTGTCGTCTCTTTCACGGTTGATCTGCGACAGTTGCTTGTTCTTCTCTTCCAACGAGATGTTCATGGCCTCGATTTCGTCCTCGCGGTCCCGCAGTCGCTGTTCCAGTTCGCGCCGCAATTTCCTTTCCTTGGCCAGCAAATCCGATTTTTGAACATTCGGGTCGTCCATGGTGATAACTAAGGGATTGGCAGAGCAATAGTATTGCTTTTTGAGCACTTCCGGGTCGGAAAGCACATAATTCTGCTTCTGAACACTTTGCAGATAGAACTTCTCCCCGGGAATCGTCAAACGGAAATTGCCGTCCGCATCACTCACGGTCGAATGTCCTCCCATCAGCACGATGGACACGCCGCTCAGCCGAATGCCGGGAATGACTTGATTGTTCTTGTCCAACCGCCCGCGGGTCTTCACGTAGCCGGTTTGAACGTTTTGGGCGGCTGCAAAATGGATGATTCCAGCCAATAATAGTAAAGTGGTGATGAAATGTTTCATTGATATACGGATTTGGTGGGTTATTCATTGATAAACATATAGTAGTCGTTGCCGCAGGGCATGAAGAGGCTGTCCTCGTGCAACATGACAGAGGCGGTTATGGGGTAGGTTTTCCGCTGTTTCTCCAAGGGCACGGAGAGGGTGACCCATCCGCCGGCGTCCGATATGGCGGTTTGTCCGGCAATTTCCACCGACACCCCCGGGACAACTCTTTCCGTTTCCCGGTCCCAAAGACGGAACCGGATGTCGCCATACTTTTTCGGGTCTCTGGAAAGGTTGACCGATACTTGTCGACTCAGCACGACGGTCGTGTCGGTGGGAAGGAAATCCTCGCAAACCACGGTGATTCGGACGGGTTTGTGCAGGTACTTGTGCGGAATGTTTAGGAACAGCGCTTGGTCGCCAAAGTCCTGCAACGTGTCGATTTCCTGGATGTTGTCTGCGCTCAGGGTGACCACCGCATTCCTCATGGGCGGCAGGTTGTCGTTGTGTACAGAGGCTTCGTGCACCTGCAAGCGCACGTCCGCAGGTCTGCTGGCGATCATCGTCGCAATGATGGCGGCCAAGATGGCTAAGCCCCCGATGCTCCATGCCGCGACTTTCCTTTTGGTTCTGCGTTTGTGTCGCTGCCAAATGGTGTCGAAATCCACCTCCAGCAGTTTGGAGAAGAGTTGCACGTATGCGCGCTCGCGGTTCAGCCACGGCTGTTTGAAGTATTTTTCGTTGATGTTGGCACCGAGAATTTCCGGGATGCCGAGCCGGTCTATCACCGGGTTGAAACACTCGGTCTGCGGGTCGTTGCTATGAGGCGTCCCATCTACAATAAAGAAATGGATGTTGCTGCCGCGCCCCAATTGGTAAAAATATTCGATTTCCATGCTCACCCAATCCGATTTTGCGGAGTTTGGCGAGCAGATGACGATGAGGTACCGGGAGGCCTCCAGCCGTTTGTGGAGCTCTTCCGACAGACTGCCGGGCTGGATGTCGGTGGGGGCGAAGAAGACAGGGTTCATGGGGGTGCGCTTCCACCCGCGCTCGTGACAGAGCGTGGCCGGCATCCGCTGGCTCTCCATCTTCTTCTGCAACCGTTTGCCCCAGGTGGAATCCTTTGAGCTACAGCTGATAAAGGCGAAATATTTGAAGGGGTACTCCATAACCGTTCCGATTGTGATGCTTGTCAATCCTTTCTCTTCACCAGGTCAAATCCTAATCGTTTGACCAATTTGATGGTGTTCATCGCCATGATTCGGTCGTATTCTTTCTCGCTGTCCGGCAAAACAGAGTAGGGGATAAGGTCTGGGTGCTTCTTGAGGGTGTCGTCGCGTTTCACACCGTATGACCACCCCTCCTTGATTTTGGCCGCCGCCCACACTTCGTGCGCGTTTTCGGCGATGGCTTCGCGCAGCTCCAAGAGATCGTTCGTGATCTGTATGTTTTCCAGTTGGATAGGCTGCGGATCATAATCGTCGATGGATTGTAGCACCCGCACCATATAGCGGCGCGATTCGTTCCAAGCCAATTCGAATTGCGAAATGGGGATCGGTAGCGTGGCGTTTTCCTGAGGGTCGAAAACCACCACCGATTGGGTACCCTCTTTGATTTCGGTCACGACCAAGGCGTGATTGGGCTCCCCATCCTCCTCCGACCGTTCAGGATACAGTTTGCCGCTGTCCACTACCACGATGACGTCATTGTCAAGGGCAAGTACTTTTTGGATGTCCTCTATGCGGGCATCGTATTTGCGCGTCACCATCAGTCCATAGTGGGCCAACAGCAGCCCGATGGAGTGGAGCGGAGATCCCTGCGGGGTCAGCCAACGATGGTCCTGCGCCGTCTCCAGAAGCTCCTGCTCGTTGAAGGGAATGCCCCGTTTGTGCAGAACAAAGGCCTCGCAGAGCACGCTGCAGATGTTGTTCCCGCTTTTGGCAGCCAATTTCCTCATGGGTAACACGTCATAGGTGAAGGTTCGGTCATGTTCAACCTTCAGCGCGATGTCAATGGTCTCGCGCAACTCCGGATTCGTTCTCAGGGCCTCCAGAATTTCCCGTGTTTCAGTCGCGCTGGTGTTGCCGTCCAGATAGGCAGCCAACAACTCGTCGGATATGTGGTTCTTATTTTCCATATTCTCTAATGTCGTTTAGGGCGACCTGGGTCAACTGAGCCATAGCACGCCGTTTGATATTGTACAAATTGTCCACCGTGATGTTCATCTCGTTGGCCAGGAATTCAGGTTCCCAGCCGTCCACCATGAGCTTTTTGATGACAAGGCCATATCGTTCGTTGGGCATTAATGAAAACAAACGCAGTAGATCCAATTTGGCTAAAGTGTCCATATTGTCAGCCATTTGGACTTCCGATGTTTCAGAAATATCTTCGTCACCGCTTTTTTCTTTCAAATTGTCTCGTTTCTTGATGAAAAAACGGATGGCGAGGATCTTCAGCCATTGATAAATAGAACACCGATATTCAAAATTCCGCAGTTTGACGGCATCGTTTCCCATAAGATAGAGGTACAACTCGTTTACAAACTCATCGTAATCCACTTCATCGTCGAAGACCCTTTTGATGATGTCGAGGAACAAAGGTCGGCATTTTACGAAGAAAAACTCCTCCGTTACGTCATTGTCCCGGTCAATCAACCCTTGTATGATTTCTTTGTCTGTCATATTTGGTTTATAACATGATTCTCACTGCAAACCGTCAGATTTGTAGCTGCAAAAATAAACAAAAAAATCGAAGTGAAAAGTCGTCTCAAGAAATTTCTTCTGTTTTTTTGAGGCAAGAAGCTGGTATGGGAAAAATTAGGTGAGGGAATCCTCTAAATGGAGCATGTCTGATATGTCTTTGAAGAAGTCGTGTTCAATGATTTTGGATGCCCGGATGATGAAATCGGTGCTCAAGTGGGAGCGCGATAACAATTTGTACATATTGCTGCGGTCGCTGTTCATTTGTTCGGCGAACCACCTGATACTTCTTCCGTCATATTCCAATCTTTTCTTTATGATATTCCCCAAATGAATTTCATTGCAAGGGTCATAACTTTCATCCGCAATATTTATCAAATTGTTATCCTTCATAATTCACGTCCGTTTTAGATAAAGAGCCGAAACGCATCGGAAATCTATCAACGGACGTGAATTTTTAACTGTAGTAAAAAAATGAAAAGCGCTTACAACCCTTCCTTACGCAGTATTTCCGACGCTTCTTTGAAGAAGTCGTAGTTCAGAATCTTGCAGGCACGGAGGATGAAATTGGTGTCTAAATGTGCGCGGGCCAATAACTTATACATATTGCTGCGATCGCAATTCATCTGCAATGCAAACCAGCGGATGCTTCGCCCTTGCATAAATAATCTGTCTTTGATAAGGTCGCCGAAGTGGATGATTTTTTCAAGTTCGGCATCCTTATCAAAAATTAAATTTATCGTATCATCTGCCATTGCACATCATCTAGGTTGTAAATCAGTTAATGGATATGCAAAATTGAAAAATAAAACAATACGAAAAATTTAATATTGTTGCAATTTTTACCGCAAGTTGTTGCAATTTTTACCGCAAACTGTTGCGATTTTTACCACAAAATTAACGATGTAAAAAGTTTTTGATTGATTTTTAGCTTCTTACAAGAAAAAATGTGGTAAAATAGGGTATTTGGCAGGAAAAGAAGTTGGGGGAAAATTCGGAAAAAAATTACATCGCGTTGCGCATCGGACGCATCAATTCGGAGAGCATTTGTTTGGCGCGCATGATCTGGATTTTCACGTTGGAAAGGGTGAGGCTCAAACGCTCAGCGATGTCTTCGTAAGGCAGATCCTCGTAATAGCGTAACTCTATGACTTTCCGATACTTATCGGGTAGTTGTGACACGGCGGTGCGCAGCAATTGCAACCGCTGTTTGTCGATGATCTCCTCTTCGGGAGTGCGTTGCAGATTATCCTCGCTTTGGTCGATGATGGAAGTGGTGCTGGTGGTGTAGAGATCCTCTTCGAAATATTGCGGCATGTTGTTTTTCACGCGCAGGAAGTCGATGCTGTTGTTCAGCGCAATGCGGTAAAGCCATGTAGAGAAAGCGTATTGTGGGGTGTATTTGTCCAAATAACGGAACGCCTTGCCGAAGGTCATCAACGTCAGATCCTCGGCATCGTCTTTGTTCTTCACCATGCGAATCAACATATAGTATATGCTGTCCCTGTAGAGGTGCATCAATTCAGCGTAAGCTTGTTGATCGTTGTGATCCAGTGCTTTACGCAGCAACTGATAGTCGCGCTTGGCCTTGTCGGTGGTACAGGTCGTAGTGATCATTACGCTATTTTTTTGTGGTTGATTTTAGCTGATAACCAATATAACGGATTCAGCAGTGAAAATAGTATGTCGTAGAACAGAAAATAGGGGATTATTTGTTTTTCCTGCAGCTTTTTGGCGGAAATGCCCATGACGATGTACATGCTGGCGATGCGCACCAAGGCGATGCCCAGTGTGATGTAGAGGGCCACAGGTTGATGCAGAGATGCCAGAATGGAGAGGGTGAGACAGACGTAGAACAGCAGGTTGGAGAGTTCGTAAAGACTTAATAAACATCTGTTTTTGAGGGAGTTGTATTTTCTGGTAAAGAAAAGGCTCACTTTATGAAGCCGCCAATAGCGGTATTGGGGTGTATGCTGACGAACCGTGGCGGCATCGGAGGAGAATTCGATGGTGGTGTTGTTCTTGTTGGAAGCACGATGGATGAAGATGTCCTCCTCGCCGTAGAGCAGGTGGTTGTAGGCGATAAAGCCCTTCTGCTGGTAGAAGAGCGGGCGCACGAAAGCCACGTTGTTGAGGTCGCCGCGGTAGGTGGTGTGCAGCAACGCGTGCGAAAAATACTGCACAGCGCCGATGAGGTTGTCGTAATGCAAGAAATGGCTGTAGGGTCCTTTCTTCTTGTCGAAGGTGCTGTAACCCAGCACGATTTTGTGTTGGAATTGGAAATTCTGCGCCATTTGGGATAGCCACAGCTTGGAAGCGGGCTTGCAGTTCGGCGAGGTGAGCAGGATGTGGTCGTAGGTGGCACACTTGATACCCATCGAAATGGCCATTTTTTTGCCGCGACTGGTGGAAACCGCCGTGCTGAGATCCACCATTTTGATATTCGGGTACCGATCCTTGTATTCTTGGATGGCCAGCAGGGAATTCTCGTCGCGGGAACGGTCGTTTACCACCACGATTTCAAAGAAAGAGTACTGTTGTTCAAGAAGATATGGAAGGGTTTGCAAGAGTTGGGAAGCATCGTCGCGCACCACGACCACCACGGACACGGGAATATCGCGGAACCCGAGCGGATTCTTTTTCCGATGGAAGGCGAAACGGCCGTATATGATGTAGTAATAGACTAACTGAATGAGAGTTACAACACCAAAAAGAATCAACACAGCCAATGCCACTGTTGTAATTTGCATTTTATTAATCGGTTTAGGTTAATAGTTTGGCTGCAAAAGTATGTTTTATTTCAATAAAAGATGTATTTTTGCCCACAAAATTATAAACAAACTTACGAACAATATGAAGTTTACGCTCCAGAAGGAAGATGGCAAAAGTAATGCACGTGCGGGCTTGATTGAAACCGCCCATGGAATGATTGAAACCCCGATATTTATGCCGGTGGGCACGTTGGGCGCCGTTAAATCATTGCATATTAGAGATTTGAAAAACGATGTGAAAGCCCAGATAATCTTGGGCAACACCTACCATTTATATATGCGCCCCGGAATGGAGATTCTGCGCGAAGTGGGCGGACTCCACAAATTCAACGGCTGGGACCGCCCGATACTCACCGACAGCGGCGGCTTCCAGGTCTTCTCGCTGAGCCATCGCCGCAAAATCGATCCGCAGGAGGGTGTCTGGTTCCAGTCGCACATCGACGGCTCCCGTCATCTTTTCAGTCCGGAAAAGGTGATGGATCTTGAACGCACCATCGGCGCCGACATCATCATGGCGTTCGACGAATGCACGCCTTATCCCGCTGATTACAAGTATGCCAAGAACTCTATGGAGACGACCTACAAGTGGCTGAAACGCTGTATCGCCCGCTTGGACGAGACCGAGCCCTACTACGGCTACGAGCAGACCCTGTTCCCGATCGTGCAGGGCAGCACTTATAAGGACTTGCGGTTGAAGTCCGCCGAATATGTGGCCTCCACCAACTGCGACGGCAACGCCATCGGCGGTGTCTCCGTGGGCGAGCCGACGGAGCTGATGTACGAAATCACGGATGTTTGTTGTCAGGTGCTGCCGAAAGGCAAACCGCGCTACCTGATGGGGGTGGGCACGCCCGCCAACATCATCGAGTGCATCTCCTTGGGCGTCGATATGTTCGACTGTGTGATGCCGACCCGCAACGGTCGCAACGGCATGATTTTCACCTGGGAGGGCATGATGAACATGCGCAACGAGAAATGGAAGAACGACTTCACCCCGTTGGATGCCGACAGCGACCTCTTTGCCGACCGCGAATATACCCGCGCCTACCTGCGCCACCTCTACGTCTCGGACGAGATCCTCGGCCCGATGATCGGCAGCATCCACAACCTGCACTTCTACCTCGACCTCGTCACCACCGCCCGCCAGAAGATCCTCGATGGCACCTTCGCGATCTGGAAGGACGAGGTGCTGCCGAAGATTTCGAGGAGATTGTGACGATGATGGGAGGTAGAGAGGATGAGAGGATAAAAAAGGCGCAGGATGGTGGACATCACGCGCCTTTTGTCGTTCTTAATTCACAAACACAAAAAATCAGTGAACTTCTGTCGTGTACGGAGGTTCTCGACTACCTACTATCACAAACAAGAAA
>CAMKLG010000003.1 GCA_946413585.1 uncultured Bacteroidales bacterium
GGGAAGCCCGCCCGAATTCCATAGCCATATCCGGTCGTCATATACCCTCATCTGCGTTGAGTAGCCAGGGTATTCTTTGTGTATGATGGCATTGAAGATGATTTCACGCAGGGCGTTTTCGGGGATTTCCAGCGGCTCAATGCGCTGCAAACCCTCGTAATGGATGGGGCGAATCAAATACTTGTTGTCTAATACCTCCATCACCTTGTCGGCCATCTGAATGAGGTTGCCCGTAATCATATCCTGATTGCGCAGGTCGGATTCGGACTTGAACCGCCCGATCTTGAATTCCACGCAAGCAAAAAACTTCGACGGCCGCTTGCCGAACAGCAAAATTGCGGCGTTGCGCAAACCTCCTTCATCGTCTATAAGGTCAAGGTTGCGCAAGATGGTTTCCGTGGAATCGTCCGCTGCATTCTCTGGCAATCTTCCCGCTTTTATGCCCTTGCGCACGAAATAGGCGACCGCTTCATCGTCGATGTGCTCCATTCTGGCCCCTTCGCAAACTATCTCGTCCCACGAGCGCCCCATCTTCTTCAAGACAAACTGCTGGAGCGCAGCCCCTTTCAGTTCCTGCTTGGTTGCCCCCGAGCGATAGTAGAAAACACCTTTGTACGAAATGGGCACATTGCTCGGATTCACAATGATTTCCAAGTATTCTTTGCCATTCCTCTGGTGCAGATTCACATCCACCACAATGCCTAAAAAGGCAACGATCTTGTTCGGAATGTCCTCCATCTGCCGGTGCGAATCGGTCAACCCATAAACCGATTTGTCATCGTCAATGCCAATGAAGATTCTACCACCTTGGGCATTGGCGAATCCGCACACCCATTTCAGGTATTCGTCGCTCCAACTGCGCTTGTATTCTATGTTTTGGTTTTCGTCATTCATACTATTGTCATCACTTATATTGCTCGTTTACAGGTTATTATATTGTATTTTGCTTATTGTATTGATGAATGTATTTTGTGTAAAATCATATATAATGCATTGAATATCACATGTTTATTTGTATTTATCATATCGTTGACGTCAACGATATGATCAGTTAGTACCCCAACTCCTTCAAATACTCCTTCATCTTCCCCTGCACTTCGGCCAGTTCCGTCTCCAACTGTTCAATCTCTTTTTGCACGGCGGGGATGTCGATTTCGGCTTCCTCCTCATAGGTGTCCACGTAGCGCGGAATGTTGAGGTTGTAGTCGTTCTCGCGGATTTCGGCGGGCGTGGCCACGTAGGCGTATTTGTCTTCCACCACGCCGGGCTGCAACTCGCCATTGGCAAACTTGCGATAAACTCCCACGATGTGCTCAATGTCCTGCGGACGGAGTTTGTTCTGGTTCTTGCCGTTCTCGTACTCGCGACTGGCATCGATGAACAGCACGTTTTCGGATCCGCGACCTTTGCGGAAGATGGCGATGGCAGCAGGAATGCCCGTGCCGTAGAACAGGTTGGCGGGCAGACCGATAACCGCCTCCAAAATATGCTCGTTCTCAAGGATATATTGACGGATTTTGCCTTCGCTGCCGCCACGGAACAGCACACCGTGCGGGATAATCACGCCCACCTTGCCGCCATTGTCGTCGGCCACCTCCAGCATGTGGCTGATGAAGGCCCAGTCGCCCTTGCTCTTGGGCGGAATCCCGCGCCAGAAACGGTTGTAGGGATCGCTGGCGGCCTCCTCCGCACCCCATTTGTCGAGCGAGAACGGCGGATTGGCCACCACGGTGTCGAATTTCATCAGCTTGTCATTGGTTTTCAGTTTGGGGTTGCGCAAGGTGTCGCCCCAGCGGATGACAGCGTTGTCGAAACCGTGCAGGAACATGTTCATCATGGCCAAGGCCCACGTGCTGCCGTTCACTTCCTGTCCGTAAAGGGAGAAGTTGTTGTTACCCACCTCCTTACCCGCCTTAATCAGTAACGAACCGGAACCACAGGTCACATCGCAAATGCGGGCACCCGGGTTGCTCTTGGTCAGTTTTGCGAGCAATGTGGAGACTTCGGCGGGGGTGAAGAAGTCGCCCGCCTTCTTGCCCGCTTCCCCCGCAAATGTGGACACCAAATACATATACGCATCGCCAATGATATCGTTGTTCTCCAAATGCGACTCGTCCAGCTCCACACCCTTGAAATCCTGTAACAGATTTCGCAGCCGGGCGTTTTTCTCTTTCGTCTCGCCCAAATTGGCACTGTTGAAGCTGATGTTGCGGAAGATGCTGCTGCCGTCTTCGCTGCTCATCTTCTCACGATTGGCATCTTCGAGGTCGGCCAAAGCTTCGTCAATCAGCTCGCCGATGTTGGTGGCATTACGGTGTTCGTAGAGGAAGTCGAACGAGCTCTTTTCGGGTACCACAAAGCGCTCGTGGCGCATGGCACGCTCGGCGCGTTCCTTGTCGCCCTCGTATTTGTCCAGATAATCGTTCAGCTTCGATTTATAGACATCGCTCACGTATTTCAGGAACAGCATCGTGAGGATGTAGTCCTTGTACTGGCTCGGGTCAATGACACCGCGAAAGGTGTCGCACGCTTTCCAAACGGTGCGGTTAATGTCTTCTTGGGTAACTTTCTTATTTTCCATATTACTTATTTATTTCATTGATTAATAATTGATTAACGATACTTGCGCGTTTCTCCGCAAGAGTATTTATTAAATAGGTTTCCCGTTCCTGAAGTCTGGATATTTCCATCACTTTCCGTTGGGTGGCTTTATCCGGGACGGGGATTTCTAGTTCCTCCAATGTGGATTTGTGGATAAGCGGAGTGGAACTTCCGATTTGCGAAGCCCGTATTTTGCTCACCATGTTGGGGTGGTTCAGATACCAACAGACGTATTCCGGCAATACCTTGTCGCTTTGAACCCGTATGACATATAATGTAGTAGAGGCTACCGCTTTAATATCAAGGGTGAAAAGCGTGCAAAGGTAGGTGGTGCCTTTCCCGGCAAACAGCAAATCCCCTTTTTGCAACAAATTTTTCTCCATTTTCGGGTTATATTCTACTAAAGAGGCAATCTTTTCCGGAGAATCCATCAGCAGATCCTTCATTTGCATATAGGCCACTTCATCTCCCGGTGGGCTGTTGAGATAGACTCCTGATCGTATTTCCGCTATATCTTTTAATAGTATCATTATAGTACACGTTTTACTTTTAATAATCCGCTGCAAAGATAAATAATTTTTCAATACAAAACGATTTTTTTATTCAAGTAATCGTTTTACTATATAAAATTAGGAGGGTGCGATCAATTATTAGGAAACCTAAAAAAAGGTCAAAATTCAACCGTCCGCCGTTTCAAAAAAAAATGTATTTTTGCCGACTTTTTTTAACAAACTTAAAATTTAAAATTTATGGCAACAAGAATCAGATTACAAAGACGCGGTAAGAAGAACCAACCCTTCTACCACCTTGTAATTGCGGATGGTCGAGCACCACGTGACGGACGATTCATCGAGGATCTGGGTACTTACAACCCGCTGACCAATCCCGCTACTCTTAACATTAATTTCGACAGAGCGCTCTATTGGTTAGAGGTAGGTGCTACCCCTTCCGATACCGCCCGTTCGATTCTCAAACGTGAAGGTGTTTACATGATGAAACACCTTAGAGGCGGTGTGGCAAAAGGCGCGTTCAGCGAAAACGAAGCTCAACGCAGATTCGACGCTTGGAAGCAGGAGAAAAACTCTAAACTGAAAGATGTCGAGAATGCAGAACGCGAAGCTAAACGCAAAGTCGTGAAAGAACGTCTGGCCGCTGAGACGAAAGTCAAGGAAGCCATCTCCGCAAAAGTGGCTGCAAAGGCTGCTGAAATCGCTGCTGCTCAAGCAAAAGCCGCTCAAGAAGCCGCTGAAGCTGCTGCCGCTGAGGCTGCTGCTGAAGAAGCTCCCGCTGCTGAAGCTGAACAAGCTGCTGAATAGTTTTTATCCGCCTGACCATCATGGCAGACAAGAACTTCTACTACCTAGGCGCACTAACAAAACCTTTCGGACTGAAAGGCGAGTTGTGCGCCTTTTTTGATGTCGATGATTGCGAACGCTACCTCGACCTCAACGCCGTCTTCATCGAAACCGACGGCGAAATGCTGCCCTATATGATCGAAAATCTGCAATATAGAGGCAACAACCAGTTTGTCGTCAAACTACAGGATGTTGATATGAGCAATGTGAAAGAGTTTGTGCAAACAGAACTCTACCTGCCTCTCAGCAGCCTCCCCAAACTCTCTGGCAATCGCTTCTACTTCCACGAAGTGATTGGCTTCAAAGTCATTGACGATAAACTCGGCGAACTAGGCTTCTGCAAGGATTTCATGGAACTCTCCAACAATCCGCTCATGCAGGTGGATCATGACGGCAAAGAAATCCTCATTCCCGCCAGCCAACAGTTCGTCACCAACGTGGACCGCGAGAAGAAAATCCTCCACGTCACCACCCCAGAAGGATTGGTGGAATTATATCTTCAATAAAAATTGTTATTTCGTGTATTCCTCAAGAAACATCTTGAGTTGTTGCATTGCGCGTGCGCGATGGCTGATAGTGTTTTTAGACAATGCAGACATTTCAGCATACGTCTGTCGAAAACCCAAAGGTTTGAAAATAGGGTCGTAACCGAAACCGTCAGTGCCGTGTTGCTCTGTCATAATCTCTCCATCAACGCGTCCTTCAAAGAAGTACTTTTTCCCGTCAAGGATGAGTGCTACGACGGTTTTGAAGCAAGCCTTGCGATTGGTGACACCTCGCATCTCATCCAACATTTTCATCACGTTGTCCTGATAGGAACAACCTTCACCAGCATAGCGCGCCGAATAGACCCCCGGACGGCCATCCAATGCTTCGACTTCAAGACCCGTGTCGTCGGCAAAACAGTTGACGTTATAATGGTCAAACACGTATTGTGCTTTCTGTAGTGCATTCCCCTGAAGAGTATCGGCGGTTTCCGGAATTTCGGGACAGCCAATTTCGCGCAGGTTTTTGATATGATATTGGGAACCGAGAATGGCACTCACTTCCTCGGCTTTGTTTAGGTTGTGGGTAGCGAAAATAATATCCATACTGACATAAACTCAAAAAGATGACATAATTTCTTATGTCATCCATTAATTTTCAACAAACATCAACGAGGATGTTTACTCAGCAGCGTTACCGATTTCGATAGCTTGTTTGCCTCTGTAGTAGCCGCACTCAGGGCATACGCGATGGGTGAGGATGGGGGCACCGCAATGGCTGCAAGTCGTCAGCTGAGGAGCGGTCATGAAATCGTTAGCTCTTCTCTTATCTCTTCTGATAGCAGAGTGTCTTCTTTTCGGATGTGGCATATCTATTTAATTTTTATTGTTATTAATCCAGTTTTATATTTTTAAGCGCATCCCATCGGGGATCCGTTTCTTGTTCATTATCAGTTTTTTCTGTATTCATCTCATCTAATCGGCGCATCACCTCCGGGTCACAAGTAGGGTTCCCGTCGGCATCATCCTCATGCACGATGCGAATAGGCAGCGCGAGCACAATAGACTCGTACACGAAATGAAAGAGGTCGATCTCGTAAGTGTTCTCATCCATCATCCAGATATCGTCTTCCTGTTCCTCTTCGGAGTGGTAATTTTCGGACACCAACTTCACGAGCAATCTTTCATCAAAGTTCAGCGGCAGGGTCACGGGAGCGAGGCAACGGTCACATTCCGCCACCACATCACCTTCAAAGTGACAGTAAAAGTCAACCATTTTCTCAGATTTTTCCATCTCAATCCGCAAATTCAAATGGCCGCCTGTCAATTGTTCTATCCCTGCCAAATCAAAGAACTCTTTATTGCAATCTATTGAAAAACAATGCTTTCCAAGTTCGATTCCTGAGATTCTGACCTTAAATTCGTTACGCATTTGTCTCTCTTCCATCGCAATAATTTTTGGGGTGCAAATATACTCTTTTTTTGTTATGGAACGTATGGTTTATTTTTTTATTTTTGCAGCCTAAATGTTGAATAGTGATTAAAGAGTTATTAAAGCGATATTTTGAGCCTCAATTTATACGGTTTGTGTTTGTTGCCATATTGAACACAGCCTTTGGATGGTGCGTTTATGCTGCACTCTTGTGGATTATAAATCAGTTCCATATTCCTAATCCCTATATCTGGGCCTCCTTGCTCGGCTATATTATCGGTATCTTATTCAACTTCACCACATACAGCAAGCTGGTCTTCAACAACAAGGACAAAAAGTTACTTTTCCGATTCATCATGGTGTATGTCATCTGCTGGATTTGCAACAGCCTTTGCATCGCAGGGTTGGAAAAGCTACATATCAACAACTACCTGGCCGGAGCCATCACCGCTATTCCGGTCGGCCTTTTAGGTTATATCCTCAACAGCATTTTTGTTTTTAACAAGAAGGCAAAATTCTTTAATCGAAATAGAAAAAAAACACCGGAATCTGAATAATTCCGGTGTTTTTATTTTAGGGATTATATTGCAGAACTATTATTCGGCAACAGCCACCTCTTCTTCAGCCGCGGGTTCGGGTTCGGGCTGGTCCATTCTGTTGTAGAATTGGCGGAAGGCAGCACCCAGCTCGGCGGAAACGCTGCTCATCATATCAAGTTGCGAAGCCGCAATGTCCTGAATCTTCTTAGCCGTTTGGTTATCGCCAATGATTTGGGCAATTTCCTGCAACTGGTGCAACTCTTGGAGACTACCAGCTATGGCTTGTTGATCGAGTTCAGCCTTGCGCAATTGAGCAGAAATCTGACCCTGAAGCGATTTAGCATAGTTCACCGCCACGTTGTCAATCTTCAACTCTTTATAGCGACTAGCCAGACTGTTGTCAGGATATTTCACATTCTTCAACATATAGTTGAGGAAGATGAAATCGTAATGAATGTCGCCATTGCGATAGTTCAGCGTACGATCGTCGCAGTTGTTGTACCAATCGAAAAGTGCCACGAAGTCGTCCCAAATCTGGTTGGCCATCTTCATACCTTCTTGATTAGCAGCAGGAGTACCGATTCTGAAGAAATCCTCCATATAGGTGATACAACCATGTGTATAACCGTAAATGTAAGACATCACAGACACATACGGGAAGTTGAAATCGGGCAGTACTTCGTTACCGTGCTTCAATACCTCAAGCGCTTTGTCTTTATCGCCTTCTGCCATCAACTGTTCAGCCAAGCGGGCGTACAGTCTGCGCATCAACGGAACGAGACGCGTATTATCTTCGCTGTGATAAACTTTCGGATCGTTGAAACCACCCCAAGCGTAAGGATAAGCTTCATGCTTAGGAGCGTTAGGATTCTTGACGAAATCGGCGCGACTGTGGTCATCAAACACCTCCATCAGATTGTGGTACAGACGGTCCGTATTGATACGACCTACTTCGTACGAACGGTTATTGTTACGGATAGGCACCAAACGATAAGCGAAACCTTCCTGCTGGAAGTAATCCTCCAAACCGAGATATGCCTCAGAACCGGCAGTAGATGCGTAGTAAATCGGACGTTCCCAGTTGTTGTTAGCCAAGATATCCATCATCACAATGTAGGCTTTGGTCAACGGATTCACGCCGTTGGTCTTCATATTCCACATCAGCTTGTCCACAACGAGGGCAGAATCCTGAGGAGCCACTGTACCGTTAGCCAAGACTTTCGCTTTATCGACAGGCAAGGAGAAACTTGCCGGAACCGGACGACCGTTACTGCGGTATCCGCTTTTCTGGTTCAGCAAGAAAATTCCTCTCTGATTGTCGAATTCGGGAGATTTCACGTAATCTACCACCGCTTTTAAATCAACATATTGATTGCCAGCAGGTTCGAGGTAAAGTACATCTCTCGTACCATCCTTATACTGATCCCAAGTCATGGAAATGGGCAACGGATCGGATTCATAGGCTTTTCGTTTCATCTGATCCACATACCAGCTGGTACTCAATAACATAAGGTTACACACGCGCACATCGGTACGATAACCCTCAACCTCTTGGGCATACCAAAGCGGGAAGGTGTCGTTATCGCCCAACGTGAACAAGATGGCGTTCGGTTCGCAGGAGTCAAGGTAGTTTTTCGCGACTGCCAATGCTGTATAGCGGTCGGAACGGTCATGATCATGCCAGTTTTCCTTAGCCATCACACAAGGCACCGCGCCAACACACACCAACGTGGTAAGAACTGCACCCATCGTCTGCACATTTTTGCTCTGCAGTTTTTCGAACAAGCGATAGATGCCAAGCACGCCAAAACCAACCCACATCGCAAATGCGTAGAAGGATGCAGCGAAAGCATAGTCACGCTCACGAGGTTGGAACGCATACATATTTAAATATACGGCGATAGCCAAACCTGTCATCGCAAACAGCATGAAGACCACAAAGGAGTGTTTAGAGTCGTTTTTCGTTTGGAAAATCAAACCGACAAGGCCTAACAGCAACGGAAGCAGGTAATATTTGTTATGACCAGGACGCTCCATGGCTGCGGGCAAATCTTTCAGATTACCCACCATCGGGTTGTCAATAGCACTGATACCGGTAATCCAATTGCCGTTTTGGTAGTCACCATGACCCTGAATGTCATTTTGGCGACCAGAGAAGTTCCACATAAAGTATCTCCAATACATATATCCTAACTGATAGGTATGGAAGAACTTCAGATTCTGTTGCCAAGTGGGCAGATTGCCACGGGACAAAGATTTACGGTTTTCTTTATCAGATTGACTGTCAGAGTTATATCGATTCATCAACCAGTCAACATATTGAGATTGTTTCTCGGATGACCACATGCGCGGGAAGAACATGCAACCCTTGGGATCGTATTCATAGACAATTCCTTTGCGCGGGTCAGAAATCTCGTAGCGTTTGGTCTCCTCATTGCGGTAGTAAATCGGGCTGCCGTCTTTGGCACCCACCACGCGTGTGTTGTAGCTTTGACCATAAACCAACGGATTAGAGCCATATTGCTCGCGATTGAGGTAGGAGAGCAATGACACAGCGTCTTCAGGACTGTTTTCGTCGATCGTCGGGTTGGCGTTGGAACGAATAACCAGCGTCATGAAGGTGGAGTAGCCAATAATCAACATCATCAGGGAAAATGCGCTGATAGTGTAAATCGGTTTGTTACGTTTGTGACCATACCACATAGCCCAACCGATAAGAGCGGCGATAAGCAGGAAGAAGAAAATCACGCCGGAGTTGAATGGCAAATGCAGTGTGTTAACAAAGAAAAGGTCGAACTTGCCGGAAAGGTTAACCACTTGAGGCACAATACCCCAAAGGATAAATCCGAGCAATGCGACTGAAATAATCAAGGAAAAGAATACGCCCCATTCGGCCTTAGAAGTAAGCGCACCGCGTTTGCCGCAGAGAATGAGCAGCGGGGTGGTCACGAAAAGCCAAATCAGGATCATCCACATCGGAGAGCAGAAAATGCCGAACGCAAAGGAGATGATAGCGAAGGCAAGGACAGCTCCCATACCCGTGGCTTTGGGGGAAAGACGGTAATAGATAATCAGTCCGATGGCGGGTAATGTCAGCAAGTTCAACAGGTGGACACCGATGGAAAGTCCTACCAAATAGGCAATTAACACAATCCAACGATTGGGATTCACATTGTCTTTCGGGTTGGAATACTCCTCGTCCCACTTCAAGATGCACCAGAACACCAGCGCGGTGAAGAAAGAGGACATAGCGTAAACCTCACCTTCCACAGCGGAAAACCAGAAAGTATCAGTGAATGTGTAAGTTAAAGCACCGACTAAAGCCGTTCCAAGAATCGCGATAAAGCGCGGAGTGTTGATTTCGCCCCACTTCGAAACGAGCTTGCGCGCCAAACGTACAATGCTGAAATAGAGCAACATAATAGTCATACCACTGCATATTGCTGACATGCAGTTCACGCAGAACGCCATTTTGGTCACATCACCACCCGCGAAGAGTGTAGCAATGCGTCCGAGAATCTGGAAAGTGGGTGCTCCAGGCGGGTGCCCAATGAGCAGTTTAGAAGTTGTGGCAATGTACTCACCACAATCCCACCACGATACGGTAGGCTCCGCAGTCATGATATAGACCGCAGAAGCTACTATACCGATAATCAAACCGATAAGGTTGTTGATTCGTTTTTGGGTTTTTGTCATTATTTTTTATTTTTGATGTTTACAGTTTTTGAGACTTGTGAATTGTGATATTGGATACTTCTCTAATCACACATCCTAACGCGTGGCAGCCTTGAATTGTTGCAAGAAACGGAGATCATTTTCGAAGTAGAGCCGGATGTCGTTGGTGCGGTACTTGAGCATGGTCATGCGCTCAATGCCAAGACCAAAGGCGAAGCCGCTGTACTTGGTGCTGTCGATGCCGCAGTTTTCCAAGACGTTAGGATCAACCATGCCGCAGCCGAGGATTTCCACCCAACCGGTATGCTTGCAGAGGTTGCAACCCGCACCGCCACAAATATTACAAGAAACGTCCATTTCAGCAGACGGTTCTGTGAACGGGAAATAAGAGGGGCGCAAACGGATGCGCACCTCATCACCGAACATACGTTGCGCGAAGTAGAGCAGGGTTTGCTTCATATCGGCAAAGGACACGTTTTCAGCAACATACAAACCTTCTACCTGATGGAAGATGCAGTGGGCACGGGAGGTGATGGCTTCGTTGCGGAACACGCGACCCGGGCAAATCACGCGGATCGGCGGTTGCTGTTTCTCCATGGTGCGCACCTGCAATGAGGAGGTGTGCGTACGGAGCAACACGTCGGGGTGCAACTCGATGAAGAAGGTGTCCTGCATATCGCGGGCAGGATGTTCTTCAGCGAAGTTGAGCGCGGTAAACACGTGCCAATCGTCCTCAATATCAGGACCTTCCACAGCAGAGAAACCAATATCCTCAAAAATCCGACGCACCTCATTCATCATAATGGAGATAGGGTGCATGGAACCGACACTTTGTTGCGTAGCAGGACGGGTGATGTCGGGGATCAATGTCGTTTTCTTGTCAGCGGCAGCTTCGATGACAGACTTGAATTCGTTATAGTGATTTTGGGCGAGATCGCGCAAATCGTTAACCAGCTGGCCGAACTCCTTGCGCTCCTCTTGTGCCATATTTTTGAGCTGACCGAACAGCGATTGGATTTCGCTCTTCTTGCTCAGGAATTGTAAGCGGAACTGCTCTAAATTTTCAGCATTCTCGACTTGGAAACTCTCAATTTCCGCTCTGATTTCGTCAATCGTCTTCATATTATCGTTGGATATTATTTATAACGCTCGTCACAAATGATGAATTGTGAATTATTATTTGATGATCGTTGCACTAATGATTTTGATGTCCTCCACGGGTCTGTCAGCACCGTCTTTCTGTTGTTCTGCGATTTTATCGACAATTTCCATGCCCTTCACCACTTCGCCAAAGACAGTGTAGTCGCCATCAAGGAAAGGAGCTCCGCCTACGGTTGTATAAGCTTCAACCTGCGCAGGTGAGAAAGTTTTGCCAGTGCGCTGCGCAATCATGTTGAGTTTGTCTTTGTCATAAACCGTGCCGTCAACGATATAGAACTGGCAACCGGAAGAGGCTTTCTGCGGGTTCACGTTATCGCCCATGCGAGCAGCCGCCACCGCGCCACGTTTGTGGAAGCGCGTGGAGACAAATTCCGCAGGGATGGTATAGCCCACGTCTCCGCTGCCTAACCGTTGTCCGGCTTTCGCGGTTTTGGAGTCGGGATCACCTCCCTGAATCATAAAACCCTTGATAATACGATGGAACAGCACGCCATCGTAAAATTTCTCGTTTACCAATTTCTCGAAATTGGCTTTGTGCGCTGGCGTGTCATCATACAATGCAATCACGATGTCGCCGAATGTGGTTTTCAACAAAACTTGGGTCATCTTTTCTGTATTATTGTTTTGGGATTTCTGTGTAGATTCTTGTGTCGTGGAATCGTTCTCCGTCTTTACTTTTTTAGGTGAAGAACACGCCGCTAAAGCAATGATAGACAGTACAATACAATAAATAGCCGTTTTTTTCATAACCTTTTTCGTCATTTTACAAACAAACGGCAAATGTACACTTTTTTTGGGAATAAAAACAGGGCGATTTTTGGTTAGGAGGTCAAAAGAGGCAGGGATGAATAATTATTCGCCACTGACGCCTAAATTGAGATATGGATTCTCGCAATGCTTGAAAAGATCTCGATAATTGGACTTTGGATGTTTCGGCAGTTCGATTTCGTAGGTTTTTCCACTGGCGACAGTCAGTCTGTTATTGCGGATCCAGGGATTTAGATTGCGCAGTTCGCGGTAGGTGACGTGATGTTCCTCAGCGAAACGCGGCAGACTAACGATAGTGGAAGTCACCTTAACGGTCTTGGTTTCAATAGGATGATACATCTGCGCTGGACAAATCTTGACACCGTAATCCAGCGGATTCTCGAATATCAGTTTGAATGACAATATGCGATAGAGATAACGGGAGGTTTCACTGTTAAGCCACATATCCCAATATTCGTGCACCTGCTGGTCATCCACCGCCGCTTGCAGACCACCGTCGCCGCGATTGTAGCCTGCCGCTGCCATGGTCCAGCTACCGAATTGTTTGTGCATCTTTTTCAAGTACTTACAAGCCGCGCGGGTTGCCTTTTCAAGATGACAGCGTTCATCCACATCGCTGGAAACTTCCAGCCCATACACTTTGGCGGTGCTGGGGATAAACTGCCAGTAACCGCCAGCATTAGCGGGTGAAGTAACGTTTTCCAGGCCACTTTCCGCCACACAGAGGTACTTGAAGTCGTCCGGTACACCTTCCTCTTTCAAAATCTTCTCAATAGTTGGAAAATAACGTGCAGAAAGTTTGATGATGCGCAGGGTCTTGGAGTGTTGGTAGCAGTTGATAATGAGTTCGCGGTCGAGGGATTCGCGCACCCAATAGACATCCATCGGGACATTTTCGCCCGCAAAAGTCATACTTTGCGGCAATGGCGGCGCAGTAATAGTGTTATCGTATTGGTTTGGAGTAGGGTCTGTTTCCGTGTTATTTTTCGTGATGGCCCAGCATCCACCCACCGCCAAAACAGCAGTCACAATGCAGGCAACGATAATGATCAGATTCTTTTTCATAATGGTCAAAATGGTTTATATCAGCGTTTTACGATAACAAAAAGAGGAAGCATTCACTTCCTCTTTTACAGTACCGAAGGCCGGGATCGAACCGGCACGAGTGTTACCTCATTGGTTTTTGAGACCAACGCGTCTACCTATTCCGCCACTTCGGCTCAAATCGGCGGCAAAAATACACTTTTTTCCGATACGGACAATAGGGCTGCAAATTTTTTCTCAAAATTTATTTCATCCGCTTCAAATCCTTGTTCCTGGAAACAGGCAGCTTGTTGCCCCTTAATTCCTCAAAATATTGCTCCGGTTCTATGGTAATCCTGTAAACAGCATTATCGTACATGACTCTATCCACACTTCTATTTTGTTCTTTCGCCATTTCAAGCATCTCATCATATAATTTTGGATCATTCTTGAAATATTGAATGAGGCCATCAGCAACAGAATCGATGGTCGATTGGTCATAACAAAGATATACTAACGCCTTGGGCAAGAAGTAACTGCCAAGCCGATAAAGTGCATACGGTCCGTAAGACAACATAATATAGTCGTTGCGCATCAACTCCTTTTCAAAATCCAAATCTAATGTGGTTTGATGTTCATCATCTTCATAAATCGTACTGTTGTAAAACCAATAAGGCACCTTCTGGAATATTTTCAAAAGGGGAATGTTGTAAATCGTGACCCAATGATAAGAATCTCCAATAACTGTCATGTAGGGTTTTGCAGAAGTAGTATCCTCTTTGACATTTACTGTCGTATAATAATTTTCAGGAGCTTTTATTGGGAAATAAAGGTTGAGAAGCTGCTCAAGATCATCGTCCGGCCTTCGGGTTTTTGCATGGTACTTTTCACCGATCTCCAAGTCGTTAAGATTTTGATTTCCAATTATTTCCATATAATGAATAATGGAATCGAAAACATAGACAGAAGCTATGTTGGTCCAATGCGAACCTATTTTTGTATATAGTTGATAATCAACGGAATCCTTGAGTTCCTTAAAAACAGCCACGTTGTCAACATAGTGAATTCCAAGCTCGTCAAAACGTTTTTTGTAGAAATCGTATGCTCGAAGGCCCACTGGACGTGTATAGGAGGTGTTTTCGGGGAGATATTCGGGGAAAATCACATCTTTGCTCGGCGTGATGTTCACAAAAATATGGATATTATGTTCTTTCAACAGCTCCTGAACCTTCCAAAGGCGCAACGCCTCTGTCTCAAAAATCTTCCGCATTTCGGCCGTGTCATCCGTAATTTCATACATGGAACCTTCGTAATAATCCCGAACATATATCTCCTCAAAAAGCCAATCGTCTTTCCCGACCAAAATATTTTTGTTGCTCGTTTTCCTGTAACAACTCCAAAGATATTGGTTATAGATGCGAATTAACCATTCGCGGAAACCCAGTTTCTGGCGACAAAATGCTTCCAAATCATTTTGATAGGAGCCGTCAATGTATGTTTTGAACGTCAATTTCGGTTTCACCACCTCGGTGGTAACGCCTGCTAACGGCTTAAGCTCGAAATGTTTGGTAATCGTCTGGAACAACAGCAAACATTGAAGAACTATTATACTGAAAAACAATATCTTATAGAACAAATTCTTCATAACTAGCAGATTTAGAATCGGAAATAGATGAATGGGCTAAACGCCCCTGCATTCAAGGCGCCGAGGCAGAACAAGAAAAGGGAAACGCTGACAATCCATCCCGCAAGATGCTGTATCTTGGATAATTCCGTGTAGAAAACAAGATTTTGCAACTTCTTTCCGAAAGGAAACAGCGTGAGGAAGGAGAATATTAACGCTAACACAAGCATAGTATAGAAGTGTGCGTCTCGGATTGGTACAAACGATTGAAAATCAAAGGCAAAGAGTCTGGAAATAAACGTAAAACAATCCGTGAGATTTTCGATGCGGAAAATAGCCCACCCCACTGTTACGAGTATGAAAGTGATGATGACACTGGGAACCCTGCCGATTTTTTCGTAGAATTTTGACAATCCCATACGTTCAAGTACAAGCCAGAAACCGTGATAAACTCCCCAAAGGACGAAATTCCAACTGGCACCATGCCAAAAACCGGAAAGAAGGAACACAACCCATAGGTTGAAATACATTCTCGGTTTGGAACAACGATTACCGCCAAGAGGAATGTAGAGATAATGGCGCATAAACGTGCCCAAAGTGATGTGCCAACGCCTCCAAAACTCACTGATACTCGCAGAGTTATACGGATTGTCAAAGTTCTCCGGAAAATGAAATCCCAACATCTTACCCAATCCGATGGCCATGTCGGAATAACCGGAGAAGTCGAAATAAAGCTGCATGGTGTATGCCAAAATGGCTATCCAAGCGGTACCCGTATCCAGGATGAACAAATCGCCAGAAAGAATTGTATCTACTTGTTCTCCAAGGATATCCGCAATGAGAATCTTTTTAGAAAGCCCTATCACAAAACGATAAAACCCCTGCAAAATCTCCGGCCAATGCCTTTCCCGGTGCCGAATTTCGTCGGCTATATCCCCGTAGCGGACAATAGGTCCCGCAATCAATTGGGGAAACATGAGAATGTAAAGCATATAGTCGGTGAGTTTCTCCATCGGCTGATTAACCCTTCGGTACGCATCCACCACATAGGTAATGGATTGAAAGGTAAAGAACGAGATGCCAATAGGGAGCAACACTTTTGCGAAACCGATGGTTTTCAGCCCGAAAGCGGCAAGAATGGCGTTCAGATTATCCACAAAAAAGTTCGCGTACTTGAAATAAAGCAGTAATCCCAAACTAACCGCTATTGCCAACCCCGAATAGACTTTCTTATGTAGCTGATTGTCAGATTTATAAGAAAGCTTTACAAGATAGAAGTTGAGGATAGTGGAAGCTAGGAGAAGGAAAACAAAAGTGGGGGCGCCATAAGCATAAAAAGCAATGGAGAATAGTAACAAAACGATGTTACTCCACTTTTTAGGACATGCAAAATAGCATATCAAAAAGATGGGCAAGAATAAGATTAAGAAGACGTTACTGCTGAAAACCATCTAGTCCAAATCATCTTATGCCAATAGTAGAGACATGATGGATCGCATCCCTACTCCTTGATGCCGTATGCCAAATCACCAGCATCGCCGAGGCCGGGTACGATGAAAGATTGCGCGGTCAGCTCCTCGTCAATAGCACCGATCCAGAAGGTGCAGCTGTCATTGGGCAGTTTGCTCATCACGTAGTCCAGTCCTTGTCGGCTGACAATTGCGCTCACAATATGCGTGTGTTGCGGTTCGCCCTTGCTCATCAGTTCCTCGTAGGCCAGCACCAACGACTGTCCCGTGGCAAGCATCGAGTCACAGAGAATCAACGTCTTCTCGTCCAAGTCGGGTGCAGAAAGATAGTCAATCTGGATTTCGAAAGTGCCGTCTTTGTAGTATTTTCGGAAAGCAGAGATGAAGGCATTGTCAGCGTGGTCGAAATAGTTAAGCATACCCTGATGCATGGGCAGGCCGGCACGCAGAATGGTGGCCAAAACGGGTTTTTCTACCAAACGCGGAACAGTGGCGATGCCTAACGGCGTAACCACCTCCTGATCAACAAATTGCATACTTTTGCTAATCTCATAGGCAAAAATCTCACCGATGCGCTCCAAATTCCGTCTGAAACGCATGCTGTCGTTCTGCTGCTCAACGCTTCTGACTTCCGAGATGAACTCGTTGAAAAGGGAATTATGGTTTCCCAAAATGTGTAAGTTATTCATAATGTAAAGGGTTAAAGGTTACATGGTTAGTAGAGACGCAAAATAATGCGTCTCTACAATAATTCATCGTTTTTTCATCGTCCATTCATCGTCTCAACACCCGAACACCCGATCAAAAATAGCCGGAACTTGCTTCAGGTAGTATTCCAGCGTGAAGCACTGGTCGAGTTCCTCTGGGGTGAAGTTCGCCATGACGGTTTCATTTTGGAGCAGGAGCTCTTTATAGTCGAGGGCTTCGAACCAGGCTTTCATGGCGATGGGCTGCACGAGGTCGTAAGCCTTTTCGCGGGAGAAACCTTTGTTGATGAGGGCTGTCATAACGCGCTGTGCGAAGATGACTTTGTGAGTCAAGTATATGTTTTTCAGCATGTTCTCAGGGAAGACCACGAGGTTTTCGAGGATGTTGCCGAAACGGTTGAGCATATAGTCAAGCAGGATGGTGGCATCAGGGAGCATGATGCGCTCGGCGGAGGAGTGGGAAATGTCGCGTTCGTGCCAAAGCGGAATGTTCTCGTATGCGCTGACCATATAGCCGCGCAAGATTCTGGCGCAGCCACACATATTCTCACTACCGATGGGGTTGCGTTTGTGGGGCATCGCAGAGGAACCTTTCTGTCCCTTGCCAAAGGCCTCTTCAGCCTCGCGAAGTTCTGTGCGCTGCCAGTGGCGCACCTCGATGGCCATTTGCTCCATGGTGGATGCAATAAGCGCGAGAGTTCCCATGTAATGTGCGTGGCGGTCACGTTGCAACACCTGCGTGGAGATGCGGGCAGAATGGATGCCAAGCTGCTCACACACATAGTCTTGCACGAACGGCGGGGTGTTGGCGAAGTTGCCCACGGCACCGCTGATCTTGCCACACTCCACATCGGCAGCAGCCATCTCAAAACGTTCGATGTTGCGGCGCATCTCCTCGAACCACAAGGCCCATTTCAACCCGAGAGCGGTGATATCGGCGTGCACACCGTGCGTGCGCCCGATGCAAGGCGTATCCTTGAACTCGTAGGCACGCTTCTTCAAAATGTCGGAGAAACGCTGGAGATCCTTACGCAAAAGGTTGTTAGCCTGCTTGATAAGGTAACCATTGGCGGTATCCACCACATCGGTGGAAGTCAGACCATAATGCACCCACTTCTTCTCGTCGCCGAGACTTTCACTCACGGCGCGGGTAAAGGCCACGATGTCATGACGGGTCTCTTTCTCGATTTCGTATATGCGTTGCACATCAAAGGTGGCCTTCGTGCGCAGTTTTTCAACGTCTTCAGCCGGAATCACACCGAGTTTGCTCCAAGCGGCGGCGGCTTCGATTTCCACTTTCAAGTATGCGCCGAATTTATTTTCTTCAGTCCAGACGGCGCTCATTTCCGGACGCGAGTAACGTGGTATCATAATCGCGAATAATTTACGCGGCAAAAATACGAAAATAATGCGGAATGATGAATCATGATTTTAAGAATGATGTATAGGCAATGACAAAAAATCGTACTTTTGCCCTTTGATAAAAATCCGAAGAATGAACCCCGCATTTCATACCCTAGACATTATCATCTTCGCCACGTATCTGGTGATTATCGTTGGATTAGGCATCTGGATCTCCCACCGAAAGAAGAACAAGGACAAGACTGCCGAGGACTATTTCCTCGCAGGTAAATCGCTACCTTGGTGGACGATAGGTGCATCGCTGATTGCCGCCAACATCTCGGCGGAACAGTTCATCGGGATGTCCGGTTCTGGATTCGCCGGCGGATTCGCCGTGGCATCCTACGAGTTCATGGCCGCACTCACCCTTATCATCGTGGCTAAATATTTTATGCCGGTATTCGTGAAACAGGGCATCTACACCATCCCCGAATTTGTCGAAAAACGTTATTCACGGCAACTCAAAACCATTCTGGCCGTCTTCTGGCTGGGACTCTTCATTTTTGTGAACCTCTCCTCCGTGCTCTTCCTCGGCGCAAAAGCCATCGACACGATTATCGGTACGGGCGACGGCTCGCTGATTTTCCCCGCCATCATCGGCCTGGGCATGATTGCAGCTCTCTACTCGATTACCGGCGGTCTCTCCTCCGTGGCATGGACCGACATCCTGCAGGTAATTCTGTTAGTACTGGGCGGTCTGATCACCACGGTAGTGGCACTGCGAGTCATCAGTCCCGACGGCACTATCAGTCAGGGCATCCACCATCTGACGAATGCGGCGGGTGACCGACTGCACCTGATTCTACCGAAAGACAACCCCGAATACCACAATCTGCCCGGCATCATGATGCTCATTGGTGGTTTATGGGTCGCCAACCTCTACTATTGGGGCTTCAACCAATACATCATCCAACGCGCTTTCGCCGCCAAGTCGCTACAGGAAGCACAAAAAGGTCTGGCATTCGCTGCTTTCCTTAAACTCCTCATCCCCTTCATCGTGGTCATCCCCGGCATGATTGCCTATGTGATGTACTCGGAAGGCAGTTTCGGTGCAGTGGAAGCCCTCACCAAAGCCAACGGCGCTCTGAACAACGACAACGCCTACCCCTGGCTTATCAGCACCTTTATCCCAATCGGTCTTAAAGGACTGGTACTCGCTGCGTTAGCCGCCGCCATCATCTCTTCGTTGGCCTCTATGCTCAACTCCGCTTCCACCATCTACACCATGGACATTTACCGTCCATACATCGCCCCAAAAGTGAAAGAGAAGACGGGCAAGGATGTCAGTCTGGTACTGGTAGGCCAGATTTCTGCCGGCCTCTTTCTCATCATCGCCTGCCTTGTGGCTCCGATGTTAGGTAGTGTGGGGCAGATGTTCCAATACATCCAAGAATACACCGGTCTGGTGAGTCCGGGCATCTTGGCACTGTTCTTGTTGGGTTTGTTCTGGAAGAAGACCACAAACAAAGGAGCCATCACCGGTGTGGTACTTTCAATCCCTATAGCATTAGCACTCAAGTTCTTGCCCATCGACATGCCGTTCCTTGATCAGATGTTCTACACTTGCATTATCACGATGGCCATCATCGTGTTGGTGAGTCTGCCGACATGCCCGGGCGAGGATGACGTGAAAGGCATCGCACTCACAGGCGACATGTTCCATACGAACCACGATTTCCATATTGCCGCCTACTCCATTCTTGTGCTCTTAGTGGTGATTTACGCTGTGTTTTGGTAAAACGCTCTCCCCTAAAAACATTGGCAAAGACTTACATGTATTCGTCCCACAATCATCCTGTGCGACAGCCACGTTGTTAGTCCTGGCACCAACGACCGAATTCAAAATAGAAGTGGTGGAACCGAATCGGAACCACCACAACTAATATTTGAAACATTTCGCCGTTGGATCGAAACCCTGCAGCGAACTCTACAATAAACTTTTTAGTCAGCTAAACCTTGAAAGATATCTTTCACATCATCATGTAACTCGAAATAGACCTCATTGTTGGCCTCTTCCACCTTGGTTTGCGTCATACTCTGTGAAGCAAAAATATCGCTACGTTTGATGGCTGGCGTATTTACCATGTTAATGAAAATATCATCACTATTATAGTCGTCGCTAGGTTGAGTAGCATTGATGGGGAACGGACTATTACTGCTGAAATTTGAACGGTTTTCAACGGGCAAAGTGAACGGCTCCGGTTCAAATGAGGAAGGAATCGGATCTTCGGTCTTTTTTTCCATGACAACCACATGTTCTTCTTCAATAACGGGTTGAGCAACTTCCTGAACCTTAGGCTCTTCTATGGTAGTCTTAACCTGGATATCTTCCCCAATGTTAGGTGCTTCATCAATCGGAGTGTTGATGATTTGTTTTTCACCCGTGGAATCAATGATGATCTCTTCTTCCGCAGAAGTGTCGAAGTTGGTGACCACGAGGGAGAGTTTGAGTTTGTCGCCAAGAGACTCGTCCAAACCATGACCCCAAATGAGGTGTACGTTCTCGGATTGCATAGCGTCGAAACGGTCTTGGAGGACTTCCAGCTCACCCATGGTGATTTTCTTGGAAGAACCGTAAGTGACGAAGAAGAGGAGGTTTCTGGCATTGCTAATATCCGCATTCTCCAACAGCGGGCAGTTCAACACCTCGTCGAGCACCTGTTCAACACGATTTTCGCCTTCAGCTGTGGCAATACCGAGCATCGCCTTGCCGCTATCCTGCATGATGGTTTTCACATCGTTGAAATCGACATTTTGGCCGTAGGTGACGGTGATAATCTCCGCGATACATTTCACAGCATTTTTGAGAACATCATCCACCTGTGCATAAGCCTCGTCAATCGCCAACGTATTGTAATACTTCATCAGGTTTTGGTTGTTGACAATAATCAGGGAGTCAACGTATTTGTTCATCTCTTCGATACCGGCTTTGGCGGCAGAAAGTCTGCGTTTCCCTTCGAATTTGAAAGGTTCTGTAACCACGCCGACCGTAAGGATGCCCATCTCCTTGGCCACCTTAGCCACCACAGGAGACGCGCCGGTACCAGTGCCCTTGCCCATGCCTGCCGCGATGAACAGCATCTTGGTGCTCTCTCCGATGAACTTTCTGATTTCATCTTCTTTCTTAGAGGCATACTCATGTGCCAATTCAGGATTGGCACCTGCGCCTAAGCCGTTGCCTAACAGCAACTTTTCTTGAATCTTACAGGCATCAAGATGACATTTGTCTGTATTGCAAACCAGGTAATCAACACCTTGGATGCCTTCTGCGTACATGTGTTGCACGGCATTGCTGCCGCCACCACCCACGCCTATCACTTTAATGTCGGAGGTGTTTTCTTTAGCACTATAATCCGGCGTAAAATTAATCGCTTCTGTCATATCTTTTTTATTGTTACTTACAAGGTTAATGTTTAAGGTTTAAGGTTTATGGTTTTGAGTTTAAGAAATTTGCTCGAACAATTTGATGATGGTATTCTTGAAATTGTCGAGAATCTTGCCTCTAGGTTCCTTATCTCCAGAAGGCTGATTGTTGTTATTCCGACGAGTGTTCTCATTGGCAGTCGTCGTAGGGTGCTCTTGAACCTGTTCTTCATCCAGCGTAAGGTTTTTGGTCTCTTCCTCAATACCGTATTTGAGCAATCCGAGCGCAGTGGAGAACTGAGGTTGTTTCAACTCGTTGGAGAGGGAGTCGGAGAAACCGATGCCCGGAAGACCGACGCGGGCGTTGAGGCCCAAGTCATACTGGCACAGCTCAACGAGGTGGCGCAACTTGGCACCGCCGCCGGTTAGAACCAAACCAGCTCCGTTTTGGAGCATCTTCATGCATCCGGAGTTCTCAAGTTCCTTCTTCACATAGCCCAGAATGTCGTTGTGCACACGACTGTAGATGATCTTCGCCAGCTGCTCGTCGGTGATTTTCAACGGTGTCTGCTGATGAGGGCGCAGAATCGTGCTCACGCGGTTGGGATTGCTCTTGGAAGGAATACAGCTACCGTGGTTGATCTTAAGTTCTTCAGCAGTATCCTCCGGAATATTGCAAACGTTGGCGATATCCTTCGTGATGACAGAGCCTGCGAAAGGAATCACCTTGCAGAATTTGGGATGACCGTTCTGGAAAATCACCATGTCCGTGGTGCCACCGCCAATGTCAATCAAAGCGACACCGCGCTGCTTCTCATCCTCAGTGAGACAGGAGAGTCCAGACGCGATAGGTTCAAGAATAAGTTCTTCTGCGGAGATGTTCACATTGGAAATACAAGTATGTATTTTCTTGATTTCCTGATAATTGCCAGTAATCACCTGATAATAGCCCGTGATTTTGGAACCCAACTCACCAACAGGATCCTGAGACTCGTGACAAGTGCCGTCAGCGGAATCCTCAATCACATATTTCTGTGGGATGATGGTGATGATTTCCTGATCTGGCGGAAGCGCGATATTGTTGACATCCTGCCGCATTTCGTCAAGTTCCTCCTGGCAAATCAGGGAGTTATGGTCTGACCGCAGGATGTAGTGCTTGCAGTTGATGGTACGGATGTGACGTGCGGCAATACCGGCATAGACGCTCTGGATGCTATCCAGACGCGCATGGCTGGAAGCCACCTGCAGGGAGGTCTTGATGCTCTCCTGCGCCTTCAGAAGGTTTTGGATGAGGCCGAACTCCACTCCTTTGGAAACGGATTTCCCGTGACCGAGGATCTCAATCTTGCCTCTGTTGTTCAAGTAGCCAATGATAGTGGCCACCTTGGTAGTCCCGATATCGAGTCCGACAATGATGTCGCTCGCCATGTTATTGGGTTCAAAATTGGATGAGTAGCTTTTCTCCATAAGCGCAGGTTTATTTTCTTGTTGCTATTATTCTATTCTTGAACCGAGCGTCCAACTGGACGTAGGTGTTATATCCTTTATGCGAAAGTCCGTTTTCGTAAACGGTTTTCAAATTTTTCAACTTTTCATCGGCATTGTCTATTGAGCCAAAAAGAATGGTCTGTCCTCCTACCGTCGTACTCAACTCCATGTCATTTTGACTGTTGAAGTAAATCTGAGGGAATTGAGCGCGGTAAAAGTCATTCGCATTGATCTTTTGGGTCAACACCAATGCGTTTTGGAGCTTCTTAGGCGCTTTCTTGCCCACGGTGTAGCTTTCAGGGATGTTGCCGTTGACCACCATGAGGTAATCTTTCATCTTGGAGGTGAAGGGCACCACAACACCTTGATCATCCACCAGATAGTGATCGCCATTGGGCGTAAACACGTGCATCACAATGTGTTTCAGCGTGTAATCGATCACCAGTTTTTTGCCTGCAAAATGGACGAAGTTGACCGATTCGATGAACGGATTGGCATTGAGCAAACTGTTGATTTCTCCAAGGTCAATCTCCTTCACCTCTTTGCCCACCACATCCAACTTTGCCTCCTTCAGTAATTGTTCAATGTCCGAAGGTGTCAAAATCACGCTCTCGTTTTGGGTATGCGCCACCGCCGAAACACGTTCACAGCGTTGTTTCGGCATTCGTACAAATGCCAAAACAAGTACCACTAACAACGTGACACTCAACAAAATACGAACTATCGGTTTGGCATATTTCATACAACCTTGCACAATTACTTTTAATCTGACAAAATTAATAATAATGCAACTTTTAATTTTGCCTCTCAACAAAAAAAATAAACACAAAAATGTTGAAATAAAACCTCCCGAAAGAGACGTTCTCAGTCGTTTCTTTTATCCAACCCCCACAGCAACTTCTCTCTGATGGTGGAGTAAAAATGGGTATTGTCGAAAAGGACGGTTTTGATGGTGAATCGTTCTTTGGTTATGAACAATTTGACGCTGTCGCTGAGGATGATACGCTGGGTATCCACACACAGCGAATACTTGCCGCTACGACCATCAACGGCAATTTCCAAGGTTTGCGTGGCGGGGATCACAAGCGGTCGCACGCTCAACGAATGCGATGCAATCGGAGTGAGCACCACCACGTCGGTCTGCGGGTGCAAAATCGGACCGCCGCAGCTCATTGAATATGCCGTGGACCCTGTCGGGGTAGCCACGATCAACCCGTCCGCCCAATATGTGTTAATATGCTGATTACCAACCGATACCGATACCGCGTTGATGGAGTCGTTATCGGTGGCGCGAACCGTCACATCGTTAACCACGAAGTGCGTGTTCAGTGGCAACGGCTCGCTGCCTTCAATATGGAGCAGCGAGCGCGATTCCAAAGTGTACTTTTTCTCTTGAAGCATACGGATGCACGCCTCGAAATTGTCTTTTTTGATGGCTGACAAAAAGCCGATGCGCCCCGTGTTGATGCCGACCAATGGGATGCCCAGGTCTCCGATAAGATTGGCGGCGTCGATAAACGAACCGTCGCCGCCAATAGAAACCATAAAATCCACTGCCCCAGCCTGCTGCAAATCCTGATAAGATTCAAATCTCATCAAAGAAGAGTCATCACAAGCAATGTTCTTGTGCAAAATCACCTTCCCTTCATGGGACAGGATATAGGAAATCACCGCGTCAGTAAGTGGCTGCGGTCCCGTGTAGGATCGGCTATAGAGCGCGAAAGTGAGCATTATTTATACTCTTGAATTTCAATCTCTTTGTTCAAGATCATGTTGGCATTCATTGCCATAGCAGCCATTTCGTCCTCTCCGGGATAGACAGCCACGGGCGCGATCCATTCCACGTATTTCTTGATACGGGCAACGACCGGCTTGCCGTAAGCAATGCCGCCAGTGAGGATGATAGCATCGACCTTGCCCTTCAACACGCAGGCGTTCTCACCAATTTGTTTAGCCACCTGGTAAGCGAAAGCCTCCTCGAGAAGATCTGCCTTGGCATCGCCAGCGATAGCGGCTTTCTCCACAGCGTAGGCGTCATTGCTGCCGAAATAGCCCACGTAACCACCCTGGCCAACAAGCATCTTCTGCATGTCTTTCTGGGTGTATTTACCGCTGAAACAAGCTTTTAAGAACTGATTCATTGGCAGGGAACCGGAACGCTCGGGAGAGAACGGGCCTTCGCCATCCAAAGCTTGGTTCACATCAATAACTCTGCCCTTTTCATGTGCGCCCACGCTCACACCACCGCCCATGTGCGTGATGATGAGGTTCAAATCCTCATACTTTTTGCCATTGTCCTTGGCATACATACGACCGATGGCCTTGTGGTTGAGGGCATGGAAAATGGACTGACGCTCAAACATGGGGTGACCGGAGATGCGAGCAATCTCATTCATCTCGTCAACCATCACAGGGTCAGCAATATAGGCGCATTCCAAACCGATGTATTTGGCAATACTATCGGCGATGAGTCCACCGAGGTTACAAGCGTGTTGTCCGCTATAACCCATCTTCAAGTGTTCCAACATCAAGTCATTAACTCTATAAACACCTGATTTCAAAGGTTTCACAAGACCACCGCGACCCATCACGATGGAAATGTCGTGCAAATCGATGCCCTCAGCCTCCAAAGTGGAAGTGATGATGTTTTTGCGGAATTCGTATTGGTCAGCAATCGTGTTAAATTGCGACAATTCTTCCGTAGAATGTTTGATATTCTTCAAAAATATCTGCTCATTACCGTCAAAAATGGCAACTTTTGTGGAGGTTGCTCCAGGATTGATAGCGAGTATTTTCTTCATATTATTATTTTTAAGTGAAAAATTATTCGGTTTTGGAATCCTCGGATTCGGGATAATCCAACGGATTTGTGGAAACTTTCACCACATCGCTGTAAGAGAGTCCGGCACTGTTTTTCACATACGCGCGCACATAATATGCCGAGTCGGCAAGCGGCAACGTGAACGTGGCCGAGAAAGTATCGACTTCGGAATGATTGCTCACAGTAACCTTGGTGGTGTACACATCGTTCATATCCGGCGGAGTGAAAAGGCTGTAGCAAAAGCCTTGCTCCCGATAGTAGTCACAACCGCCATTATCTGTAACCATTGCATTGATGGTCAACTGTTTATCTTTGTAAGAATAGGAGGTCACCTTCGATACCGCCGTGCCGTATTTTGTGCATGCGCACAGCAGAATCGCTGCGCAAAAACAGAGTGCTGTAATTCTTTTTAAATGTTTCATTCTATCATAAAATTCAAGGTGGCAAATATACAAAAATTTTAGACGTAAGACGCGTGATGTGTGACGTATGCCTTTGAAAGTTTTTCACGTGTCTTATGTCTTATGTCATACGTCTAAAAAAAATGTATCTTTGCGGCTTAATAATTTTAAAATCCAAATATTATGGCATTAGCAATTAACAACGAGAATTTTGAAACCTTGGTGAAAGGCGACAAGCTGGTCGTCATTGACTTTTGGGCAACTTGGTGCGGTCCCTGCAGAAGCATCGCTCCCATCGTGGAGGAGGTTGCCGCTGAATTCGAAGGCAAAGCTGTGGTCGGCAAATGCGACACCGACGAGAACGGCGACATCGCCATGCAGTTCGGCATCATGAACATCCCTACCCTCGTTTTCCTCAAAAACGGCGAAATCGTCGATCGTCACGTCGGCGTGATCAAGAAAGAGGAACTGGTAGCGAAAATCAACCAACATCTGTAAACTTAAAATTCAACAAATATGAGTATAGCAGGTATTATTTGTCTTGTCGGCGCACTTACCATTGTGCCGTTTATCATTTACTATGTGAAGGAAGCCAAAAACCACCCGAAAGGCCTCATTGCCGCTGCATTGAGTAACATGGGCGAACGCTTCGGCTACTACATCATGAACGCCGTGCTGCTTCTCTTCCTGGTCTCAAAGTTCGGCCTTCCTGATGGAACTGCCGGTATCATCTACTCCGTGTTCTATTTCGGCATCTATGTGCTGAGTTTGGTGGGCGGTATCATCGCCGACAAAACGCAAAACTACAACAAAACCATCCAATGGGGCTTGATTATCATGGCCATCGGCTATGTGGCAATGGCCATCCCGTTGTTCAGCAAAACCGCCGATGGCGCCATCTTGGACAGCGGCGCAGGCTGGGCCACCATCTTGACCATCACTTGTATGGCTCTGTTGTTCATCGCTTTCGGTAACGGTCTGTTCAAGGGCAACCTGCAGGCTATCGTCGGTAAACTTTACGACGAGTTCGAAGCTGAAGCCGCGAAAAAAGGCGAAGAGGCATTGGCTGATGCTAAAAAACGCCGCGACTCCGGTTTCCAGATTTTCTACGTCTTCATCAACATCGGCGGTTTCTTCGCTCCCTTCATCGCCCCGTTCCTCCGCGAATGGTGGCTGAAAGCGCATCACCTTGTCTATAATGCTGACATGTCAGGTCTTTGTCACCAGTTCCTCGCGAATGGTCAGGAGACCCAGAAGTTCACCGAAACCATGGCCGCTGTGCTGCAACCCGGTTACAACTTCACCGACACCGCCGCTTTCTGCTCAGACTACATCACCGTTTTCAACCAAGGCGTGCACTTCTCTTTCATTGCTTCAGTGGTTGCCATGCTCATCTCTTTGGTTATCTTCATGGTGAACAAATATAAATTCCCGCAACCCGCTAAGAAAGAGCAGGCTCAGGTAATTGAATACACCTTTGAAGAGAAACAAGCTATGGCGAAGGAAATCAAACAACGTTTGTATGCTCTGTTTGCAGTGCTGGGTATTGCCATCTTCTTCTGGTTCTCTTTCCACCAGAATGGCCAATCTCTGTCCGTGTTCGCCCGCGACTTCGTCAAGACGGATGCCATCGCCCCTGAAATCTGGCAAGCTTTGAACCCCTATTTTGTCATTGTCCTCACCCCGCTGATGATCATTTTCAACAAGAAAGTCACGATGTCCACCCCGCGTAAGATCGCTTTGGGTATGGCAATCGCCGGTATGGCTTACCTTTTCTTGATGATTATCTCCATTGTGAACAACTATCCTTCTGGTACAGAATTCCGCGCCCTGGATCTCGCCCAAATGGCTGCCGCCGGTCTTGCCAAAGCCGCTCCTTGGGTGTTGTTAGTCACCTATTTCTTCCTGACCGTTGCAGAGTTGTTCATTTCCCCGCTGGGTCTGTCATTCGTCTCCAAGGTGGCTCCTCGCCACATGGTGGGCTTGTGCCAAGGCTTGTGGCTCGGCGCTACCGCAATCGGTAACCTGATGATCTGGCTCGGCCCTGTGATGTACAACGCTTGGCCGATCAAATACTGCTGGGCAGTCTTCGCAGCAGTTTGCTTCGTCTCCATGGCTATCATGCTCGGCATGGTGAAATGGCTTGAAAGAGTGACGCAATAATCGAAACGTTACCTTATTTTATATATAGAGGCATGTCGAAAGGCGTGCCTCTTTTGTTATTGGCTATTGGCTAAAAGCAAAAAGCAAAATCACGTCTAACCGAAATTTTTGTATTTTTGCCCTTCAATTATCGAAAAAACAGAATGACAATGAAGAAAATATTAGGAATCGGGAACGCACTGGTTGACATTTTGGTGCATATTGACAACGACGACATCCTCAACCGTTTAGGTTTGCAAAAAGGGGGTATGGAAATGATTGATGCTCAGCGGAAACGCGAGATTTTGGAAATCATTGCGAAGATGCCGCAGACCATCGCGACCGGCGGATCCACGTCCAACACCATCCACGGTTTGGCTCGACTGGGCGCAAAAGCTGGCTACATCGGCAAAGTGGGCCATGATGAGATGGGGCGGCTCTTCCGTGAAGGATGCACCCGCTTTGGCGTAATCCCTCATCTTGTTGAATCAGAAGAAGATACAGGTGTCGCCATCACATTCATCTCCCCTAATGCAGAACGCACATTCGCCACCTACCTCGGTGCTGCTGCCACCATGAAGCCCGAACAAGTAGATGCGCAAATCTTTGATAATTATGACATTATCCATATCGAAGGCTACCTCATCTTTAACCACGACCTGATTCTTGATGTTTGCAAGAAAGCCAAAAAACACGGATTGCAGATTTCCATGGATATGGCCAGCTACAACCTGATAGAGAGCAATTTGGACTTCGTGAAGATGCTGCTGCGCGACTATGTCGATATCATCTTCGCCAACGAGGAGGAGGCAAAAGCATTTACCGGTGTGGAACAAGTGGAAGCACTTCACGCACTGTCTGAATACTGTCCCATCGCCATCGTGAAGGTGGGCAAGGACGGTTCTTTTATCAAGATGAACAGCGAAGTGACCGCCATCGCCCCTGTAGATGCACAACGCATAGATACCACCGGCGCAGGCGACATCTACGCCTCTGGATTCCTCTACGGCTATATGAACGATTACAATGCCTTGAAATCTGGCAACCTGGCCTCCTATTTGTCCGCAAGATTGATCGAATATGTCGGTGCTAAACTGCCCGATGAGGAATGGATGAAAATAAAAGAAGAGGAGCTTTAAGTTCCTCTTCTTTTTGATTATGAGCCACTTGTGAGACTTGAACTCGCGACCTACGCATTACGAATGCGTCGCTCTACCAACTGAGCTAAAGTGGCTTGTTTTGCGCGGCAAAAATACACTTTTTTTTTGATATTCAAGACTATCCGAACATTTTTTTCTTTTAAGGCTGATAATCACTCTGATAGACTTGGTTTTTCCATCATCTTTTTCCATTTGATGTAACCCAACACGGCTACCACCACATACACAATGAAGAGCACTCCCGTGGGGTAAAGACCTTTCCAAAAGTAAAGGATGGTGGAGACAACGTTAACCAAAACCCACAACGTCCACTGTTCCAAATACTTCTGCGCCAACATCCACATCGCGACAATGCTGAATGCAGTGGTGAATGAATCTCCGGCAGGTAACGGACTATCCGTAAACTGTTTCAGAATAAAATAGAGAACAGCCCATAACACCAAGGCTGCGAGAACAAGCTTTGGGATGATTCTTTTCGGGGTATGCGTGATGACCAACGCGTCAGCAGGTGCACTGTCGTCGGACAGGCCCTTCCGGCGTGAGCGCGTCCACTTCAACAAGCCGTAGGTGTTCGCTCCAATGTAGTAAAGATACACGGCAGCATCAGCGTAGAATTTTCCATGAAAGAAAATCACCACATAGAATAATGACATCAGGATGCCAGCCGGCCAAAGCCACACACTGGCTTTGTATTCCAAAAAAAGGTAGGTCAATCCAATGACCGATCCGATAATTTCAATGATTAAATCTGCAGACATATTTGCTATAAAAAACGGCGGCAAAAATAGGCTTTTTTCTTAATATTTCTTAAAACTGCAAAATCAAGATAGCATAATGAAAGAATTGTTATTTTTGCCGTTTCATTAATATGAAGAGGAGATTTTTAATATGGGTATTTCTGCTGTTCTCCATTGGGATACAGTTGAAGGCGCAAAGTGGCGGGAATTACATATACAACTTCCTGAATCTCAGCTATTCATCTAGAATAATGGGATTAGGGGGTAGTTTGATTTCCGTGCACGATGACGACCCTACGATAATGTTGTACAATCCCTCATACATTAGTGAGCGACAACACAATGCGCTGTCTTTGAACTTCACTGACTATTTTACGAAGAGCACCGCTGTCGCCGCCTCTTACGCTCACACCTTCCCCAAGGCAGGCAGTTTCTCATTCGGCATCTATGGATTGAACTACGGTTCCTTCCAGGGAACCGACGAAATGGGGAATGAGACTGGGAAATTCTCCGCCGGCGACTATGCCCTCGTGGTCGGCTGGGGTCGCGAACTCTCTCCGAACTTTTCCGTCGGCGCGAACCTCAAAACCGTCTTCAGTTTCTACGATTCCTACTACTCGGTAGGGATGGTCGCGGATTTGGCGGGAAGCTACTATAACAAAGACAAACAGCTGTCTCTCACGTTGATGGCCAAGAATATCGGGTCTCCAATAAAAACATACGCCCCTGGCAATTACGAATTGGTGCCCTTCGATTTGCAGTTTGCAATTTCCCAACGTTTGAAGCATATTCCCATCCGCTATCATATTTCGTTGCACTCACTCTACCGTTGGAATATGAGTTACGTCGGACGTGACAACCCTTTCATACCTGCGGATGCGATTACGGGCGAACCTCAATATCCATCCAAAGTGGCGCAATTCGCAGACAATTTCTTCCGGCATTTCATCTTCGGACTGGAAATTGAGCCTATCAAGTATTTTTCCATTCAATTGGCATATAATCACAACATTCATCAGGATATGAAGGTCGTCTCGCGCAAATCAATGGCGGGATTCTCGTATGGTTTTCAACTGAACATCAAAGGAATACGGGTTGGATTCTCACGATTGCATTATGCTGTCGGTGCCACCCCGAACTGTTTCGATTTGGCCATCAATTTTGATGAACTGGCCAAAAATAGTAAAGAGAAAAAATCCAGAAAATTAGAACGAATTTCCACTGAATGAGTATGATTATACCCTTTTCCCCTCCACATATTGATGATGCCATTATTGCAGAAGTAGTGTCCGTGCTTCGCTCCGGTTGGATTACGACCGGTCCGAAAACGCGACAATTTGAGCAAATGCTTGCAGACTATGTTGGCATCAATGATGTTGTTTGTGTCAATTCCGCTTCGGCAGGATTGGAACTTGCCCTGCTTTGGCTTGGCATCGGCGAAGGCGACGAAGTCATCGTGCCCGCATACACCTACACCGCCACGGCTGAAGTGGTACTGCACTGCGGCGCGAAACCTGTCCTTGTGGATGTAAATGACGACTTCTTGATTGATCCCGAAAACGTTCGCAAAGCGATTACACCGCGCACAAAAGCAATCATCCCCGTGGATATCGTTGGTTTGCCCTGCGACTACAAGGAACTATATGAAATAGTGAACGATGCGAACATTCAAAAAATGTTCCAACCGTCAAATGACTTGCAGAAATCCTTAGGTCGTATCTTGATTTTGGCGGATGCCGCACACTCTTTGGGCGCATCTTACCTCGGTCAGAAAATTGGTGTTTGGGCAGACATCACCATCTTCTCTTTCCATGCCGTAAAGAATCTGACCACAGCGGAAGGCGGTGCCATCTGCCTTCACCTCCCCGACTCTTTCTACGAAAAACAGGGTACCACCTCTCAAGATATTAAAAACGAATTGAAAGTCAAGTCATTGCATGGACAATCCAAAGATGCATTTGCAAAAACGAAAGCCGGCGGTTGGCGTTACGATGTAGTGAATGCGGGCTACAAATGCAATATGACCGATGTCGCTGCTGCCATGGGAGTTGTGGAACTGGCTCGTTACGACGAGATGATCCTGCCACGACGCAAACAGATTTTTGATGCTTATAATCAAGCTTTTAAGAACGACAAACGGTTCCGTGTGCCCACCTACGAAAACGCAGAGAAAGTATCTTCCTACCACGTTTATACTTTACGCATAAATCATATTTCAGAAACAGATCGAGACAACATCATTCAGAAATTGGCAGACCAAGGCATTGCCACCAACGTGCATTTTATACCGTTGCCAATGCTTACGGTCTATAAATCACTTAATTACAAGATTGAGGACTATCCGAATGCCTATCGGCAATACGCCTGCGAAATTAGTTTGCCTGTCTATTATGACCTGACCGACAAACAGGTGCAGATGGTTATTCGTGCGATGAAAGAGGCTGTTTCTGAAATTTTCCCACTATAGGTCAAACCATTCAGGATGAGCGTGTGGCTTATCCTCCAAATTGAACTGGCCTTTCTTATATCCTTGTAAACCATAGTATTGCGCCTGGATTTCCGCCATGTCCTTCTCATAATCACCCGTCGGGTGGAAGATGGACATGATACCGCAGGTGCGTGTGTTGTAGTCGATGTATCCCAAACTGATCGGCACACCCGCTTCCATGGCGATTTGGTAAAACCCGCGTTTCCACTTTTCGGTGCGTTTGCGCGTACCTTCTGGACAGATAATCAGTGTGATACGCTCCCTTTCTTTGATGATATTGGCAGCATACGACACAAAATTGCGTACATGCTTCCTATCTACAGGAATGCCACCTAACTTCCTCAGTAACAGATTCAACGGGAAAAAGAAAAACTCCTTTTTGATGATGGTGTTGGCATGCAGATCATAATACTGCATGGCAGACAACCCGATGACAAAATCCATAATGGAGGTGTGGGGAGCCATCATCAGCACACTTTTAGGAATGGTTCCGTTCGGATCAGGATATTGAATCGGTTTCAGACGATAGATATATTTGAAAAGAAAGGTGCTAAGCATGATTTAAACTTTTGATTATGAATTGATTATTGATAAACTTACCTTCGATTTGACAACCACAACGCAACGCACGATTATCGGGTAGATGACCCGTGGGAACATTGAAAATCAATGGAATATCGAGTTCACGACAATGGTCCGCAACAATCTCCTCTGCCGTTTTGCCAAAGGGAATGGTATTATCGTGCATGTCGCTGAGATGTCCAACCAGTAAAGCCTTGATATTCGACAATTTACCACTGCGTTTCAAGTTGAGTACCATACGGTCAATGTGATACAGATATTCGTCTAAATCTTCGATAAACAGCACTTTACCGTCGGTATGAATATCCGAAGGAGAACCAATGAGCGAATAGAGCATGGAGAGGTTGCCCCCAACAAGTGTACCTGAAAATTCGCCAAAACGCGACAGAGAATGAGATGGGATAATGTAAACGAGTTCCTTTCCGGTAATAGCATGCAAAAAAGACTGTACAGCAGCACTTTCCATTGTCTCCTCCGTGACGTTAATCGGCATTGTAGTATGCAATGTAGCGATTTGCTCATGACGATGGAGATGACTGTGGAACACCGTGATGTCACTGTAGCCACAAATCCATTTGGGCTGCTTCTTGAAGTGGGTGAAGTCCAGCCTGTCGATGATGCGGGCAGATCCATAGCCGCCGCGAACACACCAAATAGCCTTCACGCTCTCCTCGTCCAGCAAATCCTGAAAATAGCCCGCACGAATCTCGTCATTACCCGCAAATTGATGTTCCTCGGCGAAAAGTCTTTCATCATAAAAAACGTTAAAACCGCATCTTTTCAGAAAAGACTCAGCAGGTTGAATCTCCGCACGGGAAATTTTACGTGCAGGGGCAGCAAATGCTACCGTGTCTCCAGGATGCAAATAGGGCGGTACTATCATAGTGGGATATTATGTTCGTTGAGGATTTGCAAAGTCATATCTCGCAACATTTTACGATCTTTCATATTGTTGTAGTAGCGTCTCTTGTGACGGGCAACCTTACCGTTCTTAAAGATTTTTCCTGTCACACCTTCAAACTCAGGATCAATGGCGGCAGCAAGCATCGTGGCAGCACCCTGCTCGGGTGTATTGATGAGGGGCCGGAAAAGCCAATCGCAAAGCTTGTCCACCACCTTGTTGTCCATTCGTATAATATTGGTACTCACGATAAAAGGGTCCGCAACATTGAAACAGACACCCTCCTCTTTCCACGCTTCTGAGGCATCCAACATGAAGTAGTAGAGTCCCAATTTGGAACTGCCATACGCCGTGAAACGGTTGTAGTCGTACTGCGTTTTGGGAGCAAAAAGATCCGGCGTAATCTTGCCAAGGAAATAGGAAAGCGAAATCATACTGACAATGCGCGTCCCTCGACCCATCATCGGGTGAAGCAGATTTGTTAACGTAAAGTGCCCCAGATAATTGACAGCCATTGTGTATTCGTAGTTATCCGCACTGACTCTCGCATGACTGGGCAAAACGCCGGCATTGTTAAGCAACACCTGTAACGAAGAAAAACGACTTTTCACCTCATCCGCGAAGCGAACAATGTCCGACAAACTCCCAAGATCCAAACGCATCAAGTGGAATGTTCCATCTGTTTCCCTCTTGATTTCCTCCATAATAGGCTGTGCCACAGCAGTATCTATACAAGCCATGATTACCTCGTAACCCGCCTTGGCCAATTCGCGCACGTGAATGCGACCCATACCTCCGTCAGCACCGGTCACTAAAGCAATTCCCTTATGGCTGCCACCACTCATGATTAAGATTTTTTAACCTTAAAAAGTGATTAATTATCCTTACAGGACAAAATGTGGTAAATGACAATACTCGTATCCATTGATAGGGTATCCATCATATTAAAAGCTTCGCATTTGTCACGTGTATTATTATATACGGTATCCACTCTGTCTGTAATAATGATTGAATCATTTTGGACAATCTTATTGGTTGATACGCACTTACATTCTTTCATGCCACAACCATTCAGGAGCAGCAAGCTGAAAACAACCCCTAATGTGCAAATTAATTTTTTCATCTCAATCGGTTTTTATTGTTTAGCTGAATATGCCAAAGCGTATAATTTGATTTGCTTAATCATGGAAGCCAAACCGTTGGAACGGGTTGGAGAGAGGTGATTTTTGAGTCCGATAGCATCAATGTAGGAGAGGTCGTTGTCAAGAATCTCTTGAGGGGTATGACCAGAAAGTACTCTAATCAACAGATTCACAATACCTTTCGTAATAATAGCATCGCTGTCGGCGGTGAAGAAAAGTTTACCCTCTTTCATTTCAGGATGCAACCACACCTGCGATTGACACCCACTGATAAGGAATTCGTCCTTCTTAAACTGCGGATCAATCATCGGCAATTCCTTGCCCAACTCAATAATATAATTGTATTTGTCCATCCAGTCATCGAACATCGCGAACTCCTGAATGAGGGTTTCTTCGGTTTCTTTCATCGTTTCCATAACGCTATCTTTCTTTAATTGAAATATTTACGTTTAATACATTTTGAGATGCAAAAATATAAAAAAAATGTAGAGACGCGACATGGCACGTCTCTACAGATGATATATTTGTAACAATCCTTATTTTTGCATCGTCACTGGGTGCATATCAGCACGTGTGTAGATTTCGGGTTTGAAGTACTTCTTCATGAACTCGATCATGTCCTTCTTGGTGATGGAGTTGACCATTGCCTCGTATTCGGAAGGGTTAACCAACGGCTCGTCTTGGACAACCTTGTTGCTGATATAGCTCAACCAGAAACGGTTCGTCTGGATGTTCTTGGCACGTGTGCTCAACATCTGCTTTTTCACCAAATCCATCGTCTTACTGTCGGGTCCTTTCTTCTTGAAGTCGTTGAGGATCTTCAGGCTGGCATCGGCCAACTTGTCGGTCTTCACAGGATCACAACCCAGGAGAATCAACAGAGAGAGTTCGGGTTTCGGCAACTTGCTGGCACCCATCTGTACCATAGGAGAATAGACATCGCCCATTTTCTCACGCACGATGCGGACAAATTGGATGTCCAATGCCTCGCCAATCATGTCGGCGATAATGCTGTTCTTGTAGCTCCATTCAATAGGATTGGTGATGTACATACCCATATAACCCTGTTGCTCAGAACCTGCATAGACGGTTTGCGTAGTGGCTTTGTCGGGACGCGGTTTCAGCACACTGAGATTGTAATTTTCTTTCTTACTACCAGTCTGCATAGAGCCGAGATAAAGTTCCACAAATTCTTTCATCTGCTTCTCATCGTAATTACCCACGAAGAAGAAGGTGAAGTCAGCGGGATTAGCAAAACGTTCTTTATAGATCTGGACAGCACGGTCGAAATTAACTTGGTTCAGATATTCGTCATCCATGGAGAAAACTTGTTTCATATATGGATCGTGATTCATGGCAGCATCAATGAGCTGTCCTAAATACTTGTACATCGGTTGAGTGGTGAGCATTTTGATTTGCTCTTTGGTCTCTTGCATCACAAGGTCAAAAGCGTTCGGGTCAATTCGCGGATTGGTGAAGAAGGCATTGAGGTACTGGAAGAAGAATTCCAAATCTTTGGGGGAGGAAGAGCCAGAGAAGCTCTCGGTCAGCAGGCCGATTTCAGGAGAAACGCCCGCGTTTTTACCTTTCATCTTCTTCATCAAGGAATTGTAGTCCAGACCAGCGATACCGCCACGGTCAATGATGTCAGCGGCGAAATCAGCGGATGCAAGATCTTTCACAGGATAGAGGCTCTTACCGCCCTTACTGCTGGCGCTGAAGAGGATTTCATCGTTCTTATAGTCAGTTTTCTTCAAATAAATCGTGATACCGTTGGAGAGTGTCCATTTTTCAGCACCCACAGCGTCGATTTTCTCCACAGAAGTGATTTTGCCGGGTTTCAAGTTCTCTTTCTCCAGAATTTCTTGATCTTTATAGGTATCCACGTAAGGTTGAACGTTAGCTAATGATTTGTCTTTCAGAATGCTGAGGATTTCATCTTTGGTAGGAACGCTCACACCCTCTTTGTCGGGAGCAGTGACAATAGCCACCATATTGTCTTCGGTGACCCAATTCTTGGCCAATGCGTTAATCTCTTCCAAAGTGATGCCCTCGATGAGCTTCTTAGCGTATGTATTTTCACGTTTTGCGCCCGGAATGGGGTCCTGACGCAAGAAATTGTTGATATATTGGCTGGCAAAGCGAGCGGATTCGGTCTTTTCGGCCTCTTTGGAAGCTTTTTCGTAGCGCTCTAACAGTTCCTCTTTCGCACGGTCAAGTTCGGTTTGCAAGAAACCATATTTCAACACACGGTAGTCTTCTTGTAAAAGTATGCGTAAAGCGTCAGGAATGTGGTTTTCCTTGGCCATAGCTTGTGCAGCGTATGCGTCAGTGTTGCCGATAAAGTCACCATAACCAGCACTAGCACCCAGGAACGGACACTTAGGATCTTGGGTCATTTCTTCGAAACGAGCATCAAACATGGTGTTGTAAAGATCAATGCAAAGTTGTTGACGGAAATCACCGATGGTCTTCATCGGGGCGTGTTTGTGCTTACGGATGAGCATCACAGAACTGCCAGTGGCCTCTTTGTCGGTGCAGACAGCCACAAGGGGTTCCTTGTTGGCACCAATGCCGTAAATCTCTTTCTTACGAGGATTCTGTTTGGCGGGAATATTACCGAACATCGTTTTGATCTTGGCTTCCACCTCTTTCACGTCAATATCACCAACCACGATCACAGCTTGCAAATCTGGACGGTACCAATCTTTGTAAAAATCTTTAATAACTTGATAATCAAAAGTTTGAAGGATATCTAACTTACCGATAGGCATACGATCAGCATAACGGGAATCTTTCATCAGAACTGGCCAATACTCTTTGCGCATACGGTCGTCGGCACCGAGGCCAAGGCGGTATTCTTCGATGATGACACCGCGTTCCTCATCAATTTCCTTGTTGTCGTAAAGCAGACCAGCGGCCCAGCCACGAAGGATCTTGAGACCAAGGTCGATGTTGCCGGGATCGTCCGTCGGCATGGGAATCATATAAACGGTCTCGTCAAAACTGGTGTAAGCGTTAAGGTCAGCACCAAACACGACACCCTTGCTACGCAAGTGATCCACCACGCTGTTGCTCGGGAAGCCTTCGATACCGTTGAAAGCCATGTGCTCTGTGAAGTGCGCCAAACCTTGTTGATTGTCGTTCTCCTGATTGGAGCCGGCGTTCACGGCGAGACGGAACTCCACACGGTCCTTCGGGTAAGTGTTACGACGGATGTAATAGGTCATGCCGTTGTCCAACTTACCAATAGTTACATTTGGATCCGCTTTAATAGGATCATTCAGATTCAGGTCTTTCTGCGCAAATACTACCACTGCACAGAAAACAGCCATCATAAACAAAAAAACTTTTTTCATAGATAATTTTATTTAACGAAAAATTCTAAGCTTTAGATGCAAAAAAATCGATATTATTACAAGGAAATCTGTTTTTTTTATCGGCGGCAAAAATACGAAAAAAAATGTACTTTTGCGAAATTTTTTTGTAAGGTATGTTTAGTCTTTATATCAAAGAACTTAAGGCTTTTTTGAGCTCCATTATCGGGTATATTTTCATTGGAGTTTTCCTAATTGTTTCTGGTTTGTTCATTTGGGTTTTTCCAAATGTGAACAACGTGATGGAGTCAGGTCTGGCAGACTTGCAAGGCTTGTTCAGCCTATCCCAGTTCCTTTTCCTCTTTTTAGTGCCAGCCATCACGATGCGTTCATTCGCGGAAGAAAAACGCACCGGCACAATGGATTTTCTACTCACACTTCCACTGACCGACATGCAGATTGTTTGGGCTAAGTTCTTGGCTTGTTTGACGTTGCTGGTCATCGCCTTGCTCCCCACACTCGTCTATGTCATCACCGTCTATTGGATCGGAAATCCTGTGGGCAACATTGACATGGGCAGCACTTGGGGTTCCTATCTCGGTTTGCTATTCCTTGGTGCTGCATTCATCGCCATCGGTCTTTTCTCTTCCAGCATCACCAACAACCAGATTGTGGCGTTCATCATCGCTGCTCTACTCTGCTTCATCCTCTCTTTCGGCTTCGCCTTCATCTACTCTTTCGATGCCCTCGGCAACTTCGGCTACTACTTGAAAACCCTTGGCATTGAACATCACTATGCCTCTATCAGCCAAGGCGTTATCGACACTCGCGATGTCATCTATTTCTGTAGTGTGATCTTCATTTTCCTCTATTCCACCCGTTTAGTATTATTGAGTCGCAAATGGTAAAATCGTTGAGCATTATGAGTAAAAACATCAATATACAGAGCAAACAATTCAAAAGACGCACTCTTTTAGGACTTTTGGCCGTCATTGCCATTGTCGTAGTCGTCAATTTATTGTCCTCTTCCTTCTTCTATCGTATTGATTTGACGAAAGATAAACGTCATTCACTATCCAAGAGCACCATTGAGATGCTGAAGAACCTGGAAGACAGGGTTTATTATCGCGTTTATCTGAAAGGGAAGGATCAGCCTGCTGATTATCAGCTGTTTGCAAAACAGGTGGAACAGATGTTACAGACGTTCCGCAGCTATTCCAAGAATGTCTATTTCGAATTTATAGACCCTATCGAGGGTAAGACGAATGAAGAGTTGAACTCCATTTTAGGCGAATTTGTGAAAAAAGGACTGGAGCCCATTCCCATCAGTCGTGAGGATGCCGGCGGTTACTCCACACACGTGGTGATTCCGGGTGCCATCGTTTCCTATCGAAACCAAGAATATCCCGCCAAAGTGGTGGTCGCCGACCCCTCGGGCAACAACGACTGGGTGAAATACTCCAATGAAGAGCTGGAGTACAACCTGGTGATGCCGATCCGCCGTCTGTTGAAGACCGAGAAACCGAAGGTGGCCTACCTGGATGGCCATGGAGAGTTGGATTTCTGGAGTACCTGCTGGACAGCCATGCAGTTACAACGTTTCTACAATGTCAGCCGCATCACCCTAGACGGCAAAATCAATGCTCTGCGCAATATCTCAGTAGATGATACGGTGACGGCTAATTTGGTGCTCGGGGACAACAAATACGACGTGTTGATTGTGGCGCAACCAACCCAGCCGTTCCGCGAATACGACAAGTACATCATCGACCAATTTATCATGCGCGGCGGTAAAGTGCTGTGGCTCATTGACAACACCACGGCCTCCTTAGACAGCTTGCAACATGCGGGCGAGTTCTTCGCCACGCCACGAGCCCTCTATATCAACGACCTGTTCTTCACTTACGGGGTGCGCATCAATACCGACCTGATACAGGATCTGAGCTGCATGCCTGTGCCTCAACAGGTGAGTATCATTGGCGACCAACCACAATACAAATTCATGGCTTTCCCTTATAGTCTTGACATTGTGAATTTTAGCGACCATCCCATTGTGAGGAACCTCAAAGATGTCAAATCCGACTTTGCCGGCACTATTGACCTCGTGGGCAACAACGCCGATCTGACGAAAACCGTGTTGATGACCACTTCTGAACGCACGAAAGTGGTGCCCACCCCCTCTATCGTGACCCTGAGAGTGGGCATGGTGAAACCCAATTTGCAAGAGTTTTCCAATCGAAACGTACCTATCGCTGTGTTAGTGGAAGGCAACTTCCAGTCGGCATTCAAGGGCATCCTGCCTATCGAGTTCGACACTATCAAAGAGCTGGATTTCCGCGACCACAGCGAATTCACGCGACAGATTTTCGTTTCCGACGGAGACATCATCCGCAACCCGTTCGACAGCAAACGTAACCAGCCTTATCCTGCCGGATTCGACATCTACACACGCCAAACTTTCGACAACACACAGTTCATCGTCAACTGTGTCAATTACTTATGCGCAGACGACGACCTTTTGCAGCTACGTGCCAAAAACTTCAAAATCGGGTCGCTCAACAACGAGAAAACGCGCAACCACAAGGTGTTAATCGCCGCCCTTAACATCGGCATCCCGTTACTGCTCATCGCTCTCATGGGAACAGTGCTGATTATTATTCGAAAGGTACGATTCTCGAAAAAGGCTTAGAGGTAAAAAGGGACTTTCTAAGTCTCTAAGTCTTTGTCCTTAAAGCTCAAAAAAAAAAACGCCTCCGGAAAGGAGACGTTTTTTTGAATCTGGACAATTAATCTACTACTCTTGGGTAGGAACCACAGAAACGTAAGATCTGTCTTTATAGGTTTTCTTGAATTCAACGATGCCGTCGCACAATGCGAAAAGCGTGTGGTCTTTACCCATACCCACGTTCTTACCAGGATTGTGGACAGTACCTCTTTGGCGAACGATGATGTTGCCAGCCTTGGCGAATTGACCGCCGAAAATTTTCAAACCTAATCTTTTGCTAGCTGATTCGCGGCCGTTCTGAGAACTACCGACACCTTTTTTATGAGCCATAAGTCTAAATTTTAATCGTTAATACTAATTTTTACAGAGCGATGTTATCAATCTTGATGGAGGTCAAGCATTGACGATGACCATTCAGTTTCTGATAACCTTTTCTTCTTTTCTTCTTGAAAACAAGAACTTTGTCACCTTTCAGGTGTTGGAGAACGGTAGCGGTTACGGCGGCACCGGAAACGGTCGGAGTACCCACTTTGACATCACCGTCATTATCCACTAACATTACGCGGTCAAATGTGACTTGCGCACCTTCTTCAGCCTTGAGGCGCTGAACATAGACTCTGCGGTCTTTTTCAACCTTGAATTGTTGCCCGGCTATTTCTACAATTGCGTACATTTTGGTATAATTTTTGTTTGTAATTTTTTGGGCGGCAAAAATAAAATTTTTTTTGATACAAATTTTTCGCCTGCAATTTTTTTTAAACTTTTCCGTTATAAGGTAGTTTTGAACGAAAATAAAAATGAAAAAAACAAAAGATATGAAGACTTTAAGAAGCATTAAATGGCTGTTATTCACAGTATTACTCACATCCATCACAACTTTTTCAGGATGTGCCCAACAAGAAAACCGTTCACCGAGATATGTAGATTTGACCGACGCGGCCGAGTCATCTGTCAATGCTGTAGTCTATATCAAGACCGAATTTACGCAGAAAAACTCCATGTGGGATGATTTTTTCGGCGGCACAATATGGGAACATTTCTTCGGTTCCGCACCGAGCACCTACCCGGTTCAAGCAGCCGGTTCGGGGGTCATCATCTCTTCCGATGGCTACATTGTGACCAACAACCACGTGGTGCAAGATGCCGAAAAAATCACCATCACACTGAACGACAAACGCGAATATGACGGCGAAATCATTGGCACCGACCCCGCCTCCGACCTCGCGCTCATCAAAATCAACGAAACTCGTCTCCCCTATTTGAAGTTCGCGAACTCTGATTCCGTGCGTATCGGTGAATGGGTTCTGGCCATTGGCAACCCTATGGGCCTTAACTCCACCGTAACCGCCGGCATCATCAGCGCAAAAGCACGTCAGCTGAGCACAGGTCGCGGCAACACCTCTGACGAAGTCTATCTCCAAACCGACGCTGCTGTGAATTCCGGTAACTCGGGCGGTGCGCTCGTTGACGCTACCGGCCGCTTGGTCGGCATCAATACCGCCATCGCATCTGGCAACGGTTACTACACAGGCTACTCCTTCGCCATCCCGTCCAACATCGTGCAAAAAATCAGCTACGACCTGCAACATTATGGCGTCACCCAACAAGCATACCTCGGCGTTTCCATCATGGAACTGAATGCCACCAACGCTAAAGAACTGAACCTCAGCGATGTAAACGGTATCTATGTGGCCGAAGTGTCCGACAACGGTGCTGCCGCTCAAAACGGTTTCCAAGAAGGCGATGTCATCACTCACATCGACAATACGCCCATAAATAGCCTCCCTGAGGTGCGTGGAGTTCTCAAAACCAAGTCACCAGGCGACAAAGTGGAGGTCATTATAGTCCGAAACAAAGAAAAAATTACAAAAAATGTAACTTTATTAAATAGTCAAGGTACAACAGAAAAGGTTGAAAAATAAATGGTTATTGGCAAACAGCCAAAGTCATAAAAGCTATTCCATGAGCAGTCCCAATAAGGGCAATAGTACGATAGAAAAAGTTGAAAAGTCATTATAAATGAGACAATTAAAAATATCGAAATCCATCACCAACCGCGATTCGGCATCGTTGGAGAGATTCCTGTCGGACATCAGCAAGGTGCAGATGATTGGCGCGGATGAGGAGGTGGAACTGGCACGCAAAATCAAAGCCGGAGACGAGGATGCGCTTAACAAATTGGTAACCACCAATCTGCGTTTTGTCGTCTCCGTAGCGAAACAATACCAGAATCAGGGTATCGGGTTGCAAGATCTTATCAATGAGGGTAATTTAGGCTTAATCAAAGCCGCACAACGATTCGACGAGACACGCGGCTTTAAGTTCATCTCTTACGCCGTATGGTGGATCCGACAGGCCATCCTGCAAGCCATCGCCGACCAGTCGCGTATTGTCCGACTGCCTCTGAACCAAGTGGGTGTCATCAACAAAATCAAAAAGGAAACCGCTCGTTTGGAACAGACACTCAACCGTTTGCCCACCACAGAGGAGATTGCCAACGCAATGGATATGCCTGTGTATAAAGTGGCTGAAATCATGAAGATGAACAACCACCCGCAGTCCATCGACTCGCCCATTGCACCTAACGAGGAAACCCGCTTCGTGGATGTGTTTGTGCACGATAACGACGACGACACCGACACCTCTTTGATGCAGGAGTCCCTGTCGTCGGAAATCAACGACCTTCTCAAGACCCTCCCCGACAAAGAAGCAGATGTGCTGAGGCTGTTCTTCGGTATCGGCACCTCCCACGAGCATACACTCGATGAGATTGGCGACAAATTAGACCTCTCCCGCGAGCGAGTGCGTCAAATCAAGGAGCGTGCCTTGAAAAGATTGCGTCAAAACGCCAAAAACAAAAACTTAAAAAGCTACTTATAGGAAAAACGTCTTCTCCCTTCATGAAAAAAATCTGGCTATATTTCACTTTGGCCATCATCATCAGCGGCTTTTGCGCTGCATGCAAGCCAAAACCGCTGCCTGAACCCAAACCCATGGGCTATTTCCGTATTGAGCTGCCCGACCACCAATACAAGCCTTTGGAGGTTTCACAGTCCTTGTCCAATGGACAGGCGGACATCCGCGTTTCCCCTCCATTCACCTGCGAGCAATCGGTCCATGCCACTACCACCCTTGAGTTACAGCCGGACAATTGCTTGTGGATGAATATCACCTACCCTGAACTGAACGCCTCACTACGGTTCACCTGTTTCAAGGTCAAAAATGCGGACAGTTTACGGAAATTGATGGTTTCAGAGGACAAAATGGTGAAATTTCACTATCAGAAAGCCGACGATGTGCAGTATTCCATGATTCGCGATCCAGAATCGCGGATGTGGGGACAAACATACGAGATTTATGGCAAAGATGTGGCCACGCCGCTCCAATTCTGGATTACCGACAGCGTCAACCGATTCGTGCGCGCCGCCCTCTACTTTGACGGCACACCTAACAACGACTCGTTGCAGCCTGTCATTGAATATCTTAAGGAGGATGCTATGCACCTCATCAACACCTTCGCATGGAAGCCTTAAACCATCATATTTTTCGACTCCAATCGGAAGCGGACTTCGAGCAAACCGCCTTACGGGTTTTCCGTTTTCAATATGCCCAAAACCCCGTCTATCGTGCCTATTGCCAACACCTTAATATTGACAAGAAAAAGGTAACGTCTTTGTCTGACATTCCGTTTCTGCCTATTTCATTCTTCAAAACCCACGAAGTGAAGACCTCGGTTTTCACTCCAACGCTTACTTTTCGCAGTAGCGGAACCACGGGCATGCAACATTCACAGCATCTCATTAAAGATGAGCTTCTCTATCGCCGGAGCTTGCTCAACAGTTTCCGTTATTTCTATGGAAAACCATCGGAATACACTTTTTTAGCATTGTTACCCAACTATTTAGAGCAGAAAAACTCCTCCCTAATCTATATGATGGAAGTGCTGATGCATAAATCAGGTGCAAAAGACAATGGCTATTTCCTTTATAATCATGAAGATCTGTACCAAAAGCTAATCCAACTCCGTGATAATCAACAAAAAACAATACTTTGGGGCGTAACATTCGCCCTACTGGACTTCGCCGACCATTACCAATTGGATTTCCCTGAACTAATTGTATTTGAGACCGGAGGCATGAAGGGGCGGCGCAAAGAGATGGTGAAAGAGGAACTTTACGACATCTTGAAACGTGCTTTCGGCGTACCCGGGATCCACTCCGAATATGGCATGTGCGAGTTGCTTTCGCAAGCCTACAGCAAAGGAGACAATGTGTTCACCACACCGCCATGGATGCGTCTGCGCCTGCGTAACGAAAAAGACCCACTGGACGGTTCGGATTCCGTCAACACGGGCGTTATCAACGTCATCGATTTGGCCAATCTATACAGCTGTACGTTTATTGCTACGGAAGACCTTGGCCGCCGTCACCCCAATGGAATGGAGGTGTTAGGTCGTTTGGACCATTCCCAATTGCGCGGCTGCAACCTCATGGTATGGTAATGTGTCCATATTTTTGTACATTTGCGCCTCTTTTTAATCGCCATAAAAATGGCATTAATTCATTAATAAACAAACGATTAATCAAACAAAAAAAAATGAAAAAAGGAATCATCGCAGTCATCGCTGTACTAACGGTAATCGCGGTTGTGTTCATTTGCGCCACCACCGCTAATGATAAGGTTATGACGAAAAAAGACGGCGTTTATATCGTGAACACCACCACTTTAACCCAAAATGTGCAAGGCTACAACGGTCCTACTCCGCTGAACATCTACATCAAAAACGACAAAATCCAGAAAATCGAAGCTTTGCCAAACGATGAGACACCCGGGTTCTTCGAAAGAGTGAAAGCCAACTTGCTAAACCAATGGAACGGCATGACCGTAAAGCAAGCTTCCGAAGCCAAGGTAGATGTGGTCACGGGCGCAACATATTCCTCCAATGCGGTGAAAGAGAACGTCCGCGTGGGATTGGAGTATTACAAAAAGCATAAGAAGTAGGGAATAGGGAATAGGGAATAGGGAGTAGGGAATAGGAAAATAATTAGTATGATGTATAAAAGATGCATTTGTATTGCAGGGATGTGGATGCTGGTGTTTATGGCGGCAGGGGTTGCTTTTGCGCAATCGCGCGATACCATCCGTATGATGCAATACAACCTGATGAACTATACCAACACTTCCGGCGTATCAGACTGCAACAGCACAACCAACAACTTGGATAGTAAGGACGCACACCTTAGAACCATTTTCCAGTACGTGAAGCCCGACGTGTTCTGCGTGTGTGAGTTGGGATCCCACAATCAATACGCCGACCGTTTGTTGGACAACGTCATCAACACAAACGGCATTGACTACTTTAGACACGGTCCTCTGACCAGTTTATCAGGCGGCTACATCGCCAACATGATTTTCTATGATTCCCGTAAGCTGACCTTGTACAACACCCAAACCATCACCACCGCCTACCGCGACATCAACGGCTACAAATTCTACTACAATGCTGACAATTTGTCGTCCGGCGACACCGTATTCATGACCTTTTGGATTGCACATCTGAAAGCAGGTTCCTACTCTTCCGACGCGAGTGCCCGCTTGACGCAAGTGCAACGGTTGATGAACAAACTCACACAATTGGGCGACCCTGGCAACACCTTTTTCTCCGGCGACTTCAACTTATACGACAGCGATGAAGCTGCTTATCAAGAACTTACACAATATTCCAACAGCTTGTACCGCTTTTATGACCCCCTTAACAGACCCGGCCGCTGGCACAATAGCGCACAATTCGCTTCACTGCACACGCAATCCACTCATTCTCAGGATGCTGACTGTTTTTCTGCAGGTGGTTTAGACGACCGCTTCGACTTCATTCTCGTTTCGCCTTCTGTCTATTACGGCAGCAACAAAATACACCTAGTTGACGGATCGTATCATGCTTTGGGACAGGACGGTATGCGCTTTAACAGCTCCATCACTTCCCCCTCAAACAACTCCATCCCAAGTTATGTTGCCAACGCACTTTATCAACAATCCGACCATCTTCCTGTCATTATGGAAATGACGATTGATGCGCATGTGGGAGTCCCTGAGTACCCGTCGAAGGTGCTGATAAATGTAGCCAACCCTGTCCGTGACGAGTTGCTCATCGAGATGCAAAACGAAGAAGGTTGTCAATACGACATCAGCATTTTTACTATGGATGGGCGCTGTGTTGCCCGGCATTCTGAGCAACTAGATGCCGGCAGGCACCGTCTGACTTACCCATTTCATTACCCAAAAGGAATCTATTTAGTCGTCTTCCGCAATGTGAACGGTCTGAAAATCACGAAGAAAGTGATTTGTAGTTAATATTTCGTTCGCAATTTTTACCACTTGAACATTCTCATAAAAAAAAATTATATTTTTGCACGTTCATTTTATCACCATCAATAATAATAATATAGTATGAGCGAAGTTGTTGTGAACCGTTATTCTGACGAAGATTTAGAAGAATTCAAAGCTTTAATCGAAAAGAAAATCGAAGAAGCAAGAAAAAACCTCGAAGTATATCAAGAAGCTTATAGCGGTGTCGGCAATGATACAAAAGACACTGCTCCGACCTTCAAAAACCTCGAAGAGGGCAACCAAGTGCTTTCTAAAGAGGAGAATGGTCGCCTGATGTCTCGATTATTGAAATACATCTCCAACTTGGAGGCTGCCTTGGTGCGTATCGAGAATAAGACATACGGCGTGGATCGCATTACGGGCAAACTGATTCCCAAAGAACGCCTGAGAATCGTTCCTCACGCTACTTTGGATATCGACACCAAGTTACAAGAGAAGAAAAAGTAGTCTTACCACACGCCAAAAAGGACATTTTATGTATCTTTGCACGCGATGAGTCCTTTGCTGAAAATAGAAGATTTGTCGCTAGAATTGCGGCGTGATACAAATTGGAATCCCATTCTGCATCATATCAATTTCTCCCTCAACGAGGGGGAAACATTGGGAATTGTCGGTGAATCGGGGTCTGGGAAATCGGTGACAGCTCTTTCCGTCATGCGACTGCTGAATTCCAAAATCGCCCGATATCCTTCAGGACATATTTATTTTCGCGCCCAAAACGATGATAAAGTTCCGCCGTTGGACATTCTTCAGGCACCCGAATCGGTCATGCAAACGCTTCGGGGCAACCAAATCGGCATGATTTTCCAAGAGCCGATGACCTCGCTGAATCCCGTCATCCGTTGTGGAGAGCAAATCACCGAGCAGATTCTCCTGCACACTAAAGTCTCCGAAAAAGAGGCTAAAGAGCATGTTCTCAACCTGTTCAACGAAGTGAGACTACCCCGCCCTACCCAGATCTTCGACTCCTACCCGCACGAACTTTCTGGCGGACAGAAGCAGCGCATCATGATTGCCATGGCCATGAGCTGCCATCCGAAATTGCTCATCGCTGACGAACCGACCACCGCTTTAGATGTCACCATCCAAAAGAACATTCTGGAACTAATTCGCAATTTACAACAGAAACACGGCATGAGCGTGCTGTTCATCACCCACGACTTGGGCGTGATGGCGGAGATTGCAGATCGCACCATCGTAATGTACAAAGGTGAAATCACGGAAGAAAACAGTGTAAGGAACATCTTTTTGAGCCCACAACATCCTTATACAAAGCAACTTATCGCTTGCCGTCCCTCCATGACCCAGCGGCTCCGTAAGCTACCGCAAGTGTCTGATTTTGCGGATAATAAGGAGTCTGAGATGAAGGAAATACTTGATAAACTGGTTGTTACTCCCAACGAGCGCCACATCGCCCATCAGAAACTCTACTCCAACGACCACATCATCACCATCAAAAATCTGAACAAGTTCTATAAGGTTCGGAAACGCAAACTTTTCGAAAAGCAGCAGTATTTCCAAGCCCTAAACGACATAAACTTAGATATTTACGAAGGTGAGACATTAGGATTAGTCGGTGAGTCCGGCTGCGGGAAAACCACTTTGGGACGATCCATGTTGCGTTTAATCGAGCCCACTTCTGGAGAGGTGCGTTTTCGTGGAAAGAATCTCGTCGAACTGCCTTTATCAGAGATGCGCAAAATGCGCAAAGAGATGCAAATCATCCTCCAAGACCCCTACTCTTCTCTCAACCAACGACTTACCATTGGAGAAGCCTTGATGGAACCGATGCGCGTTCACAATCTCTTGCAAAACGACAAAGAGCGCAAAAAGCGTGTTATTGAACTTTTGGAACGTGTAAGTCTCGATGAATCACATTTTTACAGATACCCGCACGAGTTTTCCGGTGGTCAACGACAGCGCATCGCCATCGCTCGCGCCCTAGCCGTGAACCCGAAATTCATCATCTGCGACGAATCGGTGTCTGCACTCGATGTCTCCGTGCAGGCTCAAGTCCTGAACCTTCTCAACGAGCTTAAAGCCGAATACAAGTTCACTTACATCTTCATCTCGCACGACTTTTCGGTCGTAAAGTTCATGGCCGACCGCATCGCAGTGATGCAACAAGGTATCATCGTGGAAAGCGGTGAAGCCGACGCCTTGTGCGCCCATCCACAAACCGACTATGCCAAAAAACTCATCAGTGCTATCCCCAAAGGAATCGAATGCTAACCAGAAACTTTTTTCTCAACACCCTTCATCATGGAAAAATTCAATAACATCTTAAAACTCATCATCCGCATCGGAATTGGTGCATTTTTCATCGTATCTGCCATTTTGAAACTGCTGGGATTAGAGCATTTCGAACTCTACATCTACAGTTTCAAGCTCTTCAATTTGACACTTAGCGGATTAGTAGCCCGAGCCATTATCGCCTCCGAAATTTTGGTCGGCATCTTGCTAATCATCAAAGTGCGATACCGGGAAGCGTGGTGGTTTACTCTACTGATGCTCATCGGATTCTCCCTGCTTCTGATTTATGTCATCCTGTTCCGAAACGACAGCAACTGTCACTGTATGGGCGAATTATTCGAAATAAAGCCGTCCATTTCCCTAATCAAAAACATTGTATCCATCATTTTGTTACTTTTGATTCGTAACGAAGAAGATTACCATTTTCGGGGTCGCATTATCGCGTTGGTGGCAGCCTTTTTAGCCGCGTTGGTGCCTCCTTTTGTTCTCTTTCCCATCGACAATGTCTATAATGCCTTTTCCAAAGCGGAAATATACGACGAAGCATCCCTTCATGCTTTGATGCAAGATTCTGTGATGGTGGATGTTAAGATCGATGAAGGAAACTACATTGTCGGAATTGTATCGTCCGGTTGCGATTTCTGCCGCACCAGTTGCCTAAAAATGTCCGAAATCGCGGTCAACAACGAATTAGACAACACCCGCATTCTGTATTGGATATGGGGAGACAGCACCTCCAACAAGAAATTCCCTTCCGAAACCCAGACAGAATCTTTCAAATTTGTCGAAATTAACCCTCTTTCAGCGGTGCGCATCACCAGTTCATTCCCTCTTTACCTCTTTTTCAAGGACGGAGAAGTCATTAAAACTGCCAATTTGAGACAATTAACGGAAAAAGATGTCAAAAATCATTTGCAATAATTTTTTTTGTATTTTTGCCGAAAATATTTTGCAAAAATTTGCGTTTAATTGACAAATAAGTTATAATCAGAAAGTGGTCATCCCACTCGGAAATCTCTAAAAATTCATTATGTCTCTATCCGAAAAAAAGAAACAAGAACTATTCAGTTACTATTCGAAAAACGGTTTTCAACATCCAACTGAAAAAATAGTGCAAGAGCTAAATATCTGTCACAAAACGTTTTTCAATCGTTATGGTACCAAAGCCAACTCCATAGAGGTTGCTTGGAAACATTGGCAAAAGATCTGCAAAGAGAAATGGCAAAAGATTCTGGACAACTGCAATCATAGTGTCGAAGAATTGACGATGACCATTTATCATATAGTGATGACCCAATACGAAGAGCCTCATTACTACGCATACACGAGAGAAAAGCGCAAGTATCTCGAAAACGACTCCATTTTCTATAGCTTCATTTACTCCGTTTTAGAAAAGGGGAAACATTGTTTCCATATTCATGAAGACTTGGATTTGGATACGTACACCCCCTATCTGCTGAACAATTTGTTTTTGATTGATTCCGATAAAGATCAAAAACCTCAGATAATGCGCTATCTTCTTTATCCTGCCTTAACAGAACGCGGCATGGATTTGTATATGGAAACACCATTCGTGTAATGGCCGTTATGGCAACGGCTAAAAGCCATCTTTAAACTTTTCCTTTTTCTAAAGGTTATCACATTTCGACTGAATTGTGTATTTTTGCTGCCCATTTTGAGAAAAGATGAAAAAGGTTATTTTAATACTAGGGTTTATTCTTTCCGTGATGATCGGAAGGTGCAGTTACTTGCTGATTCCCATGGACTTAGCTCAGACAAACCATCTGAAAGCCTACGGAATTGCCTATTTCGCGGTGGCTCACCAAATCGATATGAGTTGGTTATTGAACTACCGAGGCGGTAGTTTTATGTGCCCCTATAACAGCACATTGGAGAACGAATGCCTAGTTCGTGGTGTATCCTATGAAGTCATCGCGGACATCCAAGCAACGCAAATCCTCAATGAAATCTCTGTAGTAGAGAACAATATGAACGAGATTCGACTGACCAAAGAGCCGAAAATCGCCGTCTATTCTCCCAAAAACAAGCTTCCGTGGGACGATGCCGTCACCCTTGTGCTCACCTACGCGGAGATTCCATACACGGTCATCTACGACGAAGAGGTCATCAAAGGGGAATTGCCTAAATACGACTGGCTGCACCTGCACCATGAGGATTTTACCGGCCAGTATGGTAAATTCTGGGCAAACTACCGCAATGCCAAATGGTATCAAGATGACGTTAAAGAGAACGAAGAACGCGCCGCTCAGCTGGGATTCACCAAAGTGTCGCAAATGAAACTCGCTGTGGCCAAAGGAATCCGCGATTTCGTGGCAGGCGGCGGCTACCTCTTTGCGATGTGCTCTGGTCCAGACAGTTACGACATCGCACTTGCTGCTGAAGGCGTTGACATCTGTGAATCCATGTTCGATGGCGACCCTATGGACCCCCAAGCACAAAGCAAGCTCAACTACGATAACTGCTTTGCCTTCACTGACTTCAAGATTGAAACGAACCCTTACGTCTATGAGGTCTCTAATATCGATGTGAATCCGTCGCAACATATTTCCAACAAATCCAACGACTATTTCACGCTGTTCGAGTTCTCTGCCAAATGGGATCCTGTTCCCACTATGCTGTGCCAGAACCACTTACAAGTAATTCCAGGTTTTATGGGACAAACCACCGCTTTTCGTAAGGAGTTCATCAAACCTACGGTCACGATTATGGGAGAATGCGCTTTCTTCAACGAGGCTCGTTATATCCATGGCGAATACGGTAAAGGCACCTGGACTTTCTATTCCGGACACGACCCTGAGGATTACCAACATTTGGTCAACGATGCCCCAACAGACCTCAACCTCTTCCCGAACTCCGCAGGATACCGTTTGATTCTCAACAACGTGCTGTTCCCAGCTGCCAAAAAGCAACAACAGAAAACGTAAAATTATTGGAGTCTTTTCATCCCCCTTTTCAACCACAAGACCAATACGTTTGCTCCTTGCGATGCCATTAGCAAATATAGCGGGACGAATGCAAAAAAATACCGCGAACGGGCTTCAAACAAACATTCGTACAAGGTTAGCAAAAGGAGTGTTATCGCAATCATTTTCAACGATTTATCCCATTTTGCAAACACGGAGAAAAAGGCCAGTAACAACACCCCAAGCCATAATGCGGTGACGAAACTGAACCATTGGGAGAAGTATTCTCCACGATAATCCCTGTTGTAAAAAACACTCCGCAAAAAAGGTGATAAATGGCTGTTTTTCAGAGGGAAGACTTTTTTATAGAACATCGCTCCTTCCCAGCCCCAACAAAAAGAGCCGTCATAGTAGTTCACTAACGTTTTCTCACACATCAATTTCGCAAAGCCACCAACTCCCATCTCCCGAACCCGTCGTTGCGTCTCCTTGAGGTTAGCTTTGGCCCGCTCACTCTTCGATGGGAAATTGTACGAAAAAACGACATCAGGATCATTGTAACTACCTATGTGATTCTTATTAAGCCCCATCATCAAATAATGTGGCGCCCCCATAGCTTGCGACTTAACCACACTAATATGGATACTTTTCACCGCTAAGGAAGTGGTTCCAATGCCCAAAAGCAAGCCTATCGAAAGAGGCACGATATAGTTGGCAATCAATGCTTTAATTTCACGTATCCGATGGTCTTTTTTCCAACATGAAATACCCTCTACCAGCAAAATAGCCACAAAAACAAAGCACACTTGCGGCTTGATTTTAAAACCGAACCATGCGACAAAAGCCATTATCAACCATTTTAACTTGACTTTCCCTTTCCAATCAATGCAAAAACATAACCACAACAACAAGATAGGAAACGGCAAAGCCCAAATATCTGAATACGTGATTGATACCCAAGGTGATAGACCAACTAACAACCAATAAGTGACATACGAAAACACAGCTATAACCTGAGAATGCCATAACTTGATACAGAGTTGATACAGCATGATAGAGGCTACTGTACACCATACACACTGCACGAAAATGATAGCAAAAAGGTCTTGACAACCTAAATGCAAAGGCTTGGCTATAAATAATATAACAGAGAAAATTTGAGTCAAAAGGAGATTGTTGGGACACATACTATAATACCAGCTAAACATATTTCTGTCCCCCCCGTATGCGATTTGACGGGCAGTATCGAGCAAAATCTGAACATCCCAATCGGTCTCAAAGAAATAATTGTAGATGAAAAATACCTGCAAACAGAAAAGGGAAAATGTCACTATCAAAAACGGGTACCTTTTGAAAGTGCCAAGAGAAATACCTGAAGTATTATCATTCCATATCTTGCTGAAAATCAGAAATAAAATCAGCAATCCCAACCATCCGAGAAGCATCAGCACTGGATGAGGCAAAAGAGTGTCTATCGGATGATAGTAGGTGTAAATATAATCAAAATGCGATTTTAAGACATTGAGTATCAACACAAACGCCATCATACTACCCCAAAAAACAAAGAGTAGCCGATTAAGATTTCGAACCAGTTTGTCAGAACCCATGAAAAAAGATTGTCATATATCTTTAACCACCATGAGATCAGAAAGTTATATCTGTGGAATCATGTGGTATATAAGGTCCACCATTTGTGGACCGGCGGCAGCTGCGGCAGCAAGCACTTCTAAGTGGCTGGCCTTTTCCACGCGACCGATGATACCCAAATCCGTGATGACGGAGAGTGCGAACACCTCAATACCGCGATGCCGTGCCATAATCACTTCCGGAACGGTGGACATGCCCACAGCATCTGCACCGAGAAGGTAGAACATTTTGTATTCCGAAGGGGTTTCGAAACAAGGTCCCGACACACCAATATAGACACCTTCCTGGAGGTGGATATTCAGACTTTTGCCTGTTTTTTGTGCCAATTTCAACAATCGATGTGAATAGGCCTCACTCATGTTCAAGAAGCGAGGACCCAGTGTATCGTCATTCGGTCCAATAAGCGGGTTAGTGAAAAAGTGGTTAATATGGTCACGAATCAGCATGATGTCGCCCACTTGGAACGTAGGGTTCATACCGCCGGCAGCATTCGAAAGAATCAAGGTCTTTATGCCAAGACCGTCCAAAATCTGCTCGGGATAGGTCACCACATCCATCGGGTAGCCTTCATAATAATGGAAACGACCACAGAAGACCAGCACTTCCACCCCGTTTAACCTACCAAAAATCATTGTCCCCTTGTGCCCCTCTACTGTGGAAACGGGGAAATGAGGGATTTCATAATAGGAAATCTCATCCACAACTTCAACTTTATCGGCTAGGCCACCTAAACCGGAACCCAACACGATGGCTATTTTCGGATTTATTGTTTTACGGTTGTTCAAGTAAGCAACCGTTTGTTCAACTCTCTTTCTCTTTTCTTCTAACATGGTCTATCAACAATTGATTAAACATATCTCTTTGTGTATCAGTAAGAAATTCCACTTCTACAGGTACCACAAATACGGGTAGCAAAGATACAATATTTATTAAACGCTCTGACTGCAACCGCATCCAATCTTTTTCCGTTGTAACCAAAATGCACTTATTCCCAATATTGTCAAAATATTGATTATAAATGGATTGAATCTCTTTTTCAGTATATGCATGATGGTCAGGGAAGGCGTAATGGCGCACAATGCGATACCTTTTTTCAAGATGTGCGAGTAACGGTTTAGGGTGCGCGATGCCGGTTAGGACAATCATATCTTGCACTGACTGAATATCCATTTTCTGGGCTACCTCTGTAACTGGAACCAGCGGCTCATAACGAAAACGTGTGAAAAAGAGGTGTTGGCGAGGTTTCAAACGGAGCTGGTACCTCCACTTTGACTCATCCGTGTTGGCATTCTCAGGTACTTTGGTTACAACGACGACATCCGCAAAACGTGCTGCTCGCGGAAACTCACGCAACTTACCCACAGGCATCGGCATGTCCGGACGATAAGGACGGTTATATTCCGTTAACAATACATGAAACGTGGGCTGAAAGCTCAAATGCTGATAGGCATCGTCCAGTACAACAACCTCAACATCAGGATTTTCATCAAGAAGACTCCGCACTCCTTCTGCGCGGTTGCCATCTACAGCCAATGGGAGGTCAGGGAAACGGCAGTGGGTCATAAACGGCTCATCTCCAAAGGTTTCCGCATTAATATGGGTACTATCACTCTGTTTTACAGACTGATAGCCCCTTGATGCTCGTCCGTAGCCACGACTGAGCATCGCCACATGGAAATCACGCTTCAGCAATCCGATAACGTATTGTGTATGAGGTGTTTTACCTGTTCCACCAACGGCTAAGTTGCCAATGTCGATGGCGGGCACGGGCGACTCTTCGCTGAGCAGTATCTGGTGGCGATACAGGAATCTCCGTATCGCGGTCAGACATCCGAAAAGCAGGGAAAAGGGTGTCAGCAGCAGGCCTATAAAGAGTTTAAATGGCATTTTCAGACGTTTCACTCTGTTTTGCGGCCTCTCGCGCCTCGCGGCGTTTGCGAATCGCCTCTTCTACTTCGTTTTCGTAAGCCTCGTATCGCGTGATGATTTTGGTCACCAAGTGGTGCCGCACTACATCTTTATTATCCATGTAGATGAAATCAATGCCTTTCACACCGCTCAAGATTCGATCGGCCAATATCAAACCAGATTGTTGATTCTTAGGCAAATCAATTTGGGTGATGTCGCCAGTAATGAAAAACTTGGCGTTTTTACCCATGCGCGTGAGGAACATCTTGAGCTGCGCAGAAGTGGCATTCTGCGCTTCGTCCAATATCACGTAGGCGTTGTCGAGCGTGCGGCCGCGCATAAAGGCCAACGGGGCAATCTCTATCACCTTGTCCTCCATGAGCGTCATCAGTTTCTGCATCGGCATCATATCCCAAAGTGCGTCATACAGCGGTTGGAGATAGGGGTCAAGTTTGTCGCGAAGGTCGCCCGGCAGGAAACCGAGGTTCTCGCCTGCTTCTACGGCGGGACGAGTAAGGATTATTCTACGTATTTGTTTATTTTTCAATGCTTTCACTGCTAATGCGACGGCCGTATAAGTCTTACCCGTACCGGCAGGGCCTACCACAAACACCATGTCGTTATTTTCGGCACTCTCCACCAATCGCTTTTGATTCGGGGTAATGGCCTTGATGATTTTGCCCTCGCGCCCGTGCACGATCACATTGGCATCCACAGAGTTAAGGGCGTAAAAGCTATCGTCCTCCATGGCAGTGATGTTGATAATATCAGTTTCTGTAAGTTTACCAAACTCATCTATATGTCTCTCTAACAACAAAATACGTTTCTCAAATTCTTCCACTTCCTCATCCGCCCCAGAGACTTTGATTTCATTGCCTCGCACCACAATCTTCAACTTCGGGAAGATATGGGTGAGCATATTGATGTTATTGTTCTGAAAGCCAAGTAATTCAACCGCTGATTCAGGATTGATGTCAATGATTTTGTCCATTCGTCTATTATTCGATTATAAGATAATTTAAAGGATTGATAGGAAAGCCGTTATACCAAAGCTCGAAGTGGATATGGCGAGTATTGCCTTCCGACGAACCGGTATTGCCAGCCGTAGCAATGGGCATTCCACTTTTCACGCGCGACCCGACCGTTTTCAGCAAAGCCGCATTTCGTTTATAAATGGAAATCATATTACCAGGATGCTGGATAATAATCGTATAACCGTCTGTAGAAGTATAGTTTGCAGCAATCACTACGCCGTCAGCCACACTCGTGACCGTCGGGTTGTCGCCCGTAGCGATGTCAATACCGTAATGGTTCTGCGAAGCGTCAAAAACACGAGTGACAGCTCCCATGGCAGGAGGATTGATGGAAATGCTGGTGATTTTTGCCTGTTCAATGTTCGGAACCCCCGTGGCGGGAGTGTTATTATCTGTAATGCGTCCCAAAATCATCTCCGATTCTTCAATCAGCTCATTCACCTTGCTTACACGATCCTTATTACGTTCCACGGGATGCACATCAGGGGTGGCTGCTGCCTCATCCTCCTCATATAAACTACCGTCTTTCCCTTCCAACATGTCGGAGAGAGATTCAATATATTGCTGGTTGACAGCGGTTTGCTTCTCCAACGAATCCACCCGAGCGGCGGTTTGCTTATACAATTTAAAATCTTTTTGATCTGTGTATCCCGGTATATAGACACGAAGAGGGGTCAATGCAATGAGTATAGTAGTCAAAACAATGATGACAAAAGCCGCCAAAATGGTCACTACCACCACTTTTTGCAAGGTGATCTTGCGAATCACAAAGCTTTGTTCATGCGTGTCCTCATTGGAAAAAACGAGCCTATAGCGCGTTTTCCATTCGTTGACAATGAAATTCCATGCCTTTTTTATCTTCTCAAACTTGCTCATTTCTGCTATCTGTACCCGATTTTGGGGCGCAAAAGTAGCAAAATTTATGATTACCTCGTTTTTTTGCAAAAAAAAGGTTTTTAAATTCTTACAACATTCTTATTATCAATAGTTTATACAAAAATAATCTGTGAGATTTCCTTCTGAAATGATGTTTCAGCACTTTTTTTATTCCACTGATAGACAATATCTTAAACATCGACTCTTTTTCCCAACAAAAAGAAGAATAAAAATTAATGGTTTTTTGTAAAGAAATATTCGTATTTTTGCTGCCCAAAATAAAAGTCAATATTATGAATGAGAGAGAGAACAATGTAAGTTTCTTCAGATTTGAAGATTTAAGAATCTACGCAAAAGCCATGGATTATATTGTATGGCTTTACCAACAACTTCCCACCGGCGAAATGGCGGCGAACCAAAAATTCATGCAGAAGTCATTCTTGAAGTCTGCACAAGATATTGCTCTGAACACGGCCGAAGGCTCGTCCCGCAACAGAACACAGTTCTTGTATTACTTAAAAATGGCGAAAAGCTCTGTCAGAGAGTGCGTTGTCCACACCGAGATTGCATCACGCATCGGTATCTTATCAGATGAGGGCAAGGAACATTCCCGTACGGAACTGATGGAACTGACAAAGATGATTGGTTCCCTCATCGCTTCTCTGCAACGTTCTACGCTGGGGCTTCCGCACACCGAAAGAACTTCTGAGGAATCCGACGACCTCAACATGCCGGAACCCGATGAATTTGACGAGATGATTTAATGCATCTCTTACTTAGAACAACAAACGATAAATGTAATATAATTTGTTAGAATGGATATCTGGTCAGATATCCATTCTTTGTATTCACGATCCTATAAAGCGATGAAAATCAAGAATTTATTAATGGTTTTAGTTCTGATTCCCATGGTGATGTCCGCTAATACGCTGACCAAAAATGAGATGAAGACACTGGGAACACGCGCATTCCATCAAAAAGCACAATTCATTCATCCAGAAGCTGCACAGTATAACCTGAAATCTTGCGAGTTTCTCAGCCAAGATGGCGATATTGCATTGGCCATACTTCACTTTGACGCCGGATTTCTCATCTTGTCAGCGGAAGATGCCGTCATTCCCGTATTGGCGTACGATTTCGAAAATGACATCAACCTAAACGATCTGGCTCCAGGTGTAGAATTCTTTTTGAACTACTATCGTCAAGGTATTGCCGCAGCACGACGCATGCAGCTCCCTCAGACTGAAAAAGTACGGAATGCCTGGGAGGAACTTCGTCACCCTTCAGAACGCGGACCGCGTACCGAAGAGGTGGTGAGTCCTCTTATTCGTTCCAAATGGAACCAAAACAAATACTATAACTATTTGTGTCCAAGGGATGAAGATGCGCCGAATGGTTATGACGGACATGTGCCGAATGGCTGTGTGTCTATCGCCATGTCTCAGATTATGTTCTACTACCGGTACCCGGAAACCGGCTCTGGAAGTCACACCAATTATACAGACTACGGCAACTTTTACGTCAACTTTTCCCAACAGCATTACAACTACGATGCCATGTGCGACCAGCTGAGTTATTACAACAATGAGGTCGCCAAATTGATTTTCCACGCTGGTACAGCTGTTGACATGATGTATGGGTCTGATGGTTCTGGAGCTTATTCCGAAAGCGTACCCGGTGTCATGGCCAACTATTTCCGATACAGCCCAGACGCCTACCGCAGTAGCAAAAACCATTATTCGAATGCTGAATGGCATAACAAGCTAATGACAGAATTAGATGCCAAACGTCCCCTCTATTACTCAGGATATTCAGAAGAAGGTGGTCATGCTTTTATTTGCGACGGCTACAACTCAGACGAATATTTCCACTTCAACTTCGGTTGGGGAGGGTCGGGCAACGGCTTTTTTGTTACTGAAAACAACGATTCTATCCAAGATGCTGTAGGTGGATACGACTACCATCAATCAGCCATTTTCAATCTGCATCCTCTAGAAAACGCATATCCCACCTATTGTCAGGAACGTCTGGTTACCGCATTAAACGGCACTTTGGAAGACGGCAGTGGAAACTATCCTTACCAGAACAACTCCTATTGTACATACGTTATCACCTATCCCAGTCAGTATAGGGTTCAAATCACATTGCAGAACCTTGACACTCAAGAAGGCCACGACTTCCTCAAATTTTGGGATGGACATCCGAGCAAGGAAAATCTTTTAGGGGAATTTTCTGGAGAAATCTCCTCCCACAATTTCTCTTTCAACACAGACAGCCTGTATATCACGTTTGAAACAGACGATTCCATCACGGCGCAAGGTTGGCGACTCTCTTACGAATGTTATCGTGAAGAGAATAATTGCGGAACACAACAATCATCTGAGCCCACGGGTGAATTTGCTGACAATAGCGGCGACGGGAATTATAATGACAACGCCCGCTGTGCGTGGAACCTTCGTTCCGAGGAAGGAACCACTTATATCTTCACCTTCGAAGAGATGGACATCAGTCCCGAAGATCATCTGGACTTCTACGATTTTTACGCTCATCCGAGTGTCCTTTTGGCTCAATATTCTGGCAATGAATTACCCGGCACGCTCGTCTGCAATACGCATAGAGTCAGGGTAGTCTTTGTTAGCGACAACTATCTTAACGGACAAGGCTTCTTAGTCAGATGGTCAACCACGGGAGTGGGCATTGAAGACTGGAACACGAACATGCCCATATATCCGAATCCTGCTTCTAATCTTCTTCATGTCGCCCTGCCGGAAGACTTCGACCCATGTTCAGTCACTATATATAATATGGTAGGCGATGTCGTTTTCTCAGAAACATATCATGCGGAAAGAGCAGTGGAGATTCCTGTCAATCAGCTTTCTAATGGCATATACATTCTGAAAGCCGAAGCTCACGGCCAAGCCTTACATAAAAAAATTGTCGTACAACATTAAACAATAATGGTCGTAGGGGGTCAAACAGGTGTCTTTTATCAAACAAAAACGTACGATTATGAAAAAGTTCATGTTAATGATGAGTATCTTCCTGATGACAGGCTTAGTGTCAATGGAAGCCGGAGCTCAGACGCCCGCCTCATCCAGAGCCAAAGTCTCAAGCAGCAAAAACGCTACCTCTGTGACCAAACAAAGTGCACCTTCCGCCTCCAGTCAGGCCGCACGTCAAATGAAGAAGGGTGACGCTCAACTGAACAAAGCCAACAATTCCTATCAGAAGGCACAACAAGCAGCCGCCCGCACCTCTTCAGCGACGACCACCAATAGAACAACTACGACTACACGTCAGGCCACAACTTCCAACAGCTCCAGAAGCACTACCACGGCCAGACCGGCCACCACGACGACCACTCGTCCGGCAGCAAACACCTCGAACAGCACTAAAGCCCCAACGACCACTCGTCCGGCAAACACCTCGAACAGCACCAAAGCTCCAACGACCACGGCTTCACCCGCTACAAACACTTCCCGCCAACCCTCTAAAGTAACTCCGTCCACAGCTGCAAATAAAACGAATGTGACCGCTGCCCGTCCCGCCACGAACACATCCAACAACTCTAACGTCACTACTGGAACTATAACCGAGAAGCGCGGATATACAAGTGAAGGCAAAGCTCAACCGCAACCCGTGTCGGGTCCTCGCGAGAATGGCAACAGCAACGTCAACAACGGTGGCGGCAAACCTGGTCCTGGAGGACATCCTGAGGGTCACGGTCCGCACCACGGCGGCGCACCTCACACCCCCTATGTACACCCGAATCACCACAACTATCACGGTCATATCCACGTCCCTCATCACGTCAGACCCGTATATTACCACGGAACTCCCTACTACTTCTACAACGGTGTTTACTGCCGCTACCTCAATGGATACTACGTCATCTGCCGTCCGCCCCTTGGAGCTGTCATCGCCTACGCTCTCTTCCGCACCTGGAGTCCTGTGATTGTGGTTCACAACAATGTCAATTACTACTATGATGATGGCACTTTTTACCTCCCATACAACAATAATTACCAAGTTGTAGATCCTCCCATCGGTGCAAGAGTGGCCGAACTGCCCAGCAACTACGAAGAAATCATCCTCGACAACACCCTCTATTACAAAGTGGATAACGTTTATTATAAGGCAGTTGTAGTCAGCGGATATATCTGGTACGAAGTGGTTTTTGTAAGTTAAAAGATTTTTTTTCAACAAATGATGCGCGGTAAAGAAAAAATTGTATCTTTGCCGCGCATTTTGCTACTGCCCTGTTGTGTAATGGTAGCACCGCAGATTCTGGTTCTGTTTGTATGGGTTCGAATCCTATCGGGGCAACAAAAAAATCTGAATCCAATGCTGGATTCAGATTTTTTTTGCACTTTTGCAGCCGTTAAGCCAATGTTTAACTTTATGTTTCATAAATACCCTACATTATGTTAGTATTGGGCATTGCCGGCGGGTCCGGCTCCGGGAAAACCTCAGTGGTGCAGAAAATCGTCAACCAATTCCCCAGAAATCACGTCAGTGTGCTGTCGCAGGATGCTTATTACCGCGACAACGGCAACCTCCCGCAATCGGAGAAAGAAAAGATCAACTTCGACCACCCCTCCGCTATTGAGTTCCCCCTGCTGGTGGACCATATCAACCAACTCAAGGCAGGCCAGACCATTCAGATGCCCACCTACTCGTATGTGACCTGCGCACGCGGCACGGAAACCATCCCTGTGCTACCCGCTGAGGTACTAATTGTGGAGGGCATTCTTGTCTTCACCAACCCTGAACTTTGCGACACGATGGACATTAAAGTGTTTGTCGATACCGACGCCGACGAACGCTTGATCCGCATTATCAGCCGCGATGTCGTTGAACGCGGCCGCGGCCTCGACAAATCTATCCGCCACTACCGCAACTTCGTTAAGCCCATGCACGAACTTTTCATCGAACCCACCAAACGGATGGCGGACATCATCATCCCCGTGGGTGGCAACAACAACATCGGCATTGACATCCTCACCGCAAAGATTCGTGAAACCCTCAACACAAACAAATAAAAAAAACATTATTTTTGTAGCTTCATTTGAAAATTCTGACAAAAATGAAAAATAGACTGTTATTCGCATTGTTATTATCTGCCATTCAGATAGTTACTATTTCTCAAAACAATATCTTCGCCCAGAAAATCAAACCGTCGGATGTGCCATCAGATGTCGTGCAAACCCTCGACGAGCAATATTCCTACGTAAAGGTCACGAGCTGGATGAAGGAAGGGAACACCTATATCGCCAATATCAAAGACGGCTCCACAAACGGCAAAGTGTATCTTACGAGCAGTGGCGAATGGATTCGCACCCTTTTCATGGTACCCGTCGGCGAATTGCCTTCTTCCATAACAGACTATGTCAAAGCCAATTATCCTGACTTTATCATTATTTTGAGTTGTTTGGAAGAGAAAGAAGAAGAAAGCACTCACTACTATCTGGAAGTAAAAGAGGATGTTGTGGGAGCAAAGCCCTCTTTGCTGACCTTTTCCACGACGGGTCAGAACAAGTTGATCTCCCGCAAAGATCCCGATGGTTTCCAAGACCCTACAGTCAAGCAACCAGACAAAATAGAGCAGGCGAAAGCTGCCGCTGCTGAGAAGCAAGCCGCAAAGGAAGAAGCTGCAAAACGCGAGGCCGCTGAAAAAGCCGCCGCTGAAAAGGCTGCCAAAAGTTCCCCGAAGACCCCCGCCCCAAAACCGTCAACCCCCACTTCAAAACAAACCCCCAGTGCAGCAAAAGCCAATACCAATACAGCTAAACCCGCTCAAACCGCTCAAAAAGAGGCAAAGCCAAAGAAAGAAAAACCCGAGCCAGTGGTGAAAGACGAACACGGCAACATTGCCATCAAGGCCAACACCGTTCCAGACATCGTTTCCAAAACTTTGGTTAAGAAGGTGTTACACCCAGCAGAGCTCAACTGGTTTTTGGTTGACAGCATCTACATTGCCCGCTGCCTGAATCAAGGCAAAAAAACCGCCGTCTATATCACCCCGAAAGGCATTTGGGAGAAAACCCTCACCATCATGCCTGAAGAGTCCGTCTCGGGTCTGATGGCCAAGCACCTCAACGATTTCTATCCCGGATGGCGTTTCAAGAGCGCCGTTAAGGAGCAACGAGCTGACAAAGACGACAAAATGATGGTGGAATTCTATGAGAAAGCAAACTACAAAGCCAAATTGGTTACCACAATTTTCTTCGACAAGGCTGGCAAACTCATCCGCACCATCGACCCCGACTATGAGTTAGGTGGCAGCAAGAAAGAGAGTGCCGAGGACGACGCTCTCAACAAATACTACGAAAAAATGAACATGGATTTAGGCAATGACGATGCTGCGAGCGTTCCAGAGAACGTGAAGGCCGCCTTCAAGCTGAAATATCCCAAAGTGAACAACGTGGAATGGAAAGAGGACGGATACATGAACTATCAAGCCATCTTCTACACCACTCGCGGCAAGGAAATCTGTGTATATAACAGTTATGGCGAACTTGTGGAGACGTGGGTGATGGGCAAGAACGAAAGCCTTTCCGCCACTATCCAAGACTACCTCAAAAAGGAATACAAAGGCTACAAACTGAAAGAATACTACTCCGTAAAGCGCCTCGCCGACAAACTCAATGCCTACAAGGTAATCATTGTCGAAAAGAAGACGCAAGATGAACAGGAATTGTGGTTTAATTTGTCAGGAAAACCGATTGAGTATTAAGAGAGTAGGGAGTAGAGAATAGAGAAAAGTAAAGTCAGTATTATGAAATATTTGGAAATCAAACTCAATATAACCCCCTCCGAGCCGTGGAAGGAGATTTTCACCTCACTCATGGCGGAGGCTGGATGCGACAGCTTCATGGACGGCGAAAGTGAGAACGAGCTTCTGTGCTACATCCCCGAAAAAGACTATCAGGAAGACGTTTTCAAGGACATGCTGGATGCGCCGCAGTTTCCTGAGGTGAAGGTTTCCTATTCGGTGGCACCGATGGAAGACAAAGACTGGAACGCCGCATGGGAGGCCAACTACGAGCCTGTGATGATTGAAGGATGCTACATCCGTGCCCCATTCCACCCGGCACGCCCGGACGCAAACTACGAAATCGTGATTGAACCGAAGATGTCGTTCGGAACAGCGCACCACGCCACCACCGCGCAGATGGTCTCCTACCTGTTGGAAACCGATGTGCGCAACAAAGCGGTGCTCGACATGGGTGCAGGCACTGGCGTGCTCGCCATCCTCGCCACGATGAAAGGCGCAAACCCCGTAACGGCCATCGACAACGACGAATGGGCCTACCGTAACGGGGTGGAAAACGCACAACACAATCATTGTGAGCAATTGAAAGTCCTATTGGGTGATGCTTCGCTGCTCGGCAATGATAGTTACGACATCATCCTGGCCAACATCAATCGAAACATCTTGCTACAAGATATTCCACAATACGTTAAGTGCATGAATGACCAAGCACTGCTCTTTCTCAGCGGTTTCTACGAAGAGGATTTGCCCGCTTTACACTACTGCTGTGCCCAAAACGGCCTCAAATACATTGACCACAAAACGAAAGACAAATGGGTGGCAGCAAAGTTTGAAAAAATCTGAATGAGGTAAATTTTCGTGCCAAAAAATTTTTTTTCAAAATAAGTCGTTAATAATCAATTCAAAAAAATTATTAACGGCTTTTTGTTAATAATTAGCGGTTAGTGGAGAGTGACAAATACGATTCAATTATCTATTTTAGCAATCTCGAAATAAGCGTTTCAAATTTTCTGTAAAATACTGATAATCAACTATATAAACTCAGATATACTGTGATAATCATGTAAGAAAATCCATTTTTCGAGAAAAAAGGCCAAATTTTTTAGGAAAAAGAAAAACCAAAAACCGCCATATATTATGAATGAAGATTTATCTCTTTTCAGTGCAGTGAATGATGAGGAAGTGGAGCAGGAACTGTTGAACAAACAGCTGCAAAATTCGATGAGTGAATTGATCGCCAACCGCAGTTCTGTCATGCAGAAGTATGCGCAGGAATCCGGGGTGGTTCAACCTGAAGACAAAAAAGAGGAATTTTCCGCCGAGGTAGTCTATACCAAGGAAGAAATTTTTCCGGACGTGGTCCGTTATTTCGACGGCGACGAGTTAGCAGCTGGCGTTTGGATTGACAAATACGCGCTGAAGAATGCTAATGGCGAGTTGGTGGAACGCACACCCGAGGATATGCATCGCCGCATGGCCCGTGAATTCGCCCGTATCGAGCGTCGCTATGCCAACCCGATGAGTGAAGAGGAAATCTTCGGTCTTTTCGACCATTTTAAATATGTGATTCCGCAGGGCAGCCCGATGGCTGGCATCGGCAACAAATACCAAGTGGTTTCTCTTTCCAACTGTTTCGTAATCGGCAACAACGGTCACGCAGATTCATACGGTGGTATCATGAAAATGGACGAGGAACAGGTGCAACTGATGAAACGCCGTGGCGGCGTAGGTCACGACTTGTCCGACATTCGTCCTGCCGGCAGTCACGTGCAAAACTGCGCACAAACATCAACGGGCATTGTGCCCTTTATGGAACGCTTCTCCAACTCAACCCGCGAAGTGGCACAGGATGGCCGTCGCGGTGCCTTGATGCTTTCCATCTCTATCAAACATCCTGATGCTGAACAATTTATAGATGCCAAAATGACGCAAGGCAAAGTCACTGGAGCAAATGTCTCCGTGAGAGTGGATGATGAATTCATGCAAAGCGTCCAAAACCATACCTCTTATACCCAACAATACCCCATCAACAGCAACGACCCTAAAGTGGTCAAATCAATTGATGCGAAGAAATTGTGGGACAAAATCATCCACAACGCGTGGAAATCCGCCGAACCCGGCGTCCTCTTCTGGGACAACATCCGCAAAGAGTCCATCCCCGACTGCTACCAGGACGAAGGCTTCGAGACGGTTTCCACTAACCCTTGCGGGGAAATCCCACTCTGTCCTTACGATAGTTGCCGTCTTATCTCGATGAACCTCTACAGTTACGTCGATAATCCGTTCACCGACAGTGCCACTTTCAACATGCCGCGCTTCCGCCAGCATGTGCAATGCGCACAACGTCTGATGGACGACATCATCGACCTGGAACTGGAAAAAATTGACGCCATCCTCTCCAAGATTGAGAGCGACCCCGAGAGCGAATCTGTGAAGCGGGTAGAAAAAGAGCTCTGGCTCAAAATCCGCAAACAGTCCCTCAAAGGCCGCCGCACCGGTCTGGGAATCACGGCGGAGGGCGACATGCTCGCCGCCCTCGGTTTGACCTACGGCACCGACGAGGCTAATGCGTTCTCTACGGAGGTGCACAAACAATTGGCACTCGCCGCTTACCGTTCTTCCGTCACTATGGCTAAAGAGCGCGGCGCATTCCCAATCTACAGCTGCATCAAAGAGGGTCACAACCCCTTCATCCAACGTTTGCGCGACGCTGATCCGAAACTTTATGACGACATGATTCGCTATGGCCGTCGTAACATCGCCCTACTCACCATCGCGCCTACAGGCAGCGTAAGTATCTGTACACAAACCACTTCTGGCATTGAGCCCGCCTTCAACGTGGTATATAAACGCCGCAGAAAAATCAATCCCAACGACATGGCATCCAAGAAAACAGTGGTGAAAGACACTGTGGGCGACCTGTTCGAGGAGTACATGGTGTTCCACCATAAATTCGTGGTTTGGGCAGAAACCAAAGGTTATACGTTGGAGCAACTGAAGAACATGGACGAAAAAGATGTGCTTGCGCTGGTGGATCAGTCTCCTTACTACAAAGCCACTGCCGCCGACACCGACTACATCAAGAAAGTCGAATTGCAAGGCTCTGTACAGAAGTGGGTGGATCATTCCATCTCCGTTACCGTCAACTTGCCCGCCGACATTACCGAAGAGGTGGTCGGGGATCTCTACATGAAAGCATGGGAGGTGGGCTGCAAGGGCCTGACTGTCTATCGCGAAGGTTCCCGCGACGGCGTACTCAATTCCATCGACCAAAAACCCAAGCAGGAAGAAGAGAAACCGAAGAACTTCAAGCGTCCGCGCGAACTGCACGCTGATGTCATCCATTTCAAGAACAACAATGAGGACTGGGTGGCATACATCGGTATCTATAATAACAAGCCTTACGAGATTTTCACGGGCAAAACAGGCGACGAAAACTTTCTGCTACCCAAGTGGGTCGATCACGGCACAATTGTGAAGAACCGCCACGAAGATGGTACAAAATCATACGACTTTATCTACCAAGACAAAGCTGGTTACGAAGTGATTCTGCGCGGTCTGGATCGCTGCTTCGACCAAGAGTTCTGGAACTACGCCAAGATGACTTCCGCCCTGCTGCGCAACGGCATTCCCGTGAACCACATCGTCAACATCATCTCCGGTCTCAACTTCCGCCAAGAAAGCATCAATTCATGGAGAAACGGTGTCTGCCGTGCGCTGAAGAAATTCATCCAAGACGGCACACGCCAGAAAGGTGTTGAATGCCCCAACTGCCACCAGAAAGACACGATGGAATTCAAGGAAGGATGTTTGACGTGCTCCAACTGCGGCTACGCAAAATGCGGAAATTAGGGAATAGTTAAAAAGTATTCATTAAGCAGCCTCGAAGAGGCAAGGTTTTATAACCCCATACAAGCGTTAGCGCAGGGTGGGGGCAAAGAAAAAAAAGTAAGATGTCCGACTCGCAACAAAAAGTGTTCTTATACGTTCCATGCCAGATGGACTTGTTCCAGGCGGAGACGGTTTCCAGCGTGATTGAGGTGCTGGATCGTCTCGGTCAGTTCAGCCATTATGAGATGGAGAACACCTGTTGCGGTCGTCGATTCTTTATGGAAGGGGAAATGCAGTACGCCAAGGATTTGGGCTATAAGGTCATCAAATCCTACACGGAGTATTGCGAACTTCACAAATCAAAATTCCCAGTGGTGATTCCGGACGCATCGTGTGCAGGATTCATGCGTCGCTATTATGACCTCATCCTCAAAAACTCTACACTACCAAACGAGTTGAGTACATTCGTCAGCAATGTTCGTGAGTTATGCGATTACATTGTCAATATTTTAAATGTCAATTCGTTAGGAAATGCATTCCCGCATCGGGTTTTCTATTTCAAATCGTGCGCCGCTCGTCATCTTTACCCAGATAACAATGCACCCGAAACCCTGTTGAAGAACACTCGGGGATTGGATTTGATAGAAGACACAGAAATACACGGTTGTTGCGGTGCCAATGGTCGTTTCCCCATGCTCAATCCCGATGCCACGGAAAAAATGACCGGCGAAATCGTGCAACGCGCCTACGACCAAGGTGCGGAATATATCACCTCCACCGATATCCACTGCCTGCAACTCATGGATGCCTTCAAACAACAACACAATGTGGATTTAGGAATTATCCATATTGCGGATATCCTGAGGGGAGAGGAATAAAATGGTTATTGAAAGGCAAGAGTTGGTAATGAATATTGATTTTTGATAATGACACCCCTTGTAGAAACGTTTTGTAAAACGTCTCTATAATTTTGATAGTCGTTCTGATAGAAGTATTTCCCAAAGTTTGTTTTTGAATAACCGAATGAACGGGACGAGGAGTTTTAAGCCGCCGAAACCCTGGTATAATCGTGCCACATTCGGGTTGGAAGATCCATTGAAATCGAGAACGAGATCTGATTCCGCATGGTCGCGAATGTAAGCGTCAAGCAACAAGAACATGGGCTTGCACTCTGACAGCTGGTTGTCACGACCGGAAAACCAAAACCAACGTCGTTTCCCGTCTTTCACGAATAAGGCGCCTGCTGCCAATTTGTTGTCGTTCGTCCGCACTCCGTAAACTTCTAACAAATTGTGTTCCAATAAGTAATCAGATACCATCTGCAATCTCGCGTAATCGTCGTCGCGAAAGTTGACAGCCTCCTCCGAACCTTTGTTTTCCCTAAATAGTGCGATTATGTCCGCCACTTTCTCCTCCTGAACCGTGATTCGGCATTGGTGCTTCAGCGCCGCCTTAATATTCCGCCTCGTGTTCTCGTGGAACTGGCTATATAGCTCATTGTAAGTCAGATGCATCGACAATGTGTAGGAGACAAAATGGGGCGGGAATTCTAATTCATCAATATCCTGAGCATTTTGTTCGTTCATTAGCACATCTGCCAGCACATAATGTTTAGAGATCTCTTGAAGAAAGTGGACATAGTCCGACATTAGGATATCTTGTCGATAGAAGATGCCCATCTGCGGCATGAAAAAAGGTGTGTAAACATATTTTAACACTCCTTTTTTACGAAAAGGAAGCGGCATCACAGTTTCGTAGTGATCTAACACCAAGGCATCCCACGTATCGGGACGTGTAAGAAAATCCAGCATCTCATATTCAGCAAAAATAGTAGAAGACAGACTGTTACGCACAGCCAGATTCCATTTTTCGGGATCGATTTCGGAATGTTTGAGGTAACGGATCATCACACAAAATGTTCGGCGATGCGCTGCATTTCGGAGGAAACGTTGTTGTTTTCGTACAAAATGCCGTAAATAGTCTCCACAATCGGGATTTCCGCACCGATTTTCTTGTTGATTTCGTGTACGCAGCGACAGGCAGTGTAGCCCTCCGACACCATGCGGAGTTCCAACAACGACACGCGCACCGACAAACCGTGACCGATCATGATACCGAACAAGCGGTTGCGGCTGAAAGTGGAATAGGCGGTAACGAGGAGGTCGCCGAGATAGACAGAATCGGAAATATGGCGGTTTTCGTTGGGATAGACTTCAGATACGAAGTATTTCATCTCCTTCACGCAGTTTGCCACGTAGGCCGCGATGAAGTTGTCGCCATAGCCGAGACCACTGTAGATGCCCGCGCCTAGTGCGTAAATGTTTTTGAGCACGATGGAGAGTTCAGCGCCCATCACGTCGCTGGAGACGGAAGTGCGGCAGTAGCGCGTAGTGAAGAACTTCGCAACGGTTTCCGCAAGCTCTTGATTGGTGGAAGCAGCGGTCAGGAAGGTGAATTTTTCCTGCGCAATCTCCTCCGCGTGCGAAGGCCCGCTGATGATACATAGCTGATCCAGCGGTACTTTGAACTGCGACTGCATGTAGTCGCTAATAAGTTGCATGGTCTCCGGCACAATACCCTTGACGGCGAGGATGATCTTCTTTTTGGAAAGTTGTGACCGTTTGAGCGGTTCAAGGGTTTTGTGCAAGTAAGCCGACGGTGTGACAATGATGACATAATCGGCACGCGCCACCGTATTGCGAATATCGGTGCTCACTTTCACGTCTTCGGGGTTGATGAAGACGGAACTCAAGTATTTGGGGTTATGACCGTATTTGATAATGCTTTCTGCAATGGCTTCCTGGCGAACCCACCAGTGGATGTGTTCCAAGTTGACCGAGATAATCTTCACAATAGCGGTCGCCCAACTGCCACTGCCGATCACCGCCACCCTATAACGGGCGCGTGATTTCTTGCTGCGAGGCGCTATTGACGGAGACAAATGTTCATTCATCGTTTTAACATTTTTTAAGCGTGCAAAAATACACAATTTATCAATACAAATCACGTAACTTTTTACGACACCATCCGTACAATATATATTTATGTAAACGACAAGCTACTATTCAACAATCAAACTAATGAAACTCGTCATGTTAATTATTTTTGATATTATAGATGAATTTTTCAAAAAAAATACTACTTTTGTCGATTGATATATCTTGCAAGACAAGCATGACTTGCGTAATGATATAACTAGTTGAATATTAAACAATTATAATAATTATAAACGGTTTATTATGAAAAAGAATTTATTACAAATTTGCGGATTGGCGGTACTTTTCTGCCTTTTTGCATTCGCAGGGAGCCTGTCTGCACAGGTGGCTGTTAACAAAACAGAGACGTTCAAGGTGCAGAACGGCAATGGTGACTACACCTGGATAGTGCCTACCGAAATGGATGGTCACCCCATCACGGTAACCTACATTCGTTTTGAAGCTATCGGCGGCGGCGGTGCCGGTGGTTATGTTTATGACCACCAAGGAGGTGAAGCTGCCAGCGGCGGCGGTGGCGGCGGCGCATACACGTACCTCGAAGTTGCCAACCCCCAAGAAACCAGCTACACTATCCATGTTGGTAAAGGTGGCACAAGCATTGCCAGCAGCAGAACGAACACCGACGGTGAATTCTCTTCTGTGTCAGCTACTGGCGGCTTCATTCTTAAGGCTGCCGGCGGTAAAACCGTAGTGCCGACCAATCACGGCACTATATCCACCAACTACTACACTTTTGCAGGTGCATTAGGCGGACAAGTCGCGGATTGTATCCCTGAAGGAAACGCATCCGCTGGTGGCAATGGTTCAAACGGCAGCTATGGTACGTTATCGACCCATAGTGGCGAAGGCGGCTATGCTGAAGGTCCTGCCGGTATCGCAGGCATGGGCGGCCACACCGATAATAAAACCTACTTCACATCCGGTGGTGCTGCAGGTAACCCTGGCTTTAATTACGGCGGCGGCGGCTCCGGCGCACAAGGTTATAGCGTTCGTGTGATTGGTAATAACATCGAACGCAATGGTGGCGCAGGCGCTAATGGCGTAGTAATCGTGACCTACTCCTACGAAACTAACGCAAATGTGGTGGCAGAAGATGCCGAGGCTAGCGTGTGTTCAGACGTGGCATTTGAAGTCCCGTTGAGAATTACGCTGAACGATATCGCTTATAATGAAATCCAATTCGGTTTCGAACCGACTGCCTCCCAAGACATTACCAGCGTTACTAATTTCAACATTAATGAAAATCTTGTGTTGACGGGCAAACTCCATAATTCCGCAACCGAAACCAAAACTTACGAATTAACGGTTAATATATCTAGCAACGATGAAACCCCTTTGGATACTTTCACCGTGACTTTCAATGTTTATGCTCCGATTAAGGTTGGTCAATTGACATCCAGTACTACTTGTAACAATATTCTAGTCGCAATGAGCGAAGCTACAGGTGGTAGTGGCAACTATGTGTACGGATGGTTGGACAACAAACTGCCGATTTCTGATGCCAACGGTTTGAATTATTCACCTACAGAACTAGGTACTCATCCTATTAGTGGCGTGGCTAACGATGCTGTCTGCGGTACAGCAGATACAACAGAAACTATTGATGTGATATACACTGCTACAGCCAATCCTATCGATCCTGGTACCATTGACAGAAATGACACCACCGTGTGCCCTAACAATACTTATACAACCACTCTTTATACGCATACTAATGTAGATGGCACCATCCAATGGCAAAGAAAATACAACGAAAATGAATGGAAGAATGTCATTTCCCATGGTCCCAGCTACGGCCCCGGATCCTATAATGTTTTTATTTACTCCATGCAATTCGACACTGTCAACACGGCTAGTTATCGTTATTTGATTAAACCCACAGGTTGCGATGAATTCGTTGTTTGTAACGACGCGTTCACTGTCACCAAGAAAGAGTTCCCCTCTTACGCAGAATTGCTTCAACCTGTAACTATCACTCTTCCTTATGGTGAGTGCGCTTTCGACATTGACAGCCTTGAAGTTCCTGTTTTACCCGATACCGAAGTGGACACTGTTTATTTGGCTGAAGGTCAGGAAAAGAATCTTGTCCCGAGCGAAACTCCTTACAAGGTGGTTTGGAATGTGGTCGATGTGGAATGCGGTGCTGTTACCCCTGACACACAGTTAGTGACCGTTCAATTCCCGGCTTGCGGTGAAGGTTTCGTTGCAGAAGACGCTGAAAACAACTCTTACGAAACGGTTCGTATCGGTTGCGATTGTTGGATGGCCGAAAACCTCAGAACAAGCTCTGCTAATGCAGTTTACGTTGGAGAAGACGCTGAAAACGAAGATTTCGGAAAGCTCTATCCTTTGGCTGACGTTTTCCCGCCAGTGAGAGCTACTGCTACCGAGAATGAACCTATTCAAGGTATTTGTCCCGCAGGTTGGGCTGTTCCTACGTTGGCACAATTCAACACAATGTTTGAAGTTGCCGGTGGTGTTGAGAGCGTGAAAGCCACCACGGGCTGGCTTCCTGATTATGCTGGCAACAACGAGTCTGGTTTCAATGCTATGGCTCCTGGCTTCTATAACGCTTCCGCTGAACAGTTCCAGAAATTCCAAACATTCGCAGGCTTCTGGACCAGCTCAAGTTCTGAAGTGGCTGGCACCGGTCTGATCTTCGAGATCAACTATAACTGTGACAACGGAACTCCTTCTGGCACTCCTGAAGCAAACAAGTACAGCGTGCGCTGCGTGAAAGTGAACGTTGAAGATTAATAATACTTTTTGTATTACTAAAAAATCCGCTACCGAAAAGGTAGCGGATTTTTTTATGGTTAAAAAGCAAACTACTAACTGCCAACGCGCCTATACGATCTGCCAGCCGATGTCCGTACGATAGAAGAGATCGGGATGCGCCATTTTTTCAACACCCTTATAAGCATCGCGTTTTGCCTCTTGTAGCGTGCTGCCCTTGCCCACAACAAAAAGTACACGACCGCCATTGGAGTACAACTGTCCGTTCTCTTCCTTTACTCCCATGCAGAAAACCTGTTGCGAGACTTCTGAAGGATTATTCAGCGGAATATTTTTGATGTAACTGCCTGGATAACCTTTGGCTGCTAAAACCACACCCAAAAAGGCATCTTCATAAAACGCTGCTTTAACATCTTTATTGTCAAGAATATCAAGCATTAACTGTGCGAGGTCACTCTTGAGTTTCGGGAGCACCACCTCCGTCTCAGGATCGCCGAATCGGGCGTTGAACTCAATCACTTTCGGGCCGTCCTTGGTCAGCATTAAACCACCGTAGAGGACACCGCAAAATGGGCAACCTTCTGATATTAAAGCTTTTGCGGTCGGCTTCATGATATGCTCCACCGCCCAGTCGATCTGTGCTTGCGGAATGACAGGCACGGGCGCGTAAGCCCCCATACCGCCGGTATTCGGGCCTTTATCGCCATCGTAAGCACGCTTGTGGTCTTGCGCGATAACGAGCGGGACCACCTGTTCGCCGTTCACTAAAGTAAGCAACGAGAATTCTGGGCCTTCCAAAAACTCTTCCATCACTACCTTGCCCTTACCGAAATGGTTGTCCAATAGCATATCTTTCAATGCGTTATCAGCCTCTTCCTCAGTCATAGCGACCACTACGCCCTTGCCTGCTGCCAATCCGTCGTATTTGATGACGATAGGGGCACCTTGTTCATTAAGATACTGTTTCGCAGCGTCATAGTCCTCGAAAGTGCGATAAGCAGCGGTAGGAATCTGATACTTGCGCATCAGGTCTTTAGCAAATTCCTTGCTACTTTCAATACGGGCCGCCGCCGCTGTCGGGGCGAAAATGCGAAGTCCGGCGACACGGAAAACCGTCGCAATGTCACAGGCGAGTGCCGCTTCTGGTCCCACGACTGTTAAATCGATATGATTTTGCAAAGCAAAATCGCGAAGCTGCTCACATGCAGTTTCGTCAATATTAACCAACTCCACATGTGCGCCTGTCTGCGCAACAATGGATAACATACCGGCATTGCCGGGTGCGATAAAAATTTCAGGCTTCAACGCCGACTGAGCCATTTTCCAAGCGATGGCATGCTCGCGACCACCGCGTCCGATAACTAATATTCTCATTCTTCTTTTGTTATGGCGAACCCATTGTAGCGCGTCATCACCTGTTCAACATAGTTAACCGTATGTTTGCCAGGGTAATAACCGCATTTCACGACAGGATCGCGGTAAAACTCTTTATGTGATTTCTTAATCAGATATTCTGAAACATTCGACCATTTTGTATGATCGTCGTCATACTTTTTACACAGCTCAATAGCATCGAGAACATGCCCTGGTCCAGAGTTATAAGCTGCTACTGTGAAATAATAAAGATCAGCTGTGTCAACCTTGTCCTTGAAGATGTTGCACAGGAAAGAAATGTATTTGGCACCGGCCCAAATCTGGTCTTCCACGGAGGAAGAATCAGTGATACCGTAGCGTTCGCAAGTCACGGGCATCATCTGCATCACGCCGAAGCTGCCCCCAAATCCAACTAAGTCAGGGATAAACCGTGACTCTTGATAGATGATGGACGAAATCAGACGCCAATCGAAACCGTATCTGTTGGCCGCCTTCTTCATCAACGCGTCATAATGCGAAGTGCTGTTCTTGCTCTTGCCGAAGGACCGCGAGATGACGTATGAGTGGGGCGACAAGTACTTTTCGCACAACGATTGATACTTGTTAGTTTCCTTGAAATTAATAAGCCATTGATTAATAGAGTCGTTAAGGGCTACATTATGATTGTTGAGAATCCAAGTGCGCGGGAAATTGACACCCACGCGCGGCCCGATGGTCAGCTGCGTGTAGAAGGGCATCAGCGTAATGGCTTCATTGTAGTTGCAGATAGCATAATCAATGGCTTTATCCACGAGCATATCCATCAAATCCTCAATAGCCATATCGGGATTATGCTGCACTGTCCACGACAAAGGATCTTCTAAAGAGCTAAAATCCAACTTGTTGTAATATTTTGCAGAAGTATTCACGATATGCGGCAACGTATCGTAGGCACTGTCTTTCTTACGCATAATCAGCACCGGATAGGTATAGGCTATCGGTTCGGAAATCTCAATGTAATCTGGTATATAGTTAGCCTTGTCGAAATCGAAACAGACGATATCATACTTGTTGGAAAGGGCGGTCAAAAACATGGATTGAGCATCCGCCTCTATGGATATATCAACTGGTCGATGGAAATCTTTCTCCAACTGTTTAAGGATGTCATATTGGAAGCCAATCACAGAACCTTGATACACAAAGTAATCGGCAGCATGATAGAACAGGCACACAGACAACGTGTCGCTGTGTACCTGATGTTTTCTTTCCAGTTTGGGAATATGCAATTTAGGTAACACCCGCCCACGCGAAGAAATGATAATCAACAGTAGGAGGGTCGCGATGATTAGGAAAAGATAACTATAATGTTTCCTATTCAAAATCAGTTATTTAGTTAGTCTCGACCATCATGATGGACTTCTCTGTCGTTTCTCCTTCGTTCACTTGTATCTGAGTGGTACCTGTGTATTTGGTGATGGTAACGATAGAGCTGTCAAATTCATCATAGACAGTGTCAATTTTCACCGCATTGACAATCAGCAAAGCAGGATATTCAAGCGTATAGGTGAAGACGCCTTGGGCATTGGTAAGTACATTTTGCACTTTCGCGATGTCGGGACGCACAGCTAATCCGGCGTTGTATTTCACCGTATCAAAAGAAATACTGGCGAACGGCACCAGAGTGTCCGGATCCAATCCATTGCTGGATAAAAAACAGGAGACTTTCATGTTGCAGGAATGATCTTTCTTGCATTGGACAAAGAAAAACATGCCTATGACAGCAACCATTATCGGCAAAAAAATTCTCATTTTTTTCATAATGCTTTTTTTCTAAAAACGAATGGCAAAAATACTAAATATTTCGTAACGCACCATCATCACATTTTATTATCAACGAAATAAATCTTCATGAGAGAACAATAGGCTTAAACAATCGGGAAAATTGTAACGACAAAGCGTAGTCATATTGGATAATTTTGTATTTTTGCCGTTTAATCTTCGGAAAAAAGACTTTATCATATTATAAAAACTGAGGAATTGAAAAAGAAATACGCTTGGATTGCAGCAATTGTTGTGCTTTTGCTCATACTGATTGACCAAATCATCAAATTTTGGGTGAAAACCAACATGACCTTAGGGGAGACAATCCCTTTGTTAGGACAATGGTTCAACTTACATTTTGTGGAGAACGAAGGCATGGCTTTCGGTATCAGTTTCGGGAAACAAATCGGCAAGCTTCTGCTCTCCCTCGTGCGCATACTGCTAGTAGGTGTTCTCTGCTGGTATTTTGTCAAACGGCTGAGAGAGAACAAGATGGATGGTATAGTGTTGACGATTTTCTGTTTGGTGGTTGCTGGTGCTTTGGGCAATATCATCGACAGCATGTTTTACGGCATCTGGTTCACGGAAAGCGATTTCTTGGATGTTGCCAAATGGTCGCCTGGCCACGGTTACGCGCCGTTTTTCTTCGGCAAAGTGGTGGATATGTTCTATCTGCAGCTCTTCCCGATTCCGGAAAAATTTCCACTTTGGGGAGGTTCTTACTTTTTCCCGGCCATTTTCAATTTCGCTGACTCCTGCATCACCGTCGGAATCGTTTTGGCAATCATTTTCAACAAGCGGATTTTCAACGAATTAGAGAAAAAAGAGGATGAGGGTGTAATAAATGACGGGGTTGAGGCATCTTAGTAGTAGGGAATAGCCAACAGCTAAAAGCTAAAAGCCAATAATCAAAGTTCAAATAAACAAATAAAAGTACTATGAAATTTTTAACCTTTTTGAAAAAACAACTGCTGTTAGTGGCAGTTTTGGCGATTACGGCACCTGTTTTTGCCGTGAATCCGCCAGATGAGGGCATGTGGTTGCCTATGTTCATCAAGAATTACAACTATGCGACAATGCAGAAGATGGGCTTGCAGCTCACCGCAGAACAGTTGTACGACATCAACCATTCTTCCTTGAAGGATGCTATCGTGCAACTCGGCGACGGTTTCTGCACGGGCGAGATCGTCTCCAAAGACGGTTTGATGTTCACGAACCACCACTGTGGTTATTCTTCTGTCGTGGAACTCTCCAGTGTGGAGCACGACTACCTGAACAATGGTTTCTTTGCCATGAGCAAGGAAGAGGAATTGCCCGTAAATTTCCACGTGCATTTTCTTGAAAGAATGGAAGATGTGACAAGCATCGTGTTGGCAAAGGTTGACGAAAAGACCACTGAGAGCGAGCGCGCAAAATATGTGGAAGAGGCCATCAAGAAACTGAAGAAGGAGAATTCCGCTGACGGCCGCTACAAAGTGGTGGTGAAACCGTTCTACGAAGGAAATGAGTATTACATGTTCATTTACACCATGTATGAGGATGTGCGCCTCGTGGTGGCTCCCCCGAGTGCCATCGGTAAATTCGGTGGCGACACCGACAACTGGATGTGGCCTCGTCACACTGGCGACTTCACCGTGTTCCGCATCTACACCGCCCCCGACGGCTCCCCTGCGAAATACTCCAAGGACAACGTACCTATGAAACCGAAGCACTATCTGCCTATCAGCTTAAAAGGCTATCAACCTGGAGATTACACTATGATTTGGGGTTATCCTGGCACCACCAATCGCTTCATGACCTCCTACGAAGTGCAGAACGAAATCAACATCAACGCTCCTGCTCTTTACGAACCGTTGGATGCTATTCTGCCCGTCATGCACGACGCAATGGAAGCTTCTAATAAGGTGAATTTGCAATATGCCGACAAACATGCCAGCTTGGCCAACACCTGGAAAAACCAACACGGCGAAGTAGAAAGCTTAATCGCCCTCAAAGTGGTGGAATCCAAGGCTAAGGAAGAGGCCGAACTGATCAAATGGATCAACGCCGACAAGGGCCGCAAAGAAAAATACGGCAACTGCTTGAGCGAAATCGAGAAAATCTGTAAAGAAGCTGACGGCACAAAGTACAAATCTGTGATGAACGCCAACTTGGCCATCTATACCTCCTCCACGCTGAAAGCGGCTCGCGCTCTCCAAAAATCCTTGACGCTTGAGAAAGGGCAGAAAGGTTACGACGACAGTAAAGCTGAAAAACTGCTGAAGACTTTTGCCGCTCAGAACGACGATACCGATCCTGCCACTGAAGCAAAGATTATCGTGGCATCCCTCAAAACATGGGAAAAATATGCGGAGAGCAATCGTCCTGACCTGACATTCTTCACCAAGAACTACAAAGGCAACTACGACGCTTACGAGAAGGCTTTACTCAATTCTATCTTCATCAGCAAAGAGAACTTCGAGAAATTCGTGAAGAAACCCTCCAACAAGGTGCTTGACAACGATCCCGCATGCCAATACTTAAATGCTGTGTTCCAATATCTTATTCTCAACATGTCCGCATTCGATACAGACAGAAAACTGGAAGTTCCTCGTCGCACCTACATCGCTGCACTGAAGGAGATGAAGGCTTCCACGCCGATGTATCCCGATGCCAACAGCACCATGCGCACCACTTTCGGTACCATCTGCGACTACTATCCCGCTGATGGTGTGCACTACAACTACTACACCACCACCAAGGGTATCCTCGAAAAAGAGATTCCTGGCGATTTCGAATTTGACGTGCCTGCAAAGTTGAAAGACCTCATCTTGAAGAAAGATTTCGGTCAATACTTGGATAAAGACGGTACAATGCATGTCTGCTTCCTCTCCAACAACGACATCACCGGTGGTAACTCTGGCAGCCCGATCATGAACGGTAATGGAGAACTCATCGGTTTGGCTTTCGACGGCAACTGGGAAGCATTGAGCAGCGACATCGTCTTCAACACCGATCTGCAACGCTGTATCAACGTTGACGTCCGCTACGTCCTCTTCGTCATTGACAAGTACGGCGGTGCCGGCTATCTGTTGAAAGAGATGGATATTCGCAAATAATCTACGGTTTTTTGTGAAAACTTGTTGTAGAGACGCGATGAATCGCGTCTCTACGTGTTTTTAAAGGTCTGATATTAGCTGATTACGCTCCAATTGATGTCCTTTTGACTCTGTTTCTCCAATGTTTCAGCGAGACGTTTGTGTTCGGGCAACGAAAGATCTGGGTCTTTCTCCAGTACCTGTTGGGCATAATTGCGAGTATATGCCACCAACTTCTCATCTTTGGTGAGGTCAGCGATTTTGAAGTCGAGCATGCCGCTTTGGCGGGTACCTTGCAAGTCGCCAGGGCCACGCAGTTGCAGGTCGAAGTTGGCAATTTCGAAACCGTCGTTAGTTTCGACCATGGCGTTCAATCGTTTGCGACCGTCCGTGGAAAGTTCGTACTTGGACATAAGGATGCAATATGACTGGTTGCCGCCGCGCCCTACCCTACCGCGCAACTGATGCAGCTGTGAGAGTCCGAAGCGCTCGGCATTTTCGATGACCATCACCGTGGCGTTCGGCACGTCAATACCCACCTCAATCACTGTGGTGGAGAGCAGAATCTGGATCTGCCCCTTCTTGAAACAGTTCATGGTGTAATCCTTCTCCTCGGCCTTCATCTTGCCGTGTACCACACCGATGCTGTATTCCGGTGGCGGAAAACTGCGCTCAACGGCTTCGTAACCAGCCTGTAAATCAAGTAAATCCAACGCCTCTGACTCTTGAATCAAGGGATAGACGACGAACACTTGTCGGCCTTCAGCAATCTGCTGTTTCAGGAAACCGAACATTTTGAGGCGGTCTTTCTCGTAATAATGCAACGTGACAATAGGTTTACGCCCAGCAGGTAACTCGTCGATGACGGAGACATCCAAGTCGCCGTATAAGGTCATGGCCAAAGTGCGCGGAATCGGCGTGGCGGTCATCACTAAAATGTGCGGTGGTGTGGCTCCACTTTTACGCCACAATTTTGCGCGCTGTTCCACCCCAAAACGATGTTGTTCGTCAATAACGACAATTCCTAACTTATTGAAAACCACGTTATCTTCGATAAGTGCGTGCGTACCGATGAGAATGTTAACCTGACCATTTTGCAAGTCGGCGAGCAGCTGTTTGCGTTTGGAGGTTTTAGTAGAACCAGACAAAAATTCTACACGTAATCCCAAAGATTCCAGCTGTTTGCTGATTTTTTCGTAATGTTGGGTGGCGAGAATCTCCGTCGGAGCCATCATACAGGCTTGATAACCGTTGTCGATAGCCAACAGCATGCTGAAAAGCGCGATAATCGTTTTGCCGCTGCCCACATCGCCTTGCAGCAGACGGTTCATCTGACGACCGCTGCCCACATCGCCGCGAATCTCCCTGAGCACTCGCTTCTGCGCATTGGTAAGGTCGAACGGCAAGCATTCCTTATAGAAAGTGTTAAAATAATGTCCTACTTGCGAGAACACAAAGCCCTCGAAGCGGTTAGTATTTATCAGTTTGAGCTTCAGCAGTTTAAGCTGCGTAAAGAAGAGCTCGTCGAACTTCAAGCGCAACGTGGCTTGCGAAAGTTTTTGGTTGTCTTCGGGATAATGGATGTTGACAAGCGCGTCGCGCAAGGTCATCAGATGCAGCTCCTCTACCATCTCGCGAGGCATCGTTTCAGGGATGATGTCTTTAACCTGCGTTAGGAGGTTAGCCGTCAGCTTGGACATTGCTTTGGAGTCCAGCGATTTCTTCTTGGCCGTCTCGGAAGTGTTGTAGAGGGGCTGGAAACGCAAGGATATCGGAGAATTCTGTTGCTGTGCCGGATCTATCAACTCAGGATGGGTGATGTTCCACCGCCCATTGAAGAGCGTTGGTTTGCCAAAAATGACGAACTCCTTACGTGTCTTCAATACGTCTTGCACCCAACGGATGCCGTTGAACCAGACCAGCTCGATGGAGCCAGTCTCGTCATTGAATTGCGCTGTGAGTCGTTGAGCACGCATCTGTCCTACAATACGAACATTGCTGACGGTGCCGCGCAAGAGAATATAACCGCCATCGTTCACAATGTCACTGACATGATACACATGCGACTTGTCAATGTGGCGATACGGGAAATAGTACAATAAGTCGTTAAAAGTCTGGATATTGAACTCCTTACGAAGTACAGCACCGCGCTTTTCTCCCACACCTTTCAAAAATTCGATGGGGGTTTGGAGTAAGTCTGTGGTTGGTGTAGTCATTGATTGAGTAGTTATAAGGTTAATAGTTTAAGGTTTATGGTTTAGAGGTTAAAAGGCAATAGGGAATAGACAATAGTCAAAAGTCATACGTCATACGTCAAAGTTCTATGTCTAAGTTCTATGTCTAAGTCCTATGTTTAAGTTCTAATAGCCAAAAGCTAATAGCTAAAAGCCAAAAGCTAAATAGATTCCAAGCAGCGCAAAATAATCCGGCACGAATCATCAATCTCCTCCTCCGAAATTGTCAGTGGCGGGGAGATGCGGAAGGCGGTATCGCAGAAGAGGAACCAGTCGCTCATGATGCCATATTCCTTGAAGAGAGCCATCATCTTGAAGAGTTTTTCGGAAGAGCCGAGTTCTACAGCCATCAGCAGGCCACTGCGACGAATTTCTTGCACATGCGGTGCATTTTTCAACGCCTCTTCATAACGTTTTCCCTTCTCTTCGACATCGGCAACCAAGTGATTATCAATATTATACTGGAGTGCGGCAAGTCCCGCAGCACAGCACACAGGATGTCCCCCGAAGGTAGTGATATGTCCCAAAACGGGATTGCTTTGGAGAGAGTCCATAACCTCTTTGGAGGAAATGAAGGCACCGAGGGGCATTCCACCGCCGAAGGCTTTCGCCAGGCAGACGATATCGGGAGTCACGCCATATTTTTGCATGGCGAACATCGCGCCAGTGCGACCCATCCCAGTCTGTATCTCATCGAAAATCAGCATAGTACCTGTCTCGTCGCAACGTTTGCGGAGGGCTTGCAGATAGCCCTCTTTCGGAGGAATCACGCCCGCCTCACCTTGAACAGGTTCTACTAACACACAGGCGGTCTCCTCGTCAATGCGGTTAATGTCGTCAAAGTTATTGAACCACAGGTATTCCACGTTAGGAAGCAGTGGCTGGAATGGAGCTTTCCAGGTATCGCCTTCAGGGGAAGCCATCATGCTGAGCGAACCGTGGTTAGACCCGTGATATGCGCAATGCATCGACATCATCTTGTGCCGACCCGTGTAGCGTTTGGCCAGTTTCAGTGCCCCCTCCACTGCCTCGCTGCCCGAATTGACGAAATAGACGCTATCCAATGGATCCGGAAGCAATTCAGAGAGTCGTTTCGCATACTGCACTTGCGGTCTTTCCACCAATTCACCATACACCATAACATGCATGTAATCAGCTGCTTGACGCTGTACAGCGGATACCACAGCAGGATTAGCGTGACCAACATTATTTACCGAAACGCCCGACACCAAATCATAGTATCGTTTTCCTTCCGGGGTATAGAAAAAAACGCCTTCCGCGCGTTCCACTTCCAATAGCAAGGGCTCGGGAGAAGTTTGTCCAATATGTGCCAAAAACTGTTGACGTAGTGTTTTCATTATTGCTTTGAATTTTGGTGCAAAAGTACATAAAATTCAAATATACACATAGAAAATAAAAAACGACCACGTTTTGTGGTCGTTATTACAATTGCGGAGATTTGCAAAACACAAATCTTCGGGCGAAGGGTTATTCACCCCTACTGGAAGGCGTTTTCGCTCAAACCGTCGCCGCTGATGGCGAGGCGCGACATATAGGAGGGTGCCTCCTTGCCGAGGTACTTATCAACGTAAATCTTGGCGAGGTACTGACCCAACATGAAGCCGTGTCCGCGCATACCGACCAAGAGGCCGTGCTCGGGATCCACAATGTAGCGCGGCTCGGTGTAGTAGCCCGCCCATGTGGCCTGGAAGCTGACATTCTTCAACTGCGGAATCCAGTCGATGAACATCTCCGCGCACACCTGCAAGAAGTCCTGCGTGTTGTATTTCAGCTCCTTGCCAGCCTGTTGCTGTTCAGTAGCAGGCGAAGCGCAGCCGATAATCTGGCCTGTTTCAGCAAACTGCTGCCCATAAACAGCGGAAAAGCCTTTGTACTTCCGACGGTCGATGAGCATATCCAAAGAGTCGCCATCCTTACCCAACATCGGCAAACGATGCGTGATAAAGGCTTGGTGTTTAATGGGATAAAGACCAAGATACATACCCAACTGTTCCGCAAATTTGTTCGCCGAAGGCCCGAGGGCATTCACGAAATGCTCGCAATGGTACTCCACAAACTGTTTGTCGTGGGTCTTCACCAATGCCATGAAGCCCTTGGCGGTCTTCTGCACCTCCACGAGCTGGGTATCCTCCAACAGCACACCGCCACGCTCGATGGCGAGGTTGCGGATGTAGTGGATGGTGGGACCAGGCGTGGCCTGCCAGCAAGCATTGGTGATGCAGGCAGCCTGATAGGTATTGAGATTCGGGTTGAAGTAAGGCGAAACTTCCTTCACGAAATCTTTCTTATCAACCATGTAGCCGTCGCTCCAGCCGAGGGATTTCTCCAATGCCTTGTAATTGGCCTCGTCGTGGGCGAAACTGACGTAACGGGTGGGTTTGTAATGGATGTCCGTCACCTTCTGGATAGATTCGAAGATCGCGCGGTTATGTTCCGCAATATCAGCGATTTCCGGAACGGAGAAGCTCGGACGGCCGCCGCCGATGCAACGCCAGGAAGAGCCTCTCTCTGCATTGCAGAGCACCACCTTCTTGCCAGCTTCAGCGAAATAGCGGAACAGACCGCTACCTGTGATACCACCGCCCGCCACAAAGACGTCGCATTCGACCTTCGGGGTGGGATTTCCGTTGACATTCGTCACAAACTCAGCAGGTTGGTCGCTCGAACAGAGCTCGCCGATGTTGAGCTGTGAGGAGAGCGGACCGCGCGGGGTGGCGTCGCCAACGACCTCCACGCCATAGCCTGCGAGCAGCTGTTTCGCGCGCGGGATGCAACGCTTGCCGCGGCACGGACCCATACCCATACGCGTGATGTGCTTCAGCTCATCCACAGAGATGATCTTCTTGCCCTTCACCGCCTCCAACAACGTCTCAACCTTCACGTCATCGCAATGGCAGACGAAAGCAGGGTCATCCATTTTCTCGTCTAACTTCTGCCATTTCAGCGGCTTAGGATATTTTTCTTTCACAATGAAACCTGTGACTTGCATCAAATCATCACCGCTCAAGGTCAACGATTTCACGCGAGCCACATGCGTCTTGTTGTCGCCTTTGGTGATTTTCTCGATGATACCTTCTCCGATATTCTTGCCATTGTCGTCCACCAAATAGACCTCGGCGTTCTCTTCAGCTTCGTACTCGAACGGCAGGAAGAGCCAGTTCTTCGGGATGTTGTAGCCGAAGAGGGCCAGGCCCGGACAGTGGTTCACGCATTTCATACAACCGATGCACTTTTCGTAGTCGATTTGTGGCACGCAGTTGGTCGCGGATTTGGTGATGGCGCCTTGCGGGCAGGCGAACGTACAGGGGTTGCAGGCGAAACCGTAGAGACAGTCGGCCATGACGAAGGGTTTCTGCAAACGGTCGCCGGCGGGACGATTGGGCTTCTCTAATACGCGCACCGGATGTTGTTGGGAATCAGCGTAATCCTTGGTCACTGCCAGATAATCGTCGTAGTTGAAACGCACATTCATCGACTGGGCGATTTCCATAGCGGCCTGCTTACCGCGCAACACAGCGCAGGTGCCCTCGCCCACGCGGGTGGCATCGCCGATGCCGTAGGTGTTAAGTCCGAAGGTGACTTTACCTTTTTCAAGGATAAGATTGTCGGGTTTCAGACCGGTACAAATATTGATGAGATCAATGTCTTTGATGACCTGTTCCGTGCCAGGGACGGGTTTGAAATTCTTGCACTCGGCAATCACCGCGCCTACCACGCCAGTGTGGTCCTCGTTGGGGATGGCCTTCAGCAGTGTATGTGAGGTGATAATCGGGATGCCGAGACGGCGCACGCGGTTGGCCTGCACCGGGAAGCCGCCCTCGTGGTCCATTGCCTCTACGATGGCCACCACTTGCGCACCTGCCTGAACTGCCTGATAGGAAGTAAGATAGCCGATATTACCTGCACCAATGGTAAGGATGCGCTTGCCGAGCAGCGTGTGTTGCAGGTTCATCATCTTCTGCACGACGGCGGCAGTGTAAACACCCGGCAAGTCATCGTTCTCAAAGACCGGCATAAACGGGAACGCACCCGTACCAACCACCAAGTAGTTGGCATCCACGTAATAGATGCTGTTGTCCTCCATGTTCTTGACAGCCACGCGCTTGCCTTCGAGGATGTCCCACACCGTGCTGTTGAGTATGATGCCGGAATGGTCGTCGCCGGCCAGCGTCTTGGCGATGTCGAAACCGCGCATTCCGCCGTACTTCTGCTCCTTCTCGAAGAAGAAGAACTGGTGCGTCTGCATGTTGAACTGTCCGCCGATGCGGTCGTTGTTGTCAATGACGATGTTGGGGATGCCGAACTTGTTGAGTTGTTCGCGACAGGCGAGACCCGCAGGGCCGGCACCCACAATCACCACCTCCGTCTTATAGACCTTCGGGGCAGATTTCGCTTTGCAGCTTTCAGCGGTTGGCAGAAAGTCAGAGTTAATCTCCTCCACCTTTTTCACGCCATCGACGAGCGTGACGCAGATACGCTTCACCTCGCCATCAACGAGCATTTCGCACGCGCCGCACTTGCCGATACCGCAGTCCATGCTGCGCTCGCGGCCCTTCAAACTGTGACTGTGGATGGGAAAACCTGCCTGGTGCAGGGCAGCGGCAATGGTATAACCCTTCGCAGCCTTCACTTGTTGACCCTTGTACTCAAAGGTCGTGATCTCCCTTTCGGGGATGTCCAAGATAGGATGATGTAAAATCGGATACATGATTCTTGTTCTTATATTTTTGATTGTTGTTGATTCCAAAATTTTACAAGTTGCAAAAATAGTTTTTTTTCAAACCGCCGTCAAGAAAAAATTTTTTTGCGGGGTTCGCCTGCGGCGAAAAGAGGTACGTCACACAGAAACCACAGAAAGCACAGAAAGGTTCGCCTGGGGCGAATAAAGATGTGTCACACAAAAGGTACCTCAGCTCCTATTTCCATCTTGTTGAACGCGAACAATTTCTTTCCCAGGTCCTTGAGCGATGCGCCGAGGTGATAGACCGTGTCGTCGATAATGAGAAAGCGGTCGTGGAAGCGGTCGCATTCCCTGGCGGTCACAGGCGGGTACTGCAGGTTGTGCCGTTCGATGTCCAAGGATAGCGTTTCTGTAATACGCCGCGTGACAATCTCCGCCGTTACACCATCTACTCGTTTGGCCAACATCAGAAGCACCGAATCGTCGATATAGTTGTCGATGAGGACGATGCGTCTTTTTGCGGAACGAATCAGGTCGGAAGCGAGAGTGTAGGCATCGAAGATCTGGCCGTCGAAGAAGATGCCTTCCACAGGCGGCAGGGCGGTTTGCACGAAGAAATCAACCTTGTTCTCAAGGTTGTGGATTCGTTCCGCATGTTCCTGCAGTTGCGTATTTATGCGTTGTTCCACATACTGGACACGTTGATTGATGGCGTATCCACGAAGGAGATAGTCTTTCAGTACGGATGTTGCCCAACGTCGGAACTCAATGCCTCGCTTTGATTTTACGCGATAGCCGACCGATAGTATCATATCAAGATTATAATACTCCGTCTGATAATTCTTGCCATCGTCGGCAGTTGTCGCAAATTTTGCGACAACTGGAAAACCGGCCAATTCTTCCTTTAAAGCATTGTTCACATGTTTGCCGATAGTCTTCTTGTCTCTGTTGAACAAGGTAGCCATTTGTTTGCGGTTCAACCACACCGTCTCACCCTCTATACGCACTTCCAATCTGATGCTGTTGTCCGGTTGGTAGAGGATAATCTCACCAGTTTTCGTGGTTGGCTGTTCGTTCTCTGCTGTTATTTCATTTTGCTTCATAAGATTTTTTACTTTAAATTTTGATAATTCCAGACCGCAAACCTACAAAATCTTTTCAAGGAAATCAAAGGCAAAATTAATTCAACTTATTAAAAATCAAATATATAAAAATGACATTTTTCAATATAAAAGTTGCAGGTTTCGGGATAAAAGTTGCAAAATTGTTAAAATCACACAGAGACAAACATGCACCTACATGGAGCGGACCAGCTGGTTTTTTGGAAGAATTTGGCTGGGGTGACGGAGATTCCGCCGGCTCCTGACGTCGTCTGCGGAATGGTGTGCCGCACATGGAGTGAAAAAAAGGGAACATGAGCGAACCGCCATTCCGCCGCTCACTCCGTTCGCGGCGGAACCTCCATCGGTCAACGGTATACATCTCGGCAGTATACCCGGAGTTACCCACGTAACGGGCGGTTGAGCACAGATGGTAGATGGTAGAAAGTAGATTGCAAAACAAAAAAAGCCCTCCCGAGTTTCCCAAAAGTCTCAAGTCTCAAGTCTGTCAACTGTCAACTGTCAACTGTCAATTGCAAATGTTTTGCATGCTCATGCACCTATCTGGAATGCCCGATACAGATATCTGGATTGGACCACGAACATAACTGGGGAAAATCGTTTGCAAACAAAAGTCACCGGTGACCAGTCACCAGGTAGCTGCGTCGCGAGCCTGGTAACCGGTAACCGACAGTGAACGGGGTGAGCGACGGAACCTACAGCTCCCCTTTGTCGTTCACTATTCGTTTCAATAGCTCCAGTTCGCGTTTCAGTTGAGCAATTTCATCGTCATTCTCTCGCTTCACCGTGTGTTTGAGTTTGAACATGGCAAGGTTCAGTTCTACGGAAGTCTCACTGCTTTGAATCGGCAGATTGTCCGCCAGCAGCTCCGCCGCCAGCTGTCCACCACGTTGCATCAGCGATTGCTGCACCGCTTTGTCATCCTCATGTTGCGACACTTCGGCTATCACCTGAGCGAGTTCACGCAATTTCGCGTAAGCTTCCACAATGGCGATGGTGGTCTCCACAGCTTTGGGGCTTTTCAGGATTGTGGCCAACATGTACAACCCTTTTTCCGTAAAAGCTTTAGGGTTTTGTCTGGTCATTTGATAATTTGTGGTCGAAATTTTCGACCGCAAATCCGCAAATTCTTGATTGTCAAGCTGAAACACATATCCTTCCGGAAACTTCTCTGGATTGTTGGCGACCGCCTCGTTGATTCTCTTGGTTTGTACCCCATAGAGTTCTGCCACATCGGCATCCACAATAACCTGCTGGTTTCTCAAGGTGATCATCTTGTCTTCTACATCTATAATATTCGTCATAACAGTTTAATTTAAACAATAAAAACATTAAATTTTAGGCAGCAAACATACAAAATCCTTTCAAGAAAATCAACGGCAAAAATCAGTTTAACTTACTAAAAATCAAATATATAAAAATGATATTTTTCGGTGTAAAAGTGGCAGGTTTCGTGATAAAATTGGCAAAGTGCAAAAAAAGTGCAGAAATAATGGCACGTGTGTATCGGGAGATCTGGGTGGAATTTTTGAAGAAAAACTTGGAAAGTTAGCAGTTAGTAGTTAGCAGTTGGTGTGCGGAGAAGATTGAATGCGTAGGAGCATCCGCTTCCAAGCGTATGAAACGGTGATGAACGGTAAATTGCGATTGTTTTGTGGGTTTCGGGGTTCGCCTGCGGCGAATGGTGGGTGGGCGAGCATCTCGAAGAGATGCGACAGCTCTACAGTCTCATCACCTCCACTGGCACGGCGCTGTCCATCAGCCTGATACAGGTGTCGGTGGCGTGGCGGTTGACGCCGGTGTGTGCCATGGAGGTACGTGACAGCGGTTACGGACGGAGCTGGCGACGGAAGGAGAGGTCGTGACGGAGGACATTCTCAGCCTTGCGAATTTCCTCGTCGATTTCGGAAAGACGGCAATGGGCTCGTTCCCGTATCCCTCCCAAGCCCGTCAGGGCTTCCATCTCCGTGGCTCGAGGACGTTCCCGACCGCGCCCTACATATTCCGCCCGATACCCGTTCACTACATGGTGAGTTTCAATTTTGCCAACCAACGGCTATAGTAAAGCTGTCGAGAAGGGGTAAGGTTTTGCACTTTTCAGTGTCCTTCCAAGTTTCTTCCAAGTTCCTTCCAAGTTCCTTCCTGTGAACTTCTTGTATTCGATTATTTACAATGTCCTTTAGAAAGGGTATAGCGTATCTATAGAGTATTACATATTCCGCCCCATACCCGTTCAATCGGCAACTGGCGGTGTGATTTTTCCGGCGCATACCCGTTCACTACATGGAGAGTTTCCATTATCTTTGTACTGATAACAAAAACAGTGCAAAAATGGCAGGAACAGTAAAAGAGATGAGAGCATAATCAAGCAAGTGCTGCTACTGAAGCAGCAAGGAGAAACGAACCGCGGCATAGCCCGCAAGTTACCAATCAACAAAGGGACGGTCAACGGCTACATGCGCGTTATAGCGTTTAATGGATGGCGGATCAACGACCTGCTGAGGAAGGACGACCCGGAACTGGAGCGCATGTTCCATGCCGGCAGAACCGTCATCATCAACGGACCTACCGGAACCGGGAAATCCTATCTCGCCTGCGCCCTGGGAGACCGCGCCTGCCGTGAGGGTGTCAAGACACTTTACTTCACCATGAACGCTCTCATCGAGAGCCTTAGACTGGCCCACCTTGAAGGACGAGAGAGCAACTTCCTTCGCAAACTCGCCTCCCACGGCCTGCTCATTATCGATGATTTCGGAATGGCCAGACTGGAGGGGCAGGCTCAGCACGACTTTGAGCAAATTAATGAAAACTCTTCCATGCAAGTGAACGGGTATCATCGGAATTGCTGAACGGGTATCATCGGACACGACAATGTTTCGGCAATCCGTTGAATATGAATTCCCTCCGGGGATTTGAACCCGCGCGTGGGCATCCGCTACAGATAGGCATCCCCTAACGGGGATGAATAACCCCGCTCACCAGCGCCTCTATCGGCACGGTGCTGTCCATCAGCCCGATGCGGGTGTCGGAGGCGTGGCGGTTGGAAGCGGTGTGGGACAGGGAGGCGCGTGACGGCGGCTACGGACGGAGCAGGCCACGGAAGAAGAGGTCGTTCCGCAGAGCCTCCTCCACATGGCGGATGTCCGTATCGATTTGCCGCAAACGGTGCTCGATTTCCTCGTCAGAGTGACGGGCATCGGTGAGGGCGTTTAGCTTCTTTTGGGATTTGCAGAATTCCAAACTGTTGTTGCGAATTATGGAACCGCTGGGAGATCGGAAGAAAAGTAGCTGAGAAATGAGATGCCAATGTCACTTTTTCCTCAATCATCAAATGCTATATATTAGGATCACCATTAGGATCACCATTAGGATCACCATTGGGATCATCATTGGGATTATCATTGGGATCATCATTGGGATCATCAAGCGGTCTGTTATGACGCGAGGTGCTGACACTATTAGATAATGCCCAGCCACCAGAACGCAAATTACCAAGATATTCAATTAATGATGCGTCTTTCAGAATTCGCATGTACCTTTTCACTGAAGGGTAGCTCTTTCCTGTCAGTTCTGTCAACTCATTTAATTTAACGTGATCATGAGTAGCTAAATAATCCATAATAGCAGTTAATGAAACTTTGACCGAATTGTCTGTCGTTAGATTGGAAACATCAACAGATTTCTTTTCTTTCAATGGTTGTAAATTATGATGGACATTTGGAAAAGTCAGAATCACGCAATTGTTCGCCAATGTCCATACTGGTTCTTCGCATCTGTTTTGTCTGCAGGATTCAATAATCCTTAAAGTACCACTTCCCACCATTTCGATATATCTTAATTGGTAAAACGCATTTGCAATATCCGGATTACGTAAAACAGAACGATGAACGCTCTTTAATCCATCCAAGGTGACACCATCCATAAGATTCCCACTATTAACAATTTCCAGATAATTGCTATATGCATTAATGGCAACAAAAGACTGATGGCTTTCATACGAACGATGAACTACGGCGTTTAATATTCCTTCTCGTAAGGCCAACAACGGCAATGACTCGACATCAGAGCGTAACATTCCTTCGATAACAACACGCTTAGGATATAGATTGTAAAGATAGGCGACCACTTCGTCAACAGCGGATATAAGACTAATATCGTATAACCTTACATCTGCCAAAGATGCTTGACCATTATCCGTTGTGAATACCGACACTCTAATTCTTGTTTGAGGTATAAATATGGAAGGCTGTTTTGACATTACCACAACACCAGCATTTGTGAAGGATTGGTCTTTTACAAATCCCATAGTTCGCATAATTTCCACTTCTGAAGCTGTCGCATACTTTCCATCTTTCTGAAGTAATACGTTTCGAATTTTTGATATGGCAACACCGTCTAAATCATCAATAGAAGCAGAAACTTGCGTTCTCCGTTCCCATCCTTCATCTAATGAATATTTTTCTTCAAAAAGGCCAATCATTTCGTCAGATGAGGCAGCAACAGTAGTATCCTCTTTTCGTATGTAAAAGGCACCGTTTGCAACATAGGGCTTGTTCGGGCCTTCCCAAACAGAAACTATTGCAATGTTTTTGCCCTCTTTTTCAGAATGGCCAATAGTAAAAGGAAGTGTTGGGTGTATATTGTTGATAAGGCATTTGTTTATGATGTCCGTGGCTTCTTTTAGGCCAACACCTACAAGTTCGCCAAGATTATTGACCCCAATGAGCATAGTACCTCCTTGTGTGTTGGCCAAAGCACAAGCATTTTTAGCAATCTCTACGGGGTCTGCTGTTGGAATAAGCACCACATTTTGCCTATCTTTGAGTAAAAAATCCACTATATACGAATTGTCGCTCATAATCAAAATTCTTTTAATACATTAGCAATGAATACCTTGTCCCCAAAATTTGTACGGATATATTTTGCGATATCCAATTCATGGTCATAATAGTGCATCCAATTATTGGTGATTTCTTCTTTAGGTAAACCTTTGTGGTTCACAAAATCTTCCATAACAAAACATAAAGGATCAAACTGATGTAAGTCTTTGGTCTCAAAAAGATCCAACACTCTTGGAAGATTCTTCCTTTGTCTTATAGTGTTATCATAGAAAGATGTGATGGCTTTGTTCAAATCTTCATCTTTTGTGTCTGGATGTTCACGCAGAACTAAAGATTTCAGCAAATTCTTGTATGTTTTAATTCGATTATCAATCACATACCAACAAGGTTTATGACATTCCCGAGCATGCTTAAATTCTTGAAAGGTAATACTTTCACTTCCGTCTCTGCCTGTTCCGCAATCAGGTCTGATAATTCCAAAAAACAGATCACACTCTTCAACGGCTTTTAAGCAATTGTCAAAGTTGTGCAGTCTTGGGTTAACTTTCATTGAACCCGACATTGACATTATTACATCATATTCCAACGTGATGAATTGTGCCTCAATGCGAAGCAATTGATCTTCAAATCCGTTCACTGATGAACTCACCATCACCGTAAATTTGTCCTTTTCTACCATCACACCGATTCAATAAACATTCAATGACTACTTCAAATTAGTTCATGCAAGCTGAGTAAACGAACTCGGCTTGCAATTGCAAAAATTGCATTTTTTTTGTTCAATGCAATTAATATTGGATGATTGGAATTATTTTTGAAATCTGCTATTCGCATTGTTAACGGAATGCATTTTCCACTTGGATGGGATTCCCGAAGTGCAATACAATGGTGGCAAAAGGGCGTTCTTATTATATTATATGGAACTAGGGCATTCATGTTTCCAACCGCCTGAGGAAGGAGAGGTCGTGACAGAGGACATCCTCAGCCTTACGAATGTCCTCGTCGATTTCGGCAGGGCGGTGATGGGCTCGTTTCCGTATCCCTCCCAAGCCCGTCAGGGCTTCCATCTCTGTAGCGCGTGAACGTTCCCAAACACGCCCCCCCGAACCCCGTTAGGGGTTCCCTGTCTGTAGCCGTTGGCGATGCGGTAGCCCCCACAACCCCGTGAGGGGTTGCACATCGGGCACGACAATGTTTTGGCAATCCGTTGAATATGAATCCCCTCCAGGGATTTGAATCCGCACGTGGGCATCCGCTACAGATAGGCATCCCCTAACGGGGATGGGTTAACCCGCTCATCAAAGCCTCTATCGGCACCGTGCTGTCCATCAGCCCGATGCGGGTGACGAAGGCGTGTCAGCACAATACAATTTGAATGAATTGCACTTTAGAAAGCGCTTTCTTGTTATTTTTTCTCACTCCTAAAAGTGCAATATTGAAAATTTTATTATTTTTGCAAAAAAATTATTATGGAAA